>CBIHPE010000026.1:0-24434 GCA_966212015.1 uncultured Frankiales bacterium | reverse complement strand
TCATCGTCGCGACGACCGAGAGCCGCGCGCTGGCCGAGGAGCGGCTGCGGGCCGTGAGCAAGGACGGCAAGCTCGCTCGCTGGTACGCCCCGAAGCTGTAGAGCTGGACGTGGGGCGTCTCGGCTCGGAGCTCTCACCGACGCTCCCGTGAGCGACTCCGGTATGCTCATCCGGTCCCGGGCGACCAGGACGCGCACCCGTAGCTCAACGGATAGAGCACTTGACTACGGATCAAGAGGTTAGGGGTTCGAATCCCTTCGGGTGCACTCTGTGAGCCGGTCCCACGATGTGGGACCAGGACACTGCGAGTGCGGGCGGGATCACGCCACCGGCTAGTTGATCTTCGTCGACGTCGTCGTGTACCTATGTCCTCGCCGATCGGGACATCCCGGATGTTTCCGGCACAGCGAGACCAGCCGTGGCGGTACCGCTGTCGTACCCAGACACCCCCAGCCGCCCAGGAGCTCCCGTGCAGCGAACCCGACTGATCGCGGCCGCCGCGGCAGCCGCTCTCCTCGTTCCGACCAGCTCGTCCGCCGCCCCGGTGGTCACTGCCCCGTGCAGCGCTCCCGTCGCCGCGGACGAGTGGCCCACGTTCGGTCGCGACCTGTCCAACTCGCGGACGCAGAAGAGTGCAGGCGACATCAGTGCGGCGACCGCGCCAACCCTGACGAAGGCGTGGTCCTTCACCACCGGCGCGGACTTCGGCGGCTTCGGGGACCTCAACGGCACGCCGATCGTGAGCGGCGGCTGCGTGTTCGTGAACACGGCCGGCGGCGACGTCATCGCCCTGGCCTCCAAGGACGGCTCGCTGGTGTGGCGCCGGCACGTCGACGTGCCGGCGGCTGGTCTGGGCGGGACCTTCGTCGGCTCTCCCGCCGTCCTGCCCGCCGGCACGCTGCCGGGGCACTCCGGGGAGCACAACCCGCACGCCACGACGCCGACGGCCACGGTCTTGGCGCTTGTCTCCCAGCTCGACGCGCCGTACGTCCTCGCCCTCTCGGCAGCCGACGGCTCGGTCCTGTGGCGGAGCGCCCCCATCGTGGAAGGCGCGGGCTACTACACGAACGCGACCCCGGTCATCACGAACGGGCTGCTGCTCGCCGGCTTCTCGCCTGCCGAGGGTGATCCCAAGGGCCGCGGCGGCATCGCGATCTTCGACGCGGTCACCGGCGATCTGCTCAAGCGGGTCTACGCGATCCCCGACGCCGACGTGGCCCGCGGCTACGCCGGCGGCGGCATCTGGACGGCACCGGCGGTCGACGAGGCACACGGCTACGCCTACGCCGGGACCAGCAACCCGTACAGCAAGAAGATCGAGCACCCGAACACCAACGCCGTGCTCAAGATCGACATCAACCCCGACCGGGAGACGTTCGGGACCGTCGTCGGCTCCTACAAGGGCCTCATCGAGCAGTACGACCCGGCGGTGCGCCAGGCCGTGGACCCGGTGTGCCAGGCGGTGGGCGACGACCCGAACCTCCAACTGGTGGTGGGAGACAGCGCTCCGTGCCTGCAGCTCGACCTGGACTTCGGTGCTCCGCCCAACCTGTTCCGGGACGCGCACGGCCGCTTGCTGATCGGGGACCTGCAGAAGGCCGGGGTCTACCACGCCGCTGATGCGGGCTCGATGACCGGAGTCTGGAAGTCCACCGTGGGCGCCTCCTGCCCAGCATGCAACGCCGCCGCCTGGGCGTTCGACGGCTCCCTCGTCGGCGCCAGCTCACCCGTCGGCACGATGGTCTCGCTGGGTGCGCAGGACGGAGCGCTGCGGTGGGCGTCGCCGATAGGCGACGGGACCCACAACGAGGCGACGGCGGTCGCCGGCGGCGCGGCGGTCACCCCCGACCACGCAGGTGTCCTGCACGCCTGGGATCTTGCGACCGGGGTGCCGCTGCTGAAGCGGCCCGTGCAGGCGGACGCAGGGGCCGACGGGGTGGCGGCAGCTGTCTCGAGTGCGGGCATCGCCATCGCGTCGGGCGAGGTGATCGTCGCCACCGGGAACGTCGTCGTGGCCTACCGCCCCCTGTCCCTGGCGCTCGGGGAAGCGGCGCGCCAGGACGGGTGAGAGGTCGGCGAGCAGCCCAGGTCAGAGGCGGTGCGCCGCCTCCTGAATCGGCGAGATGCCCGGATGCCGGCCGAGATGCTGCGCATCGTTCGGGGGCACAGGTGGCGCTGGGGTGACACCGCTGTCGTCAGTAGCGTCCGCGTCGTGGACGGTGCGCGCGCGGTCGTACTCGTAGGTCTCCTGCTGGCCTCCGGCTGCACGGGGTCCCGGACCCCGCACGTCCTGGGCAACAGGGCTCCTGCGGCCACCCAGAAGACGGTGAAGGAGCCCACGTCCGCCAAGGAGCTGGGGATGAGCCGGGACGCATCGGGTCGTGTCTACGACGCAGCTCTCGGTGGCGTGACCGGGTTCAGCACCCGCAGGTACGGCCGGCTGCACATCCCCGGAGGGCACCTTCGGATCATGGACGGCAGCGCGCTCGGGGTGTTCCCGGGCGACGACGAGCAGGCCGTGAAGGTCGAGCTCGGACCGGTCGACGTCGTGGACGTCGACATCGTCTGGGCCAAGCACACCTACAAGGGCAAGCCCGGCGAGAGCAGCGTCGGCGTGCTCGTGAAGGTGCCGGGCGCTGACGCCGTCGCGCGCTGGGGGCGGTTCGAGGACGCCTACGGCACGGACGGCGGCCATGGCGGCATCCTGAGCCAGGCCGTCATCGACCGCGCGAGCTCGCTCGGTTTCAAGCGCTGGAAGGCGCCAGACCTCGACTTCGAGGCCGAGCTCTCCGCGTTCGACTTCGACGGCGTCCCCGGCCTCGACTCGCTGATCTTCGACAACGGCTACGGCGACGGCGGCTTCCCCATGTCGCGAGGCTTCGATGCCAAGGGCGGGCTCGTGGCGGTGATGGTGTGGTCGCCGACCTACCCCTGGCGGCTCGCCGTGCCGTACGGCAAGCCCCCGCCCGACGTGACGCAGCGCGAGAACGAGATCCAGGCCTGCATCGACGGCACCCGCCCGATCGTCGTCTACGGGAAGAACAAGACCTGCACCTGAGCCGGGTCGACCTCGACTCGTCGGGGCCGGTCGACCGTCAGCCGGCGAGGGCGGCCTTGAGGTCTGCGATGGTCTTCGCCCCGTCACCGTCGACGTGGACGGCAGGCATGCCGAGGGCCTGGGCTGCGGCGACGTTGCCCGGGTAGTCGTCGAGGAAGAGCACCTCCTGCGGCTCCAGGCCGAGCAGGCCGAGAGCCCGGCGGAAGATGGCCGGGTTGGGCTTGCGCTCTCCGACCTCGCTGCTGTCGACGATGACGTCGAAGAGCTCGTCGACGGGGAGCATCGCGCGCCAGTGCTCGCGGAACTCGACGATGTTGTTGGTGACGATGCCGGTCTTGAGACCCGCCTCGCGGATGACCCGGACGTGCTCGACCAGGTCGTGCCGCAGGCCGCCCTGGTTCTCGCTCATCGCCATGAAGACCTGCCAGATGTCGACCACGAGGCCCTGCTCCTGGCCGAGCGCGAGGATGCCGTCACGCGCCGCCTCGAGCGTGATCTCGCCGCGCTCGACCTGGTGCCACGGGTGGTCACCGTCGACCCCGTAACCGCCGAAGACGATGGCGTCGATCTGGTCGCGGGTGGCACCGATCGAGTCGGCGAACTTGCCGAAGGCCTCGAACGGCGAGTCGGTGAAGACGCCACCGAAGTCGAACAGCACGGCCTTGATCACTGCCCGGTCCTCCCGTCGATGCACTCCCTGAGCAGGTCGACGTGGCCCGCGTGCCGGGCGTACTCCTCGACCATGTGCACGAGCACGTCGCGGACAGCCGCGGTGCCGCCGCGGGGCAGCGGCACGTGCTCGGCCAGGTCGTGCTCGGTGTCGAGGTAGGCGTCGGCGACGGCGACCTCGCGGCGCCAGGAGCCCCAGGCGTCGTCGACGCACTCCTGCGTCGCCTCGACGGCGTTGAAGTCGAGGTCGTCGTCCTCAGGCGACCAGTAGATGCGGTCGAGGTGCCCCTCGCCGCCGAGGACGCGGGTGAACCAGTTGTGCTCGACCCGGGCGAGGTGCCGGACCATGCCGAGCAGCGACATCGTCGACGGCGGCACGGAGCGGGTGGCGAGCTGCGCCGGCGTGAGGCCCTCGCACTTCATCTCGATCGTGAGCCGGTAGTGCCGCAGGTAGCCGACGAGGGTCGCCCACTCGCCCTCCGGGTCGGCGAAGGCCGTCCGCGGGTCGTCGGCCTCGCCCACCCAGGTGCCGTTCACCTGTCCGACGCTACTGGAACGCGAAGCCGCCCCAGAAGGTCTGCAGGCTGCCGGTGCGCCAGTCGCCCCACGTCGCGTAGAAGCGGTCGTGGGTCAGCCAGATCGCCGAGGTGTCGTCGCCGGCGACCCAGACGCCGGTGTTCTTGGGCGAGTCGACCTTGCTGATGCGGCGGACCGTGAAGTGCCGGCCCTCGTCGAAGGAGACGGCGCCCCAGAACCCGTAGTGCCCGTCGTCGGTGGTGCCGCGCCACCCGACGCCCAGGACCCCGTCACGGCTCCAGTCGAGCCAGACCTTGGCGGGGGACCGGCCGGGTACGGCGATGCGGCCGGTCTGCGTGAAGCGCTTGCCGGAGTCGGTGGTGACGTAGACGACGAGGGCGCCGGTGCTGTCGCTCGACACGACGGCGAAGTGCCCCTTGTGCCGGGGGTCGGCGACCGTCGACGGGCCGCCGAGCAGCCCGCCTGCGCTGGGGATGAGGGTGGGGTGCCGCACGACGCTCTTCCCGCCGTCGGTGCTGACGACGACGTCGGTGCAGTCGGTGCACTCACCGCTGCCGCCGGTCGCCGGTGGGGGCGACGCGAACATCACGACGCCGTGCGCCGCCGCGAGCTGGACCGCTGAGGCCGTGCCGACGGCGATGGCGTTGCCCCAGGTCCGTCCGCCGTCGCGGGAGGTGGCGAGGTACTCGACGTTGCCCTGGCCGTCGGTGGCGATGCGGCCCTGCGTGCCGTTGACGTAGAGCAGACCGGTGTCGCGGTCGAGCGCCATGAACTCGCGGTCGTCGTAGAAGCGGGCGCCCTGCCAGGCCCCGGGGTCGCTGCCGGGACTGAGGATCGCGGGTGAGATCACGGACGGCTTCGACCAGCTGCGGCCGCCGTCCGTCGAGCGGATCAGCCGGAAGTCGCCCTGCCCCGCGGCGAAGGAGGGGAACTGGAAGTTGGAGCCGACGACGTAGGCGACGCCCTTGTCGTCGAACAGCACGAGGGTGTCGGAGCAGTTGGGACGCGTCGGGTCGTCCTGGAAGGAGGCGACGGGCAGCTGCTGGCGCTTCCAGTGCTTGCCGGCGTCGAACGTGATCAGCTCGTCGCACCCCTGCATCGCCTGCTCGCGGTCCCGCGCGCTGGTCGGCACGTGCCCGTGCTCGACGCCGTAGAAGCCGTACCCGACGTTCGCCAGGAACGTGACGATGATGTTCTTGGGGTTGCGCGGGTTCACCGCGATGCTCGGCTCGCCCTCGGCGTACGCGTCGTCGAAGGTGAGCTGCTGCTCGAAGACGCCGGTGACCTTCGGCGGCGCCGCGCTCGCGGGGTGCGCCAGCACGAGCCCGGCGAGCAGGAGCGGTGCGGCGAGGAGCGCGGGACGGCGCATCTGGGTCTCCTGGGTGACAGCGCGGCGCCAGAAGTGAAACACGTTCTGCCCCGGTTTGTCTCTTACAGGCGGAAGGCACTCCCGAGCGACGGGGCCCGGGCCGCATCGCGCAGCGCAGGCGCCGTGACGAGGTCGGTCATCCAGCGGCACCAGGCGAGGTGCGAGAGGGGTACGCCGACCTGCGCGTGGTCCAACGAGGGCGCGACGACGACCGTCAGCAGCGAGCCCCGGTCGTTCTCCTCGACCTCGTCGAAGGTGATGACCACCGCGAGGTGACCTGCGTTCCAGTCCGGTCCGGAGGTGACCGTGGTCATGACGTCGCGCAGGTAGCCGTCCGCCTCGCCGAGCGAGCAGTCGTGCGCGTCGTGGCACAGGTCGGGGATCAGCATCCCGACGTCGGGCAGGGCGCCTGCGGCCACGTCGGCGTCGAGCTCATCCGCGTTGACGTCGAGCCGCGCGCAGTCCGCGCTGCCGGGGAAGTAGGTCCACGTGTTGTGGCGCGCGGCGTAGCGGCCGTCGTTGGAGCGGGCGCAGCTCGACGGCATCGACTCGGCATAGACCTTCGCGGTGTGCCCGTGGGCCAGGGCCAGGTCGAAGACCGACGGGCCGCTGACCGGGTGGGAGGACGGTCCGCCGTCGTCGTCGATGCCGAGCGTCGAACCGGCGGTCATGGCGAGGTAGTTCGGCAGGGACGGGTGAGTCAGCGACCGGTAGTCGGTCGCCACGCCGTACTGGTCCGCCAGAGCGGCGAGGTAGGGCATCCCCGCGCGAGCCGCCTGGGTCCCGTGGTTCTCCTCGACGACGGTCAGGACCTTCGTGATCGCTTGCCCAGCAGGTGGTCTCGTCGGGGAGACGGTCGCGGATGGCGCGGGGGACGGGCTCGATGAGGGGCTGGGCGGGGAGGTGGAGCCGCTCCCGCTGCTGCACGCCGTCACGAGCAGCAGGACGGCGAGGGCGCGGCGCATGCCCCCACTCTGCTGCCCCGACGGGAGGCGTGGCGCGCCGCCCTCAGTCGGTGCTCAGCCGGATCGCCCCGGGTGAGAGGCAGACTGAGGATCATGGAGCCACTCCACGCCTTCGGTGACGACGTGCTCGGCGACCTCGACGGGCTGGCGCTCGCGGCCCGGATCCGTGATCGGCAGGTGAGCCGGCGCGAGGCGGTCGAGGCTGCGCTGGCCCGGCTGGCCAAGGTGGACGGGCTCAACGCCGTGCAGCTCCTGGACGCCGAGCGGGCCCTGGCGGCCGAGCCGGTGCCGGGGCCGTTCAGCGGCGTGCCGACCTTCATCAAGGACAACGTCGACGTCGAGGGCTGGCCCACCAACATGGGCTCGGAGGCCTTCGTGGCGAAGCCGGCGAAGCGCACGAGCGTCTCGGCGCGCACGGTCCTCTCGACGGGCGTCGTCCCGCTCGGCAAGTCGCGGCTGCCCGAGATCGGGCTCAACGCGTCGACGGAGTTCCGGACCGGTGAGCCCGTGCGCAACCCGTGGAACCCGGCCTACTCCGCGGGTGCCTCGTCCGGCGGCGCGGGTGCGCTGGTCGCGGCCGGCGTGGTGCCGATCGCGCACGCGAACGACGGCGGCGGCTCGATCCGCATCCCTGCGGCCGTGAACGGGCTGGTCGGTCTGAAGCCGACGCGGGGCCGCTGGGCACCCGATCCGCTCGACCGGGTCATGCCGGTGCAGCTGGTGAGCCAGGGCTGCGTGTCCCGCAGCGTGCGCGACACGGCGCACTTCCTGGCCCACACGGAGCGGCGCGGGAAGCTGCGGCCGATCGGTCTGGTCGAGGGGCCTGCCGCTCGCCGGCTCCGGATCGGTCTGGTGCGCAACAGCGTGCGGGGCGAGAGCGACGCGGAGACGCAGGTGGCTCTCGACCGGACTGCCGACCTGCTCACCGGGCTCGGGCACCTGGTCGAGGAGATGCCTCTCCCCTTCGACGAGCAGTTCGCGCAGGACTTCCGGCTCTACTGGGGCTTCAACGGCTGGTTCGTCATGAAGTCCGGCCCGCGGGTCTTCCCGGGCTGGGACCCGGACCGGGCCGACGGGCTCGTCCACGGGCTCGAGGCGTACTTCACCCCGCGCCGCAAGGAGTTCGTCGGCGCCGTGCGGCGGCTGCGCGCGTCCAAGCACGTGTACGCCGAGGCCTTCCGCGAGCGGGACCTGATCCTCTCACCGACGCTGTCGCACACCACGCCCGAGCTCGGCTACCTGTCGCCGTCCGTGCCGTTCGACGTGCTCTTCGAGCGGCTTCGCGACTACACCGGGTTCACGCCGTTGAACAACGCCACGGGGAGCCCGGCCATCAGCCTGCCGCTGGGCCAGACGTCGGACGGCCGACCGCTGGGCCTGCACTTCTCCGCGGCCCACGAGGACGAGCGCACGCTGCTCGAGATCGCCTACGAGCTCGAGGAAGCCCAGCCGTTCCGGACGCTCGCGTGATGGGGCCGATCACCCAGGTCTGCTGGGTGGTCGACGACATCGAGGCCGCGATGGGGCAGCACGACGTGCGGTGGATGCACATCCCTGACGTCCGCTTCGGGCCCGACGACTGCACCTACCGGGGCGCACCCGCGGACTTCGTGGTGCAGGTCGCGATCGGCTACAGCGGCGACCTGCAGCTCGAGCTGATCGCGCCCGTGTCGGGTGACAGCCTCTACACCGAGCACCTGCGGGAGCACGGCCCGGGGCTGCACCACGTGGCCTGGGAGCCTGACGACTTCGAAGCCGCGGTGGCCGCGGCGCCGGAGGTCGTGCAGCAGGGCTCCTTCCCCGGTGTGGGGATGGAGTTCGCCTATGTCCCAGGCGGTCCGCTCGGGTCGTGGGTCGAGCTCATGAGGGTGTCGCCCGACATGCGCGCCATCTTCGACTCGCTCCGCTGACTCCGCGGGAAACCGCATGGACGCACCTATAGGAGCGTCCATGAGGTTGCGACGCGAGCGGAGTCTCAGTCGAGGGCGGGCTTGGCGTCGGCCATCTCGCGCAGGACGTTCTTGGCGACCTTCTCGAGCGTGGCGCGCGGGAACTCGTCGACGACGTAGACGGCGCGAGGCACCTTGAAGTCGGCCAGCGCGGCGGCGCAGGCCTCGATGATGGCCTTCTCGAACAGCTGGTCGTCCGGCTCCGCGCCTGGGCCCTTGATGACGAAGGCGACGGGCACCATCGACAGGAACTCGTGGCTCTTGCCGACGACAGCGATCTCGGCGATGCCGGGCACGGTGCGGGCGGTGTCCTCGACCTCGCGGGCGCTGACGTTCTCACCGCCGACCTTGAGCAGGTCCTTGTCGCGGTCGGTGTAGACCACGTTGCCGCCCTCGATCACCTTGACCATGTCGCCGGTCTTGAACCAGCCGTCCTCGGTGAAGGAGCTCTCGTTGGCCTCGGGGTTGTCGAAGTACTCGAGGAACAGCTGGATGCCGCGGGTGCCGCGCATCCAGAGCTCACCGGTCTCGCCGAGGGCGACCGGCTGCCCGGTCTCCTTGGACACGACGAGCGCCTCGTAGCCGGGGGTCGGGTGCCCCATCGACATCCGCGGCCAGCCCTCCTGCGGGCGACCGGTGATGGCGTGCGTGACGGTCTCGGTCATGCCGTAGCCGGCGTAGACCTTGAGGCCGAGCCAGGCGTCGACCTCCGGCATGATCATGCCGAAGACGCCCGCGCGGATCGGGTGCTCCTTCGGGGTCTCGGGCAGCTGGAAGGCGTTGAAGACGAACGGCATCAGGCTGATGTGCGAGACCTGGTGCTTCAGCACGACGGGCCAGAAGTTCGACGTCGACCACTTCGGGGTGAGGACGGCGGTGGCCCCGACGCCGAGGACCGACCAGAGGGTCCAGGACTGCGCGTTCACGTGGAAGAACGGCAGGTAGATGAGGTAGGTGTCCTCGCGGTTCAGGTCGATGTTGCGCGGCCCGATGCGACCGGCCCAGATGGCGTTGGCGTGCGTGTGCACGACCGCCTTGGGCTTGCTGGTCGTACCGCTCGTGAACAGGATCCCGGCGGGCAGCAGCGGCTCCGGCTCGCGGACGGGGGCGTCGTCGGCCGAGCCGTAGAGGTTCTCGAGGTGCTCCGTGGTGACGATGAAGCGCATCGAGCCGCCGGCGGCGTGGACCATGTCGGAGTAGTCGCTCTGCACGATGGCGGCGACGCACTGCGCCTTCTGGATGAAGTACTCGACCTCGGCCGCGACCGAGCGGGTGTTGGTCGTGACGCCGACGGCACCGACCCAGGCGCAGGCGTACCAGGCGAGGACCATCTCGGGGCAGTTGTCCGAGTGGATGAGGACCTTGTCGCCCTTGACGATGCCGCGCGAGGCGAGGCCCGCGGCGAGCCGCTTCACGTCCCCGAGGAACTGCGCGTAGGTCCAGGTGCGGCCCTCGCCGTCGCGCGGCTCCCAGACCAGCAGCGGCTTGTCGGGCTGGACGCCTGCCCAGTGGGTGAGCAGCCACGGGATGTCCTGGCCCTGCATCTGCAGCGCCGCGACCTCGGTGGGGGTCGCCACCGATCGCCTGCGGGGCGTCGCAGGCGGAGCGGGGCGTCCGGTGGGCGTGCTCATACGGGCTCCTCCGCGAGCAGCTTGCCGAGCCGGGCGAGCTGGCGGGTGCCGCTGCCGAGCGTCAGCTCGTTCTGCTTCGCTGCGATGTAGTAGCGGTGCAAGGGGTACTCCCGTGAGACGCCCATGCCGCCGTGCAGGTGGGCCGCCGCCCGGACGACGCGCTGGCCGGCGTCGGAGGCGAAGTACTTCGCGACGGCGACCTCCTTGTCGGCGGGCAGGCCCTTCGACAGCAGCCAGGCGGCCTGCAGGACGGTGAGCCGGATCGTGAGCGTGTCGATGAAGCAGTCCGCGGCGCGCTGCCCGACGGCCTGGAAGTGCGCGATCGGGTGGCCGAACTGCTCGCGGGTCTTGGTGTAGTCCGCCGTCAGGCGGGTCGCCTCGGCGGCGACGCCGACCTGGTGGGCGGCGACGGCGAGCTGCGCGATCGCGAGCAGGTCGCCCAGCGTGCCCGCGTCACCGACCGGGGTCGCGGCCGCGCCGTCGAAGGTCACCAGCGCCTCGGGGCGGTAGCTGATGGTCTCCTGCTTCTCGACGGTCGCCTCGGACGCCTCGACGAGGAACACCCGGGGGCCGTCGGGCGTCGAGGCGCTGACGAGGAACGCGTCGGCGTAGAGGCCGGACGGGACGCACGTCTTGACGCCCGTCAGCTTGCCGTCGGCGAAGGTCGCCGACGGGGTGCGCTCGTCGCCGAGGGTCTCGACCAGGGCTGGGCTGACGATGCGGCTGCCGTCTGCGATGCCGTCCAGCGGGCCGTTGGCGCGCGCCAGCGCCGTACCCGAGATCGCCTGCGCCACAAGGGGAACAGCCGCCGCGTAGCGACCCGTCTCCTCCAGCAGCAGCGCGACCTCGACGACCGACAGGCCGAGGCCGCCGGCCGACTCGGGCAGGGCGACGCCGAGCAGGCCCGCCTCCGACAGCTTGGCCCAGAGGACCCGGTCGAAGCCGGCCTCGTCGGAGTCCTCGTTGGCCCGCAGCACCTCGTGGGTGCAGTGGTCCTTGAGCAGCTCACCCGCGAGCGAGCTGATCGTGGTCTGGTCCTCGGTGAGGGTGAAGTCCATGGCCGGGTCCTATCGCTTGACCATGGGCATGCCCAGGCCGAACACGGTGATGAGGTCGCGCTGGACCTCGTTGACGCCGCCACCGAACGTGAGGATCACGATGGAGCGGTAGGCGGCCTCGAGCCGCGACGCGAGGATCGCCTCGGGCGACCCCTTCTTGACGTAGGCGGTCTGGCCGATGACCTCCATCAGCAGCCGCACGTTGTCGAGGTTGCGCTCGGTGCCGAAGACCTTGGTGGTCGACGCGTCCTCGATCTTCAGCACGCCGCGCTCGGCGTCCGTGGCGATCTTCCAGTTCTGCAGGCGCAGGAACTCGAGGTTGGCGTGGACCTGGGCGAGGTTGAGCTGCACCCACTCCTGGTCGATGACCCGCCGACCGTCGGGGAGCTTGGTGTTCTGCGCCCAGCGGCGGACGTCCGCGAGGTGGGAGTCGAACATGCCAGGGGCGCACAGCGTGACGCGCTCGTGGTTGAGCTGGCCGGTGATGAGCGCCCAGCCGTTGTTGAGCCCTCCGACGACGTTCTTCAGCGGGACGCGGACGTCCTCGTAGTGCACCTCGGCGATCGGGTGGGCCTCGCCGAGCAGCTGCAGCGGCCGCGGCGTGATGCCGGGGGTGTCCATCGGCACGAGCACGATCGACAGGCCGCGGTGCTTCTTCACGTCAGGGTCGGTGCGGACGGCGAGCCAGCACCAGTCGGCGGTCGTGCCGTAGGAGGTCCACAGCTTGGTCCCGTTGATGACGAGCTCGTCGCCCTCGACGACGCCGCGGGTCTTCAGCGACGCGAGGTCGGTGCCGGCGTCGGGCTCGGAGTAGCCGATGCAGAAGTCGATCTCGCCCTTCAGGATCGCGGGCAGGAAGAAGTCCTTCTGCTCCTCGGAGCCGTGCTGCTGGATCTGCGGCCCGACCGTGTTGATGGTCAGGATCGGGAGCGGTACGCCGTTGCGCATGGACTCGTCGTAGAAGATCCACTGGTCGATCGGACCGCGGTCCTTGCCGCCGTACTGGCTGGGCCAGCCGATGCCGAGCCAGCCGTCCCGGCCCATCTGCTTCACGATCTGCCGCTTGGTCGGCTCGTGCTGCTCCGGGTCGTCCAGCAGCGCGCGGATCTCGGGAGTGATGAGCTCGGCGTAGTAGGAGCGCAGCGTGCGCCGCATCTCCTCTTGAGCATCGGTGTACGCGAGGTGCATGACCGCCCCTGAACTAGAACGTGTTCTCGTTTCGGCTGTGATGCTAGTCGGGCGAGCGGTGGACCGCCATAGGGTCGGCGCGTGCAGGTCCTGACCCCCGCCCCGCGCGACCTGTGGGCGTCCGCTGTCGCCGCCGACGCCTGCGCCTGCGCCGACGGCACGCCGGCCTGGACCGACGCGGTCGGGACCGAGGGCTGGAAGGACGCCAGCCGCGCCTACCTGCTCGACGACGGTCGGCACGTCGTCCTCCCGCTGGTGCGTCGCAGGGGCTGGCAGGCGTCGATGCCTCCCGGCTGGGGCTTCGGCGGCCTGGTGGGCGACGGGGCGCACGACCCGGACGTGGTGCGCGCGGTGCTGGCGGACCTGCGCGGGACGCGGGCCGTCACCACGCGGGTCCGGCCGCTCCCGCAGGACGGCGCTGCCTGGGGGCCGGGGATCGCGCGCCGGGCCCACGTCCTCGACCTCGCCCCGGGGGCCGACGCGCTGCTCGCCGCGATGCGGAAGTCGACCCGGAGGGCGGTCCGCCAGCCGTACGAGGTCGACCTGGGTGACCTCGACGCCTACGAGCAGCTGTGGCACACGAGCGTGGACCGGTGGGCCACCCGGCAGGGCGAGCCGCTCTGGCTGGCCCGCCGTCGCGCGGTCCTGCGCGACCCTCCGCGCCGCATGCGGGCGCTCGCCCGACACCTCGGGGACGACTTCCGGGTCTGGGTCGCCCGCGTCGACGGTCGGCCGGTGGCCGCCAACGTCGTTGCCTTCGGCCGGGCCGCGCACGCGACGCGGGCCGTGTCCGACACGGCGGTGGCACCCTCTGGCGTCATGCAGCACCTCGACTGGCTCGGGATCCAGGAGGCCTGCGCGCGCGGCTGCTCGGTGATGCACCTCGGGGAGAGCGGCCAGTCGGCCTCGCTGTCCTTCTACAAGGAGGGGCTGGGCGCGGTCGCCCACGACTACGCCGAGGTGCGGATCGAGCGGCTGCCCCTGACGGCTGCGGACCGGGCGGCGCGCACGGCGGTGAAGCGCGTGATCGGCTTCCGCGGGTGAAGCGGGTCGTGGTCGCCGGGATCACAGGCTCCGGCAAGTCCACGCTCGCCCGCGCGCTCGCGCAGGCCCTGTCGCTCCCCTTCGTCGAGCTCGACGGCTTCGTCGAGGGCCCCGGCTGGACCGAGCTTCCGGACGTCGCGCGGCGCGTGACCGAGATGGCGGCCGGCGACGCCTGGGTCACCGACAACCTCTGGTACCCGGAGGTTCAGGGGCCGCTGCTCGCCCGTGCGGACACCGTCGTCTGGCTGGACCTCCCGCGCCGGGTCGTCCTGCCGAGGCTGGTCCGGCGCACGCTGCGGCGCGGTCTCCCGCCGCGCCCGGCCCTGGTCAACGGCAACCGCGAGCGGCTCTGGGCCGTCGTGCTGCCGTCGTCGCCCCTGCAGACCGCGCTCTGGCAGCACCGGGCCCACCGGGAGCGGATGGCCGGGCTCCTGGCGGACGTCGGAGCCGAGGTCGTCCGGCTACGGACCCCTGGCGACGTCGACACATGGCTGTCGAAGTACCAACGCTGACCCGCTGTGCCGACATAGGCTGGGTTTTCAGGTGTTTCTCAGGAAAGGGGGGTTGGGCGGTGCTGCGCGTGCCAGAGCTGCCGCTCGACCCCGAGCTCCCCGTCCTCGACCTGCTCGACGACGCCCCGGTGCCGCTGGCCACCGCACCGATCCTCGTGACGAGCGGCGGGCGCCCGCTGGGCTTCGTCCCCGCTGACGAGAGCGACCCGCGTGCGTGGGCGGAGCGCGCGTTCGTGCCCGACCCCGACGTTCCGGGCTGGCAGGACCTGCTCGGTGACCGCCGCCCCGCCGTGACCGTCGTCATCGCGACGACCGGCGAGCGCGCCGGGCCGCTCAACGTGCTGCTCCGATCGCTGCTGACGCAGACCTACGCGCCGCTCGAGGTCGTCGTCGTCGACAACCGACCGGGGAGCTGGGACCACGGCGGGCTGCTGCACGACCGCCGGGTGCGGGTCGTCGAGCAGCCCGTCCGCGGCGTGTCCGCGGCGCGCAACGCCGGCCTCGCGGCGACCACGACACCGGTGATCCTCTACCTCGACGACGACGTCGTGCCGTCTCCCGACTGGGCGGGCTGGCTCGTCGCTGCGCTGCACACGACGCCCGAGACGGCGTGCGCCACCGGCCTCATCCTGCCGCTCGACACCCGCACGGAGGGCCAGCGGCTGCTCGAGGAGTGGGGCGGCTTCGGCAAGGGCCTGGAGCGGCGGCTGCACCAGCACCCTCACCCCTCGCCGCCCTCCGCGCTCTACCCCTACCAGCCGGGTGCCTTCGGGTCGGGCGCCAGCGTCGGCTTCTGGACCGCTGCGCTGCGGGCCCTCGGCGGCTACGACGAGGTGCTGGGTGCGGGGACGCCCGCCCACGGCGGTGAGGACCTCGCCGTCCAGCTGTCCGTCGTCCTCTCCGGCCGGCACCTCGCCTACGAGCCGAGCGCGGTCGTGTGGCACCGGCACCGCGCCTCCCGTCAGGAGTGGACGCGCCAGCTCTTCTGGTACGGCGTGGGCCTGTCCGCCACGATGGTCAGATGCGCGTTGACGTCGCCGCGCGACTTCGCCGGGGTCCTCGTGCGCCTGCCGGCCGCGGTGCGGCACGCCTTCTCCCGCGACTCCGTCCGGAACGCGCACCGGTCGCCGGACTACCCGCGGACCCTGGTGCTCGTGGAGCTCCTCGGGATGCTGGCGGGCCCGGCCGCCCTGGTGCGCAGCTGGGCGGGTCGGCACCGCCGGTGACCCGCCCATGACAGCCGTCCCCGTCCTGCTCTTCCACGGCGTCCACGACGAGGGCGACGACTGGTCCGTGACCCCTGGGCAGTTCACCGAGTACGTCCGCCTGGTGGCCGCCTCCGGCCGCACGCCGGTCACCGTCGCGGCTCTCTCGGAGCGGTTGAGCAAGGGCGGTTCCGTCGAGGGGCTCGTCTCCGTGAGCTTCGACGACGGCGACGCGTCGCAGCTGCCTGCCTCCGTCGAGCTGGCTGAGTCGGGCATCCCGTCCACGGTCTACGTGACGGTCGACTTCCTCGGCACAGCAGGCTTCCTCGACGACGCCGGCCTGCGCGACCTGGCGGCGGTCCCTGGCATCGAGGTCGGCTCGCACTCGGTGCAGCACGTCCACCTCGACGTGCTTTCCCGGACGGCCTTGCGGGCGCAGGTGCGCGACTCGCGCGCGGCCCTCGAGGACCGGATCGGCCGCGCGGTCCGTGGCATCGCCTACCCCCACGGGTCGCACGACCGCAGCGTCATGGTGGCCGTGTCCGAGGCGGGGTACGAGAGCGGTGCCGCCGTCCGCAACGCGCTGTCGCACGACCAGGAGCACCCGCTGTCCGTCTCGCGGCTCACCGTCACGCGCACCACGCCGGTCGCCGAGGTGCAAGCGTTCCTGCGCGGTGAGGGCCGGCTCGGCGAGACCCGGCCCCGGCTCCGCACCCGTGGCTTCCGGGCCTACCGCAAGGCGCGGCACCTGCTGGGGCGCTAGCGGCAGGGCTCGCGGATGAGGGTGTCGCAGGCCGGGTAGGCGGTGTGCCGGTTGGCGGCGTTCGGGACGACCGGCAGCACCAGCCGCGACGGGTGCGCGGCGTCGCTGAGGACGGTGTTGACGGCACCGACCGGGTAGGGCGTGAAGGCCCAGAGCTCGGGCAGGACGGTCGGCGCCTCGACGGTGACGCGGAGCTGGGACCCCTTGCGCAGCAGGGCTCCGAAGGGGAACACCTCGACGCGGGCGGCGACAGGTGCGCCGGGCGTCAGCATCTGGACGTCGTTCTCGGCGTGCGTCTGGAACGGACGCAGCGCCGAGCTCTGCCTCGGGTCGAGCTTGCGCTGCGAGACGCGGAGCCAGCCCTTCTGCAGGTACATCTCCTTGCCGTCGGGCCGGACCTCCGACAGCGTCACCTGCAGGTCGGTGTCGGGCGCGGTGCTCGAGAGCCACAGGTCGAGCGAGGCGGACCCCAGCAGCGTCGTGTCGTGGCTGAGCTTCGGCGTGGTCCACGACAGCGTGGTCCCCGGCGGCGGCTTCTGCGACCACAGGTAGACGCTCGGCGGTCCGCTCACGCCGCCGTAGGCGGGGTTGCCGATGCCCTCGGAGCCGACGCCCGGCGCGTAGGCGTAGGTGCGGGACGCCTCGCCGGCGGCCGGCCTGGCTGACGTCATCGAGCCGTCGCCGTGCAGGTTGAGGGCCGTCGGGGTCAGCTGGTGGTGCTTGATGCGGATGTCCTCGGCCCAGTGGTCGAGGCCGGTGGTCCACGTCGGCGCGCGGTCCTTGACGGTCGCGTCCCACCAGACGTTGACCCGCGGCCGCTGCTCCCAGCCGTTGTCGACGCCCTTGAGGAAGTGGTCGTAGAAGCGGTGCAGGTCGGCGTACTCGGTCTTGGTGCGCATCATCCCGTGGTCGCCGTTGGTGACGGTCATCCACCAGTTGGTGCGCCCCATGTCGTCGAGCCGCGAGATCAGGTCCGTGCCTCGCGAGCCGAGCTGCTCGTCCTGCCACGACAGCGTCGCGAGGACGGGGATCGTGATGCGGTCGAGGTGCGCGAGCGGCGAGCGCTCCCTGAACAGGGCGTCGTCGTACGGGTGCTGCTGCAGCTGCACGAACGGGTTGGTGGGCAGGTTGGTGAACGGGTGCGTCGTCCCCTGCCCGCAGGCGGTGTCGCCCTGGGCGACCTTCGTGGGCGAGTCCTCGAAGCCGTACGACGGCTGCGAGATGAAGCTCCACAGGGAGGCGAAGCCGTAGTTCTCGATCCCGCCGGGACGGGAGATGTCACGGTAGGCGTCGTCGAAGAAGTGGCCCGGCGCGATGGCCAGCAGTCCCGGGATCTGCTGCTCCGCGACGAACAGCTGCGTGATGCCGGGATAGCTCTTGCCGATCATCCCGACCTTGCCGTCGCTCCACGACTGCTTGCGGATCCAGGCGATGACGGCGGCCGCGTCGGTGCGCTCCTTCGGCTGGAAGAAGTCGAAGGTGCCGGTGGAGCAGCCGGTGCCGCGCAGGTTGACGCCGATGTAGTTGTAGCCGCCTCCGTTGCGCGGGTCGCTCTCGACGTACTGCTGGACGTAGTTGGCGTCAGGCTTGGTGCCCGGGTCGTAGCCGGAGTACTCGAAGAGCGTCGGGCGGTGCCCCGGCTTGGTCGGCGTGACCACCGTGTAGCGGAGCTGCACGCCGTCGCTCATCGTCAGGTCACCGACGATCGTGCGGGTGGCGACGGTGGTGGCGCCCGCGGTCGGGACGAGCGGCAGCAGCGCGCCGGTGAGGAGCACGACGAGCAGCAGGGGGAGGCGACGCATGGTCTTCAGCATCCGAAGGGAGTCAGGCCGTTCGCCGAGGCGGAGGGCGGTTGGCCGTGCGCGCCCCAGGTCGTGGCCGAGGTGGACAGGGTGAAGGCGGCGGTGCCCCCTGGGTTCAACGAGGTGAACCACGTGCGGTTACTCGGCCTGCCGTCCAGCGCGAGGGCAGCGACGTAGGGGCCGACGCCCGTGGAGGTGATGGTGAAGGGCCTGCCGGAGCCGAGGGTCAGCTGCACCCGGTCGAAGAGCGGTGTGCCCGTGACGTACATCGGGGCACCCGGGACCGAGGGGTAGAAGCCCAGCGCGGCCCAGACCCACCAGGCCGACAGCGAGCCCAGGTCGTCGTTGCCGGGCATCCCCTCGGGGTTGTCGAGGAAGAGCGATCGGACACTGGCGAGGACGGCCTGGCCGGTCGACGGGCGCGGGCTCCAGTCGTAGGAGTAGGGCGCCTCGAGGTCGTGCTCGTTGCCGGGGACGTAGCCGTCACCCCGGTAGCTCGTGCCGAAGGCCGTCTCGGCGGACTGCACTGCGGGTACGACGGGCGTGGCCGCTGCGGTCGACAGCGGGACGCCGAAGAGGTGGTCGAGCCGACCCTCGAAGCCGTCCGGCCCGTACGCCTTCCGCAGCCCGGCCTGGTCGTGCGGGGCGAGCCAGAGGTACTGCCAGCCGGTGCCCTCGCGGTAGCCGTCGCCGGTGGACGGGTCGTAGGAGGGCGGCCAGCTGCCGTCGGCCTTGCGGGGCTGCAGGAAGCCGTCGTGCAGCAGGTGCCGCCAGGACAGCGACCGCTGGAGCAGCACCTGGGCGTCGCGGGTGTGCCCCAGGTGCCGGGCCAGAAGGGCGAGCGCGAAGTCGGCGTCGGCGTACTCGAGGGTGTCGGCAGCGGAACCGCCGGCCCAGCCCTTCGTGCGGACGTCCTTCGGCCGCTTCGCGGTGAGCTGCTTCGCCTGCTGGTACAGGGCTTCCGGGTCGTCGGCGAGACCGCGGCAGACCGCCTCGGCCAGCGTCGGGATGGCCGGGTCGCCGTTCATGTAGTCCGGGTGGGTGCTGTGCAGCGACCAGCGCGGCAGCTGGCCGGCTTCGCGGCCGAAGGCGCTGAGCGACGCCACGACGTCGCGGTACCGCTCCGGGAAGAGCACGGCGAGCAGGGCGTTCTCGCCGCGGATGGTGTCCCAGAGGCTGAGGTTCTCGTAGTGCGGTCGGCTGCTGCGGTGCACCCGGTTGTCGGCTCCGCGGTAGCGACCGTCGACGTCGCTGTCGACGTCGGGGTTGACGAGCGCGCGGTAGAGCGACGTGTAGAGGACCCGGCGCTGGGCCTCGGTGCCGCCACCGACCCTCACACGGCTGAGGGCACTTCGCCAGCTGGCCCTGGCGCGGGCCTGCGCCGTGGCGACGGACGTGCCTTCCGCGGCCAGGTTCCTGCGCGCGCCGGCGAGGTCGACGTACGAGATCGCCGCCCGCATCTCGACGGTGCCCGCAGCGAACGACAGCAGCGCCCCGGCGCCGGATCCCCTGGCGGACAGGGAGTCTGAGGTCGTCCGGCCGACGAAGGTCCGGGCGGCGAAGGGTTGCGAGAAGCGCGCGCTGATGAAGACCGTGAAGTCGCCGCCGCGCCACGGGACGTGGACAGAGCCCTCGAGCCGGTCTGTGCCGACCTGCACGACCGAGGCGTTGGGACCCTCGTTGTTGCGGCCGAGGTCGGCGACGAGGGTGAAGGGGACGGACGACGTGTACTGCTGCGTCGCGCCGTGCGGCGTCGCCGCCAGCTCGACCCGGACGCCGTTGCCGAGGGTGATGCCGTAGGCCCCGGCGGTCGCCTTCTCCGTCGCGTGCGTGAACGGCACGGCGAACGACAGCGGTTGCGAGGGGTCGCGCACCGGCGTGGTGACGGGGAGGAACGGCAGCTCGCCGCCCATGGGGACGCCGGCACCGTTGACGTGCACGAGCGAGAACCCACGGATCGCCGCGTCCTCGTACTTGTAGCCGCTGTAGGCCAGGGGGTTCACGGTGTCGGGCGACACCATCGTCATGCCGAACGGGATCGTCGCGCCGGGCACGGTGAACCCGTCGCCCCCCGTGCCGATCGTCGGGTCGACGTAGGCCGTGGGGTCGGTCACGAGAGCGCTGTCGGCGTGAGCGCCCGGAGCGAGCGGCAGCAGGACGAGGGCCGTGACGAGCGCGAGGCTGCGCCTCACAGCGGAGTGACCGTCAGGACCTGCGCGGTCGACGCCTTGCCGCTGAGGGGGAGGCGGGCGAGCTGAGCCCCGGTGGCGGTGCGCAGGACACGGCCGGTGCGGACGTCGGTGAGCCGGTAGCGGGTCGACGCCTTCACGCCGTGCAGGTGGACGGTGACCGAGCCGGACCGCTGGAAGAACGCGAAGACGAGACCGTGGTCGCCGTTCCACGGCTCGAGCACCATCGGGCTGGCACCGTCGATCGGGTCCTTGGCGGTCAGCTCGTACGCCGCTCCGGCGAGGTCTGCGCGATGGGCCCGGCACCAGTGCATCCACCAGGCGACTTCGGGTCGCTGCGCCACCGGGATCTTCGCCTGGTCGGTCCAGAAGGTGAGGTGGCTGAGCACGCCGAGCGGGGCGAGGTAGGAGGCGGGGTGCGTCGCGTCGAGCGTGCCGTCGAGGAAGCCGAAGCCGATCGAGGTCGTCGGGAGCCACGGGGCGGCGACCCAGAGGTCGTGCAGCTCCTTCGCCGTCTTCGTCGATCCGTGCAGGTGGCCGTTGTCGAACCACGACGGACCGAGGACCGCGGACTCGAACGGCCAGGCGCGCTGGTCGTTGGTCTCGTCGAGCTCGACGGTCAGGTGCGGGTGGCGTCGCTCGATCTCCTTCACCATCCCGATGAAGGCGTCCTCGTAGTCGAGGTAGTCGTGCGTGCCGCAGTCGACCCACGACTGGAAGTCGAGCTTGAGCTCCCGCACGTCGTAGGCCTTGACCAACCGGTCGACGGTGCCGAGCAGGTAGGTCTGCAGCTGCGGGTTGGTCGCGTCCCACACCCCGAGGCCGGCGTCGTCCTGGATCTGCGAGGTCACGACGCCCGTCGGGGCGCAGACCCAGTCGGGGTGCTGCTTGTAGGTCGCGGAGTCCTTGTTGAACTCCACCAGCGACATCCAGAGCCCTAGCGTCATCCCCTGCCCGTGCAGCCAGGTGACGAAGTCGGGGACGCCGTTGCGGTCCCTGTCCGGGAACCGCGCCGGGTCGAAGCGCCAGTCGCCGCTCTCGCCGCCGGTGCCGCCCTGCCACTGGTCGTCGAGCATGAGCGTCTCGACGCCGAGCCTCTTGGCCAGCAGCGCCTGCTTCCGCAGGTTCTGGTCGCTCATCCCTGCGCCGTGGCTCCACGGGTGGAAGGAGTTGAGCCCCACGGTGCGCGGGTAGGCGGGGGTGGCCTTGGCGAAGTCCCGGGCGAACGCGAAACCCGCCTCCTCGGCCCCGCCCGAGTAGACCCCCGTGTAGGCCCGCCCCAGCCGGAGCGAGCCCAGGGGAGCGACGGTGCGCGCCCGCACCGGCACCGGGTAGGCAGGGTTGTCGAGGCGGTTGTAGTCCGGCGGGTCCGTCCGCAGCGGACCGAAGTCGAACGCGTCGCGGCGCAGGTCGACACCGACGCCCACGGTCCCGAAGGAGCGGAAAGCACGGCTCGCGACCCCGCTCCGTCGCTCGCTGACGAGGAAAACACCGGCGCCGTGACCGTCGTCGGTCCGGAGCACCTCCCCCTCGTCGTCGAAGTCACCGACGTGGCTGGACGTCACCCGGTAGTCGTCCCGCCAGTCCGAGCCGCCGTGGTAGGTCTGCACCTCGACCGAGCCGGGCACGGCGACCTGGTCCAACGACCAGGCGTCGAGGCGCAGCGGTGCGACCCCCGCCGTCACGGTGGTGCTCGTCTCGAACACGGCGCTGTGCGGGCGGAGCACGACGTCCTGCACCATCGTCGAGCCGTCGGTCCCCGTGAAGTGCAGGACCACCTCGTGCGGGTGCACGTCGGCGGACGCGTAGGTCCAGTCGGTGGGGAGCCCGGCCGCGGTGGCGCCGTTCGCGGTGATCCAGTTGCGACCGGTCCTCCGGTCGACGAGCGCCGTCGTCCTGACCACGCCCTGGTCGGCGGTCCAGTCACGGCGCACCAGCTCGTTGCCCAGCGAGATCGTGCGTGCCGTCACTGCCGCCTGGGCTGGAAGCCCTGCAGCGAAGGCGATCCCGGCGACGGCGAGGGCTAGCCGGCGCATCAGTGCGTCATGACCGCGGACAGGTCGGGCTGGTTCGGGAAGGACGTGTCCGTCCCGGCGGGCAGGGCGTAGTCGTTCGCGAACGCGGGGCACAGGTTGTACGTCGACCAGTAGGCGCTGCTGTCGTGCTTCATCACGTCGCCGGCCCCCCGGAGCATGGCGCAGGTGAGCCGCTCGCCGAAGGTGTGGGAGACGTTGAAGAAGTAGTTGTCGTTGTCGATCGGGCTCGGGCAGCCGACCGCGGACGGCACGCTCTGGCAGCTGTTGCCCTTCGGGGGCGGCGAGCCGTCGAACATCGAGCGGCGGATCGGCTCCGGGTAGGCCGACAGCGGCGCCACGATGTAGCCGAGGAAGTCACCCGCAGTGCCGATCGAGAAGTGCCCGAGAGCGGGGACCGTCGTGCGGACCTTGGCGACGATCTGCGGGTAGACCTCACCGGGACCGCCGCTGAGCAGCAGCCCGCCGATCCGGCCGCTGAAGACCGGAGCGCCCGTCTCGTTCGCCGTGAACCACGGGGTGTTCGAGGCGCGGTAGAGCGGGGCTCCGGCAGCGAAGCCGCCGTACTCGAGGGCGACGATCGGCGCGTTGGTCGCGGTGTCCTCGATGAGGTAGCTCTTCATGCCGACGACGGCGTCGCCCACCAGCGGCTTGGCGGACGCGATCGCCTGCTTGACCCGCAGGAATACCCGGCCGGCGTAGGAGTTGATCTTGCAGACGTCAGCGGCCGCGCCCTTCGCGGTCTTGTCCGGGCAGTCGTCGCGGGCGGGCTGGGTGCGGCCGAGGGTCGCGACCTGGCTCATGCCGACCCCGCCGAGGCGGGAGAGCATGGCGCCGAGCGGGCCGGTGTAGTCGGCGCTGACCAGCTTGTTGCTGGAGCCGAGGACGGTCGCGTGGCTCGAGTAGTTGACGTAGGTCGCGACGACCTTCTTCGAGCCGGGCACGCGGGCCTGGAGGACGCGCAGCTCGTCGTCGACCTCCTGGTTGGCCGGGTCGTAGGAGAACTGGTTGGTGAGCAGCGGGTCCCGGGTCGGCGGCGGGGCGGGGTACTGCTTCATGCCGTTGACGCCGGCGTGCGCCGTGCCGAACCACAGCTCGACCGCCTGCTGGTGCTTGTAGGCGTTGACGATGCTCTTCACGGTCTGGTCGTGCACGAGCTTGAGGTAGCTCGTGGGCACGCCTCCCCAGACGCCCGCCGTGTCCGGGCCGGAGTGGCTGTGGTTGGAGTCGACGAGGATGGCCTGCGGGTCGATGGCCGGCCCGTGCAGCTTCGCGATCGCGGCGGCCGCGTCCTTGCGGATCTCGGTGATGCCGAACGGGCCCTGCTTGTAGGCGGAGTAGTAGCCCTGGGTCTCGATCTGCGACAGCGCGATCGCGTGCTCGCCGTCGCCCACCACGACGCTGCGGACGTGGACGCCGTCGGCGAGGCCGTTCGGGAACATCGGGTCCTTCAGGATCCCGGTGGCGGCCCGACCGTCGATGACCTGCACCTGGCCGGCGGCCTTGCCGCTGCCGAGGCCGTAGCCGCCGAGGTAGAAGTCGTCGGCGAGCATCGCGGCGGTCGGGTTGATCGACTCGACGTCGGCGCCCATCGTGTAGCGGCTCGGGGCGATCCTGGAGCCTCCGGCCAGGGCGGGTACGGAGACGGTGGCCGTGAGGGTGAGGGCACCGACGACGAGGGCAGCAGGGCGACGCATGAGGGACTGTTTCGGCGCCGTTGCTCAGAAACCTTCCGGCCGGTCGGAATGTCCGCTTCCGCGGGTCTGAGAGAGTGCCGGCATGAGTGGTCCGCTGTCCGGTCCGTTGTCAGGGCTCCGTGTCCTCGAGCTCGCTGGGCTCGGCCCGGCCCCCCATGCCTGCATGGTCCTGGCCGACCTCGGTGCCGACGTCGTGCGCGTCGAGCGCCCGAACCGGTTCGGCCTTGGCGGCGGGGGGGTCGCCGACCAGCTGCAGCGCGGCCGCCGGTCGATCGGCGTAGATCTCAAGAGCGACGAGGGCCGGTCGCTCGTGCTGGACCTGGTGGAGAAGGCCGACGTCCTCGTCGAGGGCTACCGCCCCGGCGTGACCGAGAAGCTCGGCCTCGGCCCGGAGGACGTCTGGGCCCGCAACCCACGCGTCGTCTACGGCCGGGTCACGGGCTGGGGCCAGGACGGTCCGATGGCGCAGCGCGCCGGGCACGACATCAACTACCTGGGCCTCACGGGCTCGCTCGCGATGATCGGGCGGGCCGGTGAGGCGCCGGTGCCGCCGCTCAACCTGGTGGCCGACTTCGGCGGCGGCTCCATGCTGCTGCTGGTCGGCATCCTGGCCGCGCTCCACGAGCGGACGGTGAGCGGTCGCGGTCAGGTCGTGGACGCCGCGATGGTCGACGGCGTCTCGCTGCTCACCCAGATGATCTGGACCTTCCGCGGCCAGGGCATGTGGGGCGACGAGCGCGGCACCCACATCCTCGACACGGGCGC
>CBIHPE010000025.1:0-25082 GCA_966212015.1 uncultured Frankiales bacterium | reverse complement strand
ACTCCTACGCGTGCACCGTCAGCGGCAAGCCGGTCACCCTGGGCGGCAGCTGCTCCCAGGCCGAGTACGGCGACGACTTCGACGCGATGGGCGGCGGCTCCTACGTCGGGCAGTTCAGCGGTCGCCAGAAGCGGCTGCTCGGCTGGATCGGCGGCACCCGGTACCAGGCCGTGACCGGCTCGACGTCGCTGACCCTGACGCCGTACGAGTCGGGCAGCGCCCTCAAGGCAGCGTCGGTCGTGGTCGGGAGCCGCACCTACTGGCTCGAGTACCGGACGGCAGCCGGCGTCGACAAGGGCTTCCCGCAGGGCGGGCAGGGGCTGCAGATCCGGATGGTGCAGAGCGGGCTCGGTGATCCCGGGCCCAACGCGCTCGACCTGCGACCGGGGGACAGCGGGTGGGACGACTTCGAGAGCGTGTCGATGCCCGTGCTCAGCTCGTGGACCTCGCCCGACAACGTGCGGTTCCGGGTGGGGACGGCGACGACCTCAGGGCTGCCGGTGACCATCACCTACGGCGCGGGCGCGCCGACGGCGCCGACCCCACCGCAGAGCCCGGCGGCCGTAGCGGGCGACGGGTCCGCGACGGTCCGCTGGGCGCGGCCTGCCAGCGACAACGGGGCAGCCATCTCGTCGTACCGGGTGGTGACCTCGCCGGGCAACAAGGTCGTGAGCTTCCCCACGGTCGGCGGTGCCCTGACGAGCGGGGTCGTCGAGGGCCTCGCGAACGGGACGGCCTACACGTTCACGATCCAGGCGCACAACCTGGCGGGCGACTCGGTCGCGTCGACGAGGACCGCGGCGGTCACGCCGACCGCGGCGGTGCCCAAGGTGACGCTGACCAGTCCGGCGAGCGGTGCCGTCCTGACCGGCGAAACGGCGCCGCTCACGGCGTCCGTCAGCTCCAGCCCGCTGTCACACGCCGCCATCACCTCCGTCGAGTACTTCCTCGACGGGGAGAGCGCCGGCTACTCGTCGACGGCGCCGTTCTCGTCGGTGCTGGACCTTCGCTACGCCAGCACCGGCGCGCACGTCCTGCAGGCGCAGGCCTATGACGCCAACGGCAGGCGAGGCGACTCGGCCAAGGTCACCGTGACCTACCAGCCGCCGCTGCCGCAGGTCTCGATCACCTCCCCGACCGCGGGCCAGGTCATCGGCACCTCGTCCACCGACATCGTGCTCAACGGCGTCCCCGGAAGCCCGTCCCACCCGCTCTACAGCGTCTGGGTCACTGCCGACGACGGCGGCTCGATCGGCGGCGCCTACAGCACCACGGGCAGCACGTGGACGCTGACGTGGGACGTCAGCCAGCTCAGCGAGGGTCAGCACACGCTGATCGCCCACGCCACCGACGACCAGGACCGGACCGCGATCAGCGCACCGGTCACGGTCACCGTGCAGCACCCGTCACCGGTCGTCGCCATCACCTCGCCGGCAGCGGGCGCCACGCTGCACGGCACCAGTGACGTCCTCGTGCACGTCGCGCCGCATCCCGGCGGCGACGGCGGCGACGTGCAGTCGGTGCAGCTCGTCGCGGACGGCGTGACGCAGCTGGCCACCACGTACCTCGGGGGCACGGGGACCGACTCCGACCCGTGGGTGCTCCCGGTCGACTGGCGCCAGCTCGGCACCGGACCGCACACCCTCCCCGCGTGGGCGGTGAACGCCGACGGCTTCAGCGCCATGACTCCACAGCTCGGGATCGACGTCGAGAACCCGGCGCCGACGGTCACGCTGCAGCAGCCGGTCGAGGGCGCGACCCTCAGCGGCCTCGTGACGCTGACCGCGGCGGTCGCGCCCGACGGCACGTTCCCCGCTCCCGTCAGCTCGGTCGTCTTCCTGGCGGACGGGACGCAGGTCGCCTACGCGACCGACAACGGCGACGGCACGTGGACAGCGTCCTGGGACACCGCTCAGGGTGACCAGGGCGCGCGGGTGCTGACGGCGCAGGCGACGGACTCCGACGGCTACACCGGCACCAGTGGTGGCAGGGGCGTGACGCTCGACAACCCGGGTCCGGCGGTCGTCCTCACGTCTCCGTCAGACGGCGCGACCGTCCAGGGGGACCTCGCCCTGACAGCCACCGCGACACCGAACCCAGCGACGAGTGCGGCGATCAGCTCGGTCGAGTACGACGTCGACGGGTCTGCCTACGTCTACGGCGACTCGGGGAGCGCCAGCTGGCCCGCCACGCTCCCGTCGGGGTGGCTGGCCGCCGGCCCGCACACGCTGCAGGCGAAGGTCTACGACAACGACGGCCTGGCCCGCACCTCGTCGCCGATCGACGTCGTCATCGTCACCGCGCCGGACGCACCGGAGGGGCTCACGGCCGTCGCGCACACGTCGAGCGTCGACCTGCTCTGGTCGCCGCCGAGCTTCACCGGCGGTGCCGCCCTCACGGGCTTCAAGGTCCAGCGGGTCGACGACATCGGGGCCGTGCTGAGCTCGGTCACGCTGCCTGACCCGGCCGCCACGGCGTACACGCTCAGCGGCTTGACCGGCGACAGCGTCAACGTGCAGGTGCTGGCGGTCGGCCCCGCCGGCGACTCGCAGCCGGCGACGTACTTCGGCGTCGACCTGGCGCCGCAGCCCGTCACCGGCCTCACCGCCATCGGTGGTTACGGGCGCGCCACCCTGCACTGGACGGCGTCGACGTCGGGCGACGTCAGCCACGTGGCCGTCCTCGTCGCCAAGGGCAGCACGGCTCCACCGCTGTCGACGGCGCCGTCGGCCGACCTCTACGACCCTGCTGCGACCGGGGCCACGGTGACCGGACTGGCTGCCACCACGACGTACACCGTCTCGGTGGTCGTCTACGACTACCTCGAGCAGACCTCAACCCTGACGACGACCACCCTGCTGGGGACGACGCTGACGACGGCGGCCAGTCCGGCCTCGGTTGCCTATGGCGGGACCGCGACCCTGACCGGCACCCTCTACCGCGCCGGAACGGCGACCCGGCTGGCCGGTCGGCCGCTCACGCTCTACCACCGGCGGCACGGCACCTCCGCGTGGAGCAAGGTGGCGACGGTGACCACCTCGAGCACCGGCGTCGCGACGGCGAAGCGGGTGCCGCTGGCGCACACCGACTACCGGTGGTCGTTCGCCGGCAGCGGCACCGAGCTGGGAGCCGAGGGCGCGGTGCGCCTGGTGAAGGTCGTGGTGAGGGTCAGCGGGACGCTGTCCGCGTCGTCGGTGGCGCTGAAGCGGTCCGTGACCATGAGCGCCGGCGTCAGCCCCAACCACAAGGGTCAGCGGGTCTACCTGCAGCGGCTGTCCGGCCGGACCTGGGTCAACGTCGTCTCGGCCGTCCTCGGGTCGACCTCGGCCGCGCGGTTCACGATCGTCGGGTCGACGCGCGGGACGTTCAGCTACCGCGTCTACAAGCCCTCCGACGCCGATCACACCGGTGGCTACAGCCCGGTCCGCACCGTGCGCGTCGTCTGACCCTCGCATGGTGTGACCTGCATCACTTACCGCCGGTAACACCCCCTCTGTACGCTGGAGTGGCTCCAGCAGGAGCGAGAACACGTTCCAGTTTGGAGTGCCGGTGCCGGAGACGACTGTGGCCGCCGATGGTGGACGGCCACTGCGCATCGCGCTGCTGAGCTACCGGAGCAAGCCGCACTGCGGCGGGCAGGGCGTCTACGTCCGGCACCTGTCGCGGGAGCTGGCGAACCTCGGCCACGACGTCGAGGTGCTGAGCGGCCCGCCGTACCCGCTCCTCGACGAGGGCGTCCGGCTGACCCACCTGCCGTCGCTCGACCTCTACCGCGACCCCGACCCGTTCCGGGTGCCGTGGCCGTCGGAGTTCCGCTCCTGGATCGACGTCCTGGAGTTCGGGATCATGTCGACGGCCGGCTTCCCGGAGCCGCTGACCTTCTCGCTGCGGGCCTACCAGGAGCTGAAGAAGCGCGACGTCCTCCCCGACGTCATCCACGACAACCAGACGCTCGGCTACGGGATGCTGCTCATGCAGCGCGACGGCATGCCGATCATCGCCAACGTCCACCACCCGATCACGGTGGACAAGCAGCTCGACCTGGCCGCGACGAAGCAGTGGCGCAAGAAGCCGTCGAAGTACCGCTGGTACGGCTTCCTCGCCATGCAGAAGCGCGTCATCCAGCGGATGCCGACGCTGGTCACGGTCTCCGAGAACTCCTTCGTCGACATCGTCCGCGACTTCGAGGTCGACGCCGCGAAGATGCGCGTCATCCCGGTCGGCGTCGAGCACGACGTGTTCGTCCCGCCGACCCTGCCGCGCGTCCCGGGCCGGATCGTCGCGACCGCCAGCGCCGACCACCCGCTCAAGGGGATCGTGCCGCTGCTCGAGGCCGCGGCGAAGCTGCGCACCGAGCGCGACATCGAGGTCGTCATCGTCGGCAAGGCGTCCGAGGGCGGAGCGGCTGCCAAGACCATCGAGAGGCTCGGGCTCGAGGACACCGTCCGCTTCGTGACGGGCCTGCCTGAGCAGGAGCTCGTCGCGATGTTCGGCTCCGCCAACGTCGGCGTCGTCCCCTCGCTCTACGAGGGCTTCTCGCTGCCGGCCATCGAGCTGATGAGCTGCGCCACGCCGCTCGTCGCGACGACGGCCGGCGCGCTGCCCGAGGTGGTCGGCGACGCTGCCCTCTCCGTACCCCCCGGTGACACGGAGGCGCTGGCGCAGGCGCTGAAGAAGGTCATCGACGACCCGGCCTACGCCGCCGAGCTCGGCCAGAAGGGCCGCGACCGCGTCATGCGCAAGTACACCTGGCCGTCCGTCGCCCGGCAGACCGCGCAGTGGTACCGCGACTACCTCGGCGAGACCGTTCCCCACCCGTTCACGGAGGACTGACCCGTGCTGACCGTCGACTTCGACCAGTTCCCTGTGGGCAAGGGCGACCGCGTCCTCGACATGGGCTGCGGCGGTGGCCGGCACGCCTTCGCCCTCTACCGCCGCGGCGCCGACGTCGTCGCGCTCGACCTGAGCTTCGACGACCTCCGCGAGGTCGACACCATGTTCCGCGCGATGGAGCTCGAGGGCGAGGTCAGCGAGGGCGGGAGCGCCCACGCCGTCCGCGGCTCGGCCTACTCGCTGCCCTTCGAGGACGAGAGCTTCGACCGGATCATCGCGGCCGAGATCCTGGAGCACCTGCCCGAGGACGAGCTCGCGATGTCGGAGCTCTTCCGCGTGCTCAAGCCGGGCGGCCTGATCGCCGTCACGGTGCCGCGCTGGGGGCCGGAGAAGGTCAACTGGGCGCTGTCCGACGACTACCACAACGTCGAGGGCGGCCACATCCGCATCTACAAGGGCTCCGAGCTCCGCACGAAGCTCGAGAAGACCGGCCTCGTCTTCACGGGCCGGCACCACGCGCACGGCCTGCACGCGCCGTACTGGTGGCTGAAGTGCGCGGTCGGGGTGAAGAACGACGCCAACCCGCTGGTGAGGGCCTACCACCAGCTCCTGGTGTGGGACATGGTCAAGCAGCCGCTCGCGACGCGCCTCGCCGAGAAGGTGCTGCAGCCGGTCGTCGGGAAGTCGCTCGTCGTCTACCTGCGCAAGCCGGAGGCCGTCAGTGCGGCGGCCTGAGCTGCGGGGCCTGCCGGGCATCCTCACCAAGGAGCAGCTGCAGGAGACCGTCGACGCGATCGCCGCTGCCCAGCAGCCGTGCGGCTCGCTGCCGTGGCCGGACGGCCACACCGACGCCTGGGACCACGTCGAGTGCGCGATGGTGCTGACGGCCGGCGGGCGCCTCGACGAGGCGCGCGCGGGCTATGCCTGGCTGCGCAAGACGCAGAAGGCCGACGGCTCGTGGGCCACGTCCTACGACCAGCTCGAGATCCTCGACCCGATGGTCGACCTCAACCAGTGCGCCTACGTCGCCGTCGGGATCTGGCAGTGGCTGCAGGTCACCGGTGACCGCACGCTGCCCGAGCAGATGTGGCCGCACATCCGCCGCGCCCTCGACCTGGTCTGCGACATGCAGGCGCCGACCGGTGAGATCTACTGGGCCTCCGACGACGGCGTCCCGCGTCGCGAGGCGCTGCTCACCGGTTCCTCGTCGATCTACCAGTCGCTGCGCTGCGGGATCGCCCTCGCCGAGCTGTTCGACGAGCCGCAGCCGGAGTGGGAGCTCGCCGCCGGCCTGCTGCAGCACGCCGTCGCGCACCACCCCGACCTGTTCATGGACAAGTCCCGCTTCTCGATGGACTGGTACTACCCGGTCCTCGGCGGCGCCGTCCGCGGTCGCCTTGCCCGGCAGCTGTTCGACGAGCAGTGGGACACCTTCGTCGTCCCCGGCCTCGGCATCCGCTGCGTCTCCGACGAGCCCTGGGTGACCGGCGCCGAGACCGCCGAGCTCGCGCTCGCGCTGCTGGTGTCCGGCGAGGTCGACAAGGCCCGGCAGCTGCTCAAAGACGTCCAGCACCTGCGCCACGACGACGGCTCGTACTGGACGGGCTACGTCTTCGACAAGAAGGTCCGCTGGCCGGCCGAGCGGTCGTCCTGGACCGCCGCCGCGATGGTGCTCTGCGCCGACGCCCTGGCCGGCGGCTACTCGCTGCAGCTGTTCGACGGCAAGGACCTGCCCACGGGCGTCCTCCTGCCGGCCGACACCTGCCTCGAGGACGGCGCCCCCTGCGGAGACCTCGCCCGCCGGGTCTAGTCCTGAGCGCCCGTCGTCTCCGACGGCTCCCGCTGCTCGACGAGGTCGATGACCACCGGAGCCCGCCGGCAGACGATCTGGACGAACGCGTCGGAGTGGGTCACGGCGTCGAGCGGCAGCCTCGTGCCCGTGTTGGTCCACATCGCCTCCACGAGCAGCCCTGCCCTCGCGAGCGACGCCTTGACCTCGGCCAGAGTGGCGAAGTGGCAGACGAACCGGAACTCGTGCGCCCGCAGGGGCGCCATCGCCCAGCCGTCGCCCTGCGGCTGCAGCGCCGCGTGCTTCTTCATGTTCCGCTTCGCGAGCAGCAGCCGCGGGACACCACCGATCACGGCCTCTGCCTTGGCAGCGACACCCGGCTTGGTCAGGCGCTCCCTCGCGTCCTGCCACGACGGCTGCTCGCGGAAGCTGGGGCCCTCGAGGTTGTGCGTCGAGAACTGCAGCGCACCGCCCGGCGTGAGCAGCCGGACGCACTCGCGCAGGAAGCGCTCGCGCTCCGCGTGATCGAGGCAGTCGATGCCGTTGAGGCTGAAGACGATCAGCTCGTACGACGAGGACGGCAGCTGCTCGAGGTGCGCGGCGTCGCCGACGTGGAGGTTGGCGTCGGGATAGCGCCGGTGCGCGTCGTCGACCATCTCGGGGGTCACGTCGATGCCTTCGTACGACGCGCCGGCGTGCTCGAGGAACGACGTGGTGCGCCCGCCGCCGATCCCGATGTCGAGGATCCTGCTCCCCGGTGGGAGCGGCAGCAGCGACGAGATCGCCTGCTCCTCGCCCGGGTCGCTCCAGCCCGCGCCGCGGTACGCCAACCTGACCATCGAGGAGCCCCACCCCACGCTCATGGGCTCAGCGTCCTCCGCTTTCGTGACAACCGCATGACGAAACGTGATCTGCAGGGGTCTGTGCCGTTCTCGACGAGGTGCCCTGCTCAGCTGCCGTCGAGCCGGCGGCCCAGCGTCGCGACCGCGTTGGTCTCGTAGCCGAGGGCCTCGTAGAAGCCGATCACGGCCGCGTTGTCGCTGCGGACCATGAGCATCAGCTTCGGGATGCCCCGCTCGCGGACCCACTCCTCCGCCGCGGCGACGAGCTGCCGGCCGATCCCGCCGCGCTGCGCGTCAGGGTCGACAGCCAGGTAGTACATCCACCCGCGGTGGCCGTCGACGCCGACCATCGCCGTACCGCGGAGCCCGTCGTCGACCCAGGCGAGGACGGTGCTCGACGGCCCGGTGACGGCGTTGCGAAGGTCCTGGGCCGGGTCGTTCCACGGGCGGGTCAGCCCGACCCGGTGCCACAGCGCGACGGCGTCCTCGTACAGGTCCTCCGGAAGCTCGGCGATCACCCCGCGAGGATGCCCTACTCAGCCTTCCCCGGCGGCTCGGGGCTACCGCGACCTGCCGGTGTCGCGCTTGGTCTCGGAGAAGGGCCGGGGAGGCGCGGCGAGCATGGCGCGCGGGCAGCCCTCGAGGGTGAGGCCGGCGTACTGGAACGCGTCGTCGCACAGCGACGCGGTGGTCCAGCCCTGCCGCAGCCCGTAGGCGGTGAGGGAGACCCGGAAGACCGTGACGCAGTAGCGGGACGGGGAGTCGTAGACGCTGCTGATCGTCCCGATGTGCACCGCGTCGCCGGGCTCGTCGGCACCCTCGACCCACGGCGCGTCGTAGCGGCGCCAGGTGCCGACCCGGGTCCACCAGTGGCCACCGCTGCGCACGTCGTCCTCGGCAAGGCCCCGCAGGATCAGGCGAGCGTCCGCCTCGGACAGGACGGCGGCCGGGCGGATGACCTCCTGGGACGCGAAGTCGTTCTGCCCGGGCGTGGTCACGCCAAGAGCCTAGACACCGGCACCGGGGCGTGAAGCGGGGACGGGCGGCCGAACAGGTAGCCCTGCCCGTGGGTGCAGCCCATCTCGCGGAGGACGGCGAGCTGCTCCTCCGACTCGATGCCCTCGGCGACGGTCTCCTTGCCGAGGTCGGCGCACATGCCGAGCACGGCCTTCACGATGGCGTGGGCGCTGGGGTCGGTGAGCAGGGGGGCGACGAAGCTCATGTCGATCTTCACCACGTCGACCGGGAAGGTGCGCAGCAGCGACAGCGACGAGTAGCCCGTGCCGAAGTCGTCGAGGGAGATCTTCACGCCGAGCTCGGCGAGCTGCGTCAGCTCGTGGCTCAGCGTCGCGCTGGCGGTGATGAGGGCGGTCTCGGTGATCTCCAGGTGCAGCTGCTCCGGCGGCAGGCCGGTCTCGAGCAGAGCACGGGTGACGTCGGCGGCGACGCCGGTCCGGGTCAGCTGGCTGGGGGAGGCGTTGACCGCGACCCAGGTGCCCTTCGGGAGGCCGGTCCCGCTGGTCAGGTCGGTGCACGCCTGCGACAGCATCCACCAGCCGAGCGGACGGATGAGGCCGCTGCTCTCGGCCAGGTCGAGGAAGCTGCCTGGGCTGAGCAGGCCGTGCTCCGGGTGCTCCCAGCGGACCAGCGCCTCGTGGCCGACCACGGACAGGTCGTCGAGGGAGACGATCGGCTGGTAGAACGCCCGCAGCTCCTGAGACTCCAGGGACATCCGGAGCTCGTCCTCGAGCTGCAGGTCGGCACGGGTCGCGACCTTGTCGAGCGCCGGGTCGAACGCGACGTAGCGGGCCCGCCCGAGGCGCTTGGCCCGCAGCAGCGCCATGTCGGCGCGCATCAGGACCTCGTCGGCCGTGTCGGGGTGGGTGCCCACGGCACCGCCGAGGGAGAGCGTCACCGCGTGCCGGTGCCCGCCCATCTCGAACGGCTCGTCCAGCGCCTCCATCAGCCGCTGGGCGATGCTCGCCAGGTCGGCCGTGCTCCGGACGTCCTCGACCACGACCACGAACTCGTCGCCGCCGACGCGGCCGAGCAGGTCCTCAGGGCGCAGCGGGAGGCGCAGCCGCTCCGCCACGTGCATCAGCAGCTCGTCGCCGGCCGCGTGGCCGAGGCTGTCGTTGACGACCTTGAACCGGTCGACGTCGACGTAGAGGACGCCGACGAAGCCGCCCGGGTGGTCCTCGAGGGCGCTCGCGAGCCACTGGCGGGTGAGGAACCGGTTCGGTGCGCCGGTGAGGTTGTCGTGCAGCGCGCGGTTGGCGAGCTCGAGCTCGGCCTCGCGGCGGCTGGTGATGTCCTCGACCTGCAGCACGACCCGCTCGGCGCCGAGGGCCGCCGCGGTGAGCCGGCCCCACACCTGCGCGTCGTCGGCAGTGCGCAGCATCCGGTCGCCGACGACGTTCTCGCCCGAGCCGGACAGCACGGCCGTCCAGAAGTCGTCCCAGGCCGGGCCGCTGTCGGTGTGCACCAGCTGCGTGACGTCCATCTGCGTCAGGTCGTGGTCGCGCAGCCCGAGCATCCGGCTGATCGCCTCGTTGGCCACCAGGATGCGGCCGGTCTCGTCGCAGAGCACGCCACCGATCGGTGAGTGCTCGAACGCGACCCGCCACCGGTGCTCCGAGGCGGCCAGCAGGTCCTGCGCGACGACGTCGTCAGTGACGTCGCGGGCCATGACCAGGACGGGCTGGCCCTCGGTGTCGACCATGTGCTTGGCAGAGAGGTCGATCCACATCTCGGCGCCGACCTGGAGCGTCATCCGGGCCGAACCGGTGCTGAGCACCCGCTCCCACAGGCTCGTGGCGGCAGCGAGCTGGGCGTCGTTGAGGAACAGGGCGCTGAGGTCGGCCGTCGACAGCTGCAGGTTCTCCTCGCCGACCAGGTCGCGGACCGTCTCGCTGATCGCGAGCAGCTCGCCCTGCGGCGACAGCCACAGCACGAAGTCCGCGTCGGTCGCGGGCAGCCCTGTCTCGGGCACGGAGGCCATGCACTTGTCTCGGCAGGAGAGGGCGCCGAGTTGACCCGCTACGTGACCGGCTTCTCCGTGCGGCGGAGCACGCGGAGCGAGCCCGTCACGGCCGTCTCCTCGTACGCGCCGGTGTCCACGGCCCGGCGCAGGACGTTCCACGGCGGGCGTCCGCCGTCCTCGGGGTTCTCGAACACGTCGTGGATGCACAGGACGCCCCCCGGCACGACGTGCGGCGCGAAGGCGGCGTAGTCGTGCTGCGCGACCTCCTCGGTGTGGTTGCCGTCGAGGAACAGGAAGGTGAGCGGCGTCGTCCACCACCGCCCGACCTGCTGCGTCGTGCCCACGATCGCGGTCACGACGTCGTCGAGGCCGGCGTCCCACAGCGTGCGGCGCAGCGACGGCAGCGTCTCCAGCCGTCCGGTGTGCGGGTCGACGAGCGACGTGTCGTGCCACTCCCAACCGGGCTGGTTCTCCTCGGACCCCCGGTGGTGGTCCAGCGTCGCGAGCTGGGCCCCCACGGCGCGGGCGGCGGAGCCGACGTGCACGGTCGACTTGCCGCAGTAGGTCCCGACCTCCAGCCACAGGCCCGGCTGGGCCGTGAGGGCGGCGGCGTGCAGGGCGGCCGCCTCGTCGTCGGGCAGGAAGCCCTTGGTGGCGGACGCCACGGCAAGAAGGTCGGGGGTCACGGAGGTCCTCGCGGTAGGGTGATGGCTGTCGGAGGGGAGTATCCCCGTCGCACGTGCCTCGTCAGCACGGAGGGCCCCTGAGCCCTCCCGGGGCACGCGGCCCACCTGGGTGGGAGAGACCTCCGGTCGGGCCACCGTGCCCAGACCGGAGGATTGCTCGTGCTGGACGTCCACTACTACACCTGGCTCGCCACGATCGGCGGGCTGCTCCTGCTGCTCGGGTTCGACCAGTGGGTCGCGCACCGCAAGGGCGAGCACGAGTTCACGGTCGGCGAGGCGACCCGCTGGGTGGTGTTCTACGTCGCCCTGGCGGTCGCGTTCGGCGCGGGCCTGTGGGTCGTCGGCGGCCACCAGGCGGGCGCGGAGTTCTTCGCCGGCTACCTGACGGAGTACTCGCTCTCCGTCGACAACCTCTTCGTGTTCGTCATCATCATGAGCGCCTTCGCCGTGCCCCGGGCGTTCCAGCACAAGGTGCTGCTCGTCGGCATCGCCCTGGCGCTGGTGTTCCGTGGCATCTTCATCGCCCTCGGCGCGGCCGCGATCGAGCGCTTCGTCTGGGTGTTCTTCCTGTTCGGCGCGTTCCTGGTCTTCACGGCGTGGAAGCTCGCGACGTCGGGCGACGAGCACGCCGAGCCGGGCGAGAACAAGCTCGTCGGCTACATGTCGCGGGTGCTCCCGACGACGGAGGAGTACGACGGCGAGCGCGTGCTCACGAAGGTGGGCGGCAAGCGCGTGGTCACGCCGATGCTGCTGGTGATGGTCGCGATCGGCTCCACCGACCTGCTGTTCGCCCTCGACTCGATCCCGGCGATCTTCGGCCTCACCAAGGAGCCGTACATCGTCTTCACCGCGAACGCCTTCGCGCTCATGGGCCTGCGGCAGCTGTACTTCCTGCTCGACGGGCTGCTCGACCGGCTCGTCTACCTGTCGAAGGGGCTGGCCGTCATCCTCGGCTTCATCGGCGTGAAGCTGGGACTGCACGCTGCGCACGAGTACGGCGCGAACGTGCCCGACATCGGCATCGCGCCCTCGCTCGCCGTCATCGTCGGCACGCTCGTCATCACGACCGTGCTGTCGCTGCGGGCGACGAGGCAAGTGTCGGCAGGGTGACTGCGCGGCGCTGACCCGGCGGGCAGGGTCCGGTGGGTGACGGCCGTCCCGCTCCCCGCTGCGCTCGACCTCGGCTGGCCCGCGCCGTTCCTCGGCCGTCGTCGCGAGCTCGCCCGGGTGCGCGACGGGTGGCAGCACGCGCAGAGCGGCCGGCGTCGCGCGGTGCTCGTGGCGGGCGAGGCGGGGATCGGCAAGAGCCGGCTGCTCGCCGAGGCCGCGCGACGCTGCCACGACGACGGCGCCGTCGTGCTCCTCGGCCGCTGCGACGAGGCGGCCGTCCTGCCCTACCAGCCGCTCGCCGAGGCGCTCCGGCACGTGACGCAGAGCGTCTCGGTCGGCTTCCTGCACGAGGCGCTGGGCCGCGACGCCGGCGAGCTCACCAGGCTGCTTCCCGAGCTGGCCGACGACCTCGGGCCGAGCGAGAGCGGCGGTGAGCGGTTCCGGCTGTTCGAGACCGTCAACGCGCTGCTCGGGGTGCTGTCGGCGCGCAGTCCGGTGGTGCTGGTGCTCGAGGACCTGCAGTGGCTCGACGCGGCGAGCGCCCACGTGCTGCGGCACCTGTTCCGGCACCCGCTGCCCGGCGCGCTGCTGGTGCTGGCCTCCTACCGCGACGACGAGGTCTCGCCGGGCCACCCGTTCGCAGACGTCCTGGCGGAGCTGCGCGACCCCGACCGCGGCGAGGTCGTGCGCCTCGACGGCCTCGAGGACGACGACGTCGCGGCCCTGCTGGCCGCGACGCTCGGCGCGACCGGCGAGCGCGCGTTCACGGTGTCGCTCGCCCGGCAGACCGAGGGCAACCCGTTCTTCGTCGAGGAGGTCGCGCGGCAGCTCAGGGACAGCCCGGCCATGGCGGCCGGCGCTCTCCAGTGGGAGCGGGTCGGCATCCCCGAGGGCGTCCGCGACGTCATCGGCCGCCGGCTGCTGCGCCTCCGGCCCGTCACGGCCACGCTCCTGGAGCACGCGTCGGTCCTCGGCCGGTCCTTCGACGCCGCCGTCCTCCCGCGGCTCACCGGGCTGACGGTCGAGGAGGTCGCCGAAGCGCTCCAGGAGGCCGTCGCCGGAGGGCTGGTCCGCACCGCGTCGCTCGACGGCTACGTCTTCACGCACGACCTCGTGCGGCAGACCTTGTACGACCAGCTGTCGCTGCTGCGCCGGGTGCGCGCGCACCGGGCCGCGGGCGAGGCCCTCGAGGACCTCGGTGCCGGTGCCTCCGCGCTGGCCCACCACTTCGTGCGCGGTGCACCCTCGGGCGAGGCGGACAAGGCGCTGCGGTACTGCTGCGACGCCGGCGCCGACGCCCGCCGCCGGCTCGCCTACGACGAGTCGGCCGACTGGTTCCGGCGCGCCCTCGAGGTCGTCGAGGACGACGACTCGCCCGCTCGGGGCGAGCCGCTGCTCGGGCTCGGCGAGGCCCTGCGCCGGGCCGGCGACACCAGCGGCGCCCGCACGGCGTTCCTCCAGGCCACCGACCTCGCGCGCCGGATCGGCGACCCGGAGCTGCTGGCCCGGGCGGCTCTCGGCTACGGCATGGGCTCGGGCGGCCTGCACCGCGCTGTCCGGTGCGACGAGACCGCCATCGCGCTGCTCGAGGAGGCGCTCGAGCTCCTCGGCCCGGCGGACAGCCGCTGGCGGGTGCGGCTGCTCGCCCGGCTCGCGGAGGAGCTCTACTTCACGCCGCAGCGCGCCCGCCGCGGACAGCTCGCGGACGAGGCCGTCGCCATGGCCGAGCGGCTCGGGCACCAGGCCACGCTGCTGTCGGCCAGCTACCTGCACGACCTGATCCGGGTCGGCCCCGACGCCGACCCGCGGGAGCGCGTCGACTCCACCTCGCGGCTGGTCGCCCTGGCCCGCGACCTCGGGGAGCGCGAGACCACCTACCTCGGCCACTTGCTCCGCGAGCTCGCCCTGCTCGAGGCCGGCGACCTCGAGGCGGGCACCGTCGAGCTGGACCGCGCCGGTGCCATCGCCGACGTGCTGCAGATGCCCAACCTGCAGGCCTGGGTCCTCGGCGCGCGGGCCCGTCGGGCCTGGATCGCCGGCGACCTGTTCCTCGCCGACACCCTCAACGCCGAGGCGATGCAGCGCGCCTCGGAGCTCGGCGGCGACCCCGAGGTCGCGCAGCTCGTGCTCGGCGGTCAGCTGCTCGCCCACCAGATCCTGCGGTCGGAGCTGAGCGCGTTCGTCCCGCCCCTCGAGGAGTTCCGCGAGGCCTACCCGCACCTGCCGATCCTGCGCGGGTTCCTCGCCTACGCCTATGCCGAGACCGGCAAGACCGACCTCGCCCAGGCGGAGCTCGACCAGCTCGCCGCGCACGACTTCACCGACGTGCCCCGCACCGTCGAGTGGCCGGGCACCGTCTGGTCCTGCGGCCGGACCGCGCACCTGCTCGGTGACGTGGCGCGAGCCGAGCTGCTCTACGAGGAGGCGCTGCCGCACAGCGGCCAGTGGTTCGCCGACTGGGCCTCGATCTGCCTCGGCCCGGTCGACACCGTCCTCGGGCTGCTCGCGCTCACCTGCGGCCGGGACACCGCGGCCGCCGAGCACCTCGAAGCCGCCGTGCAGCAGGCCGCGGCGCTGCCGTCACCGCCCTGGCTGGCCGACGCGCAGCTGCACCTCGCGGCAGCGATCGAGGGCAGCGACCCGCAGCGGGCGGCCGAGCTGCGGGACGAGGCGCGCACCACCGCCGGGCGGCGCGGGTTCGACGCGCTCACCCGCTGATCGGCGCCTCGTTCCACTCGATCCAGCCGAGGCCGTCGCCAGTTCCCGTCGTGAACCGCGCGAGGCAGCGGTGGAACGGCCAGGTGTCGCCGCCGTCGGTGATGAGCGTCGGGCCGTGCGCGATCGGCGTGACGGTCACGTCGGTGCCGGTCGGCACGACCTTCAGCCGTCCTGACACCGGCAGGTAGCCGATCTCCTGGGTGCGGTCGACGTCGGTGACGGTCACCTCGCCGTCGTACCCCGTGGTGAAGCGGTAGCCCGGGAACACCACGTCCGTGACGTGCAGGCGGGTGCCGTCGGCGAGCCGCGCCGCTGACCAGCACCAGCGGCTGCTCCTCCAGTCCCGCACCCCCCACGAGTGGTCGCGCTGCCCTGCGGCGTCGGCGATCTCACGGGTCTCGCCGTCGACTGTGACGGTGCCGCTGACCAGGCAGGGGACCTCGTAGCGGGTCGTGACGTCGTACTCGAACGGCGTCCCGTCGGTGCTCCACGTGAGGTCGATCGCCACGTCCACGGGACGGCCGCTCTTGCCCGCGACCAGCTCCTCGGCGGTCAGCTCCTCCGCCGTCGTCGCCCCGCTGATCCGCCAGGTGCCGTCCGTGCCGACGTGCGTGATGCCGTGCACCGTGAGGGCCGGGTCGCCCGGGATCGGGGCGGTCTTGTCGTCAACCCGCACGACGGAGGTCGGGGTCACGACGTGCAGCAGGTACCAGCAGGCGTCCTGGTTCGGCACCAGCCCGACGCGGACGTAGCCGCCGAGGTCCTCCGTCGCGAAGTCGAAGTACCAGGACTCGTTCCACCAGTGCTCGTCGCCGGGCTCGTGCCGGTGCTCCTCGTAGGTCACGGCAGCAGCTCCAGCGCGCCCAGGTGGTCGACCTGCGCGCAGGCTCTCTCGACGGAGCACAGGAACATCCGGTCACCTCTCTCGGTCCGCTCGACGAGCATGCTGCTGGCGATCGCCATGACGAGGGTGCCGAACGACATCCGGCGGTAGTCGCGCCAGCAGCTGTCCCAGTCGTACGTCGGGATCCCGAGGGCGTCGTGGTACGCCCTCACGAGCCGCACCTCCTCGGCCGCGCGCACGTCGGGGTCGGCGATCGCGCACGCGACGAAGTACGACGTGTCGACCATCGGCGGTCCCCACGTCGCGGTCTGCCAGTCGACGACGGAGACGGTGCCCTCGTCGAAGAGCAGGTTGTCGAGGCGGTAGTCGCCGTGCACGACGGTCAGCGGTCCGCTGCGGTCGGCGAGGTACTCGGGCAGCCGCTCCATCAGGGCCGTGCAGATCTGCTCCTGCCGGTCGCTCAGGTCGTCGGCGTAGCGCTCGATGAACCCCGGGAACAGGCCCTGGATCATCGCTGCAGTGAAGGCGATCGACTCGGGCGTGGTGCGGTTGAGCCAGGGGAGGGCCGCGATCTCCGGGTCCTCCCAGCCGCTGCTGTGCAGGTGGGCGAGCTCGGTCAGCGCGAGCTCCGCCTGCTCGAGGGTGCACCCGGTCAGCTGGTCGCCCTGGACGGCCGGCGCCAGGTCCTCCAGCAGGAGCGTGAACCAGCCCGTGTCGACCTCGACCTCGCCGTAGAAGCACTGGGGGACAGGCACTCTCAGCTTCTGAGCCAGCTGGAGGTAGAAGCAGACCTCCACCTCGAAGATGCGCAGGGCAAGCCCGGTCGCGCGGCTGGTCTCGTCGGCCGCGGCGACCTTGAGGATCGCGGTCCGTCCGGTGTCGGTGGTGATGCGGAACGAGTCGCCCATCTGCCCGGTCCCGACCGGGGCGACCGTGTAGGAGCTGACCGCCTCCCCGAGGGTCTCGGTGAGCCAGTCGGCGCTCAGGTCGTCGGCGGTCTTGAGGATCACGCGTCTCCCTCGGTCCGGAGTGCCTTCGACATCACGGCCTGCATCAGGTACATCGCGGCGATGTAGGTGAGCTCAAGAACGGCCACGTCGCCGATCGCCTCCTTCAGCGGCACGAACACCTCGTCCGGCACCGACCCGTGGTCGTGCACGAGGTGGTCGGCAAACGCCAGCACCTGCTTCTCGGTCTCCGTGAACACGTCGCTGGTCGGGTCGACCTCGACGGCCCTGATGCGCTCCTCGCTCTCGCCGAGGTCGCGCAGCGCCAGGACGTGCTGGCTGCTGACGAACCCGCTCCTCGCCGCGAACCCGATCCGGGTCTGGGCCAGCTCCCGCAGCACGGGGTCGAGCTCCCGCTTCGGCGACTGGTAGAGCAGGAAGCCCTGCACCGCGTGCTCGAGCACGTCGGGGGAGTTGGCGAAGACGGTCCACCAGTCGCCGCGTGTCCCCGTGGCCGTGCCGGGCTCCTCGACGGGGCAACGGTCCTCGAAGAGGTAGTCGTACATCGTCGTCACGACCGGGCTCGTCGCCTCCGCCCGCGTGACCTGGTGCAGCCGCATCAGGCGCTGGCCACGAGCGGCTTCACGTCCTCCGGCGTCAGCGCCCGCGTCCACGCTGCGAGCTCGAGCAGGATCCCGTCCGGGTCCTGGAAGTAGACGCTCCGCACGAACACCCCCGGGTGCATCTCCTCGGCGATGCCCAGCTCGGAGTCGTCGTGGTTCGCGACCTCGGTGCAGTCGATGCCCTTCTCTCGCAGCTTCCCGACGTACTCCTCCATCTTGTCTGCCGGCACCTGGAAGGCGACGTGGTTCATCGACCCGTGCGCGCTCGTCGCGTTCCCCTGGTCCGGTCTGGCCGCCGGGGCACTCACCCCTGGTACGGCCTCGTGCGCGTCCGGGAACCAGAAGAACGCCACCGCGTCCCCGTTCCCGCAGTCGAAGAAGAAGTGCTTCCCCATGCCGAACGGCAGGTCGATCGTCTTGATCAGCGGCATGCCGAGCAGGTCCCGGTAGAAGTGCACTGTCCGTTCCATGTCCTTGCACACGAGTGCCAGGTGGTTGATCCCGCGGAACTCGAACATCGTCGCCTCCACTTACCTGCAGGAGTGCCGATAATGTTGCGAAAGACTGCGCCGGTCAATCTCCGCCGTGCTTCCACTGAACAGGTCTCGTGCAAGACCTTCGACGCCCGTCCGCTCGGACCGGACTACCCGACCGGCTCGTAGACCTCGGTGGTCGTCGCGTGCCGGCCGTCCACGGTGGTGCCCGTGACGATGGCGGACAGGCGGCGCTCGGGGTCGTAGAAGCCGACGGCGTCGAGCCGGGCGGCGGGGGAGTTGGTGCTGATCTCGCGCCACGTGTCGCCCTGCAAGGCCCAGGTCGTCTGTCCCTGCTTGGTCGCGACGCACAGGAGCAAGCCTGGAGCGGCGCCGAGGAGCAGTGAGGGGGCAGCCGGCGGACAGTCGGACGCCCGGCAGGGACCTGATCTCCTGGTCCACCGGCCGCGCGTCAGCTGCCACGTGTCGTTCAGCAGCACCTGTCCGTTGGTGCCGCCGTACAGGACCAGCCCCCCGGCGGCGGCGTCGTAGGAGGCCACCGCTCCTCGGCGGCTGCTGGGACCAGCTGAGCCAGGCAGTCGCGTCCATCGGCGAGTGGAGGGGTCGTACTGCCACGTGTCCCCGAGGTCCCCGGCCGCGTCGGCGCGCGGATCGAGCGGGCTGTAGCCGCCGGACACGACGAAGCCCCTCCCGTCCCAGCCCGCCGCGGCGCGGCTGCGGGCGGTGGGTCCGGCGGCGCGCACGTGCTGCCAGGAGGTGCCCAGCCACACCCAGAGGTCGGAGAGCCACGTCGTACCAGCCTCGGTGGCCTGTCCGCCGAAGAGGACGATGTGCTGCCCGTCCCAGCCCATCGCTGCTGCGCCCCGTGCCGACGGTGATGCCCCGGGCGTGGCTCTGGACCACGCCGTACCGTTCCACAACCAGGTGTCCGCGAGCGGCCTCCCTGACGCGTCGAAGCCCCCGAACAGAACGCCGGTGTGCCGGACGGGGTCATAGGCGGCCGCTGAAAGCGAGCGCGGAGTCGGGGCGGAGGCAGGTGCCTCGAGCCACAGCCCGAAGATCGGTCCGCTGAGAGGCTTCTCGCCCGCGCCTGCACCACGCGCGCCCACAGACATCAGAAGCAAGCACAGGGCAAGCGCGATCCGGACGCGGTGTCCGAGACTGCCCATGCCGCGGCCTCCTGTCGTCGGCTACCACCTGCCCGTCTGCATGTGCTGGTGGCGTGAAAGCTCTCTGATCCGGGCGGGTGATGCTTGGGACATCACCCGCCCGGCACGCGTCAGAGCTTGGTCGTGTTCGTGGTGAGGGTGCAGGTGATCGTGGTGCCTGATCCTGCGCAACCCGGCGGCATCGAGGCCACCGTGTAGACGGGGTCGTAGGTGAACTTGAAGTACCCGGAACCCTTCCACGTCCCGTTGCAGTTGGTGCAGTGCGAGCTCAAGGAACTGATCTCGCTGGTGCAGTTGCTGCCGACCCCCAGATGGCAGACGTTGTCCGGGGCGGTGTAGGTCGCGATGTTGTTCTTGTACGCCGTCGACTTGGCCTCGACGATCTGCTGCACGTGATCGCAAGTGATGTCTGCCTGCTGGGTGGCGTCAGCCGTAACGATGTGCGTCGTCGCGTTGCGGGTCGCGTTCTTGAACCTGAACCCCTCGTGCATGTCGCACGACGCCGACAATCCGCCAGCGCTCGTGAGAGTCACGGTGCGATAGCTGTCGGTTCCTCCGTTCGGGCTGCTCGATCCGCTGAGATCCACGGAGGGCGAGTCGTAGTTCACCGCCCAGGCGGACGGGGTGCCCGTCCAGAAGCCGACGGACGCCGCCGCGAGCAGGATGCCGAGCTTGCTGACTCTGTTCATGCGTTTCTCCTTGAGGTCGTCGGCTCAGAACGAGCGGCAGGTCTGGGGGATGGTGACGGTCACGTTGTCGCTGTAGGTCACGGTCCCGCTGGCACAGATCGAGTTCGTGGTGTAGGCCCCGATCGTGGTGTCGAACGAGACGCTCGCGTGGCCCAGCGCGCTGGTGTTCTCGTAGGCGTTGCTGCCAGCTACCTGAGGGTCGTTCGTGCTGATGACGCACTTCACGTAGGCGCCCTTGACGGGGATCCCGCTGCTGTCACCGGCTGTCGAACCGCTCCCAGAGGTGCTGTTGGGGCCTGTCGGGGACTCGCTGCAGCTGGCCTTCGCGCTGTGCTGGACGACGCCGCCGGCGCTACCGCTGGCGGTGGCCGTGGTCGGGCCGGCCGCCCTCCGGAAGTACGCGCAGCCGCCGTCGACATTGCTCCAGAGCGGCTGCTGGTAGTAGGACTGGCCGTTGCTGAACTTGCGCTGCTGGATGTTGGTCCAGGCGCACTTGTCGCCGTTCTCGTAGCCCTGCACGTCGGTCCACCCGTTGAGGAACGGGTCGGTGTGCGCTTCTGAGATCTCGTGCTCGGTCACGATGGTCATCGCGCCGTTAGCGGTGTAGGTCGCCGTTCCGCAGTTGTTGACGTCGGGGTTGTAGGGCAGGTTCACGAAGGGCACGTCGGTGCCGGTGACGTAGGCAGTCGTGTGGTTGTGCCAACCGCAGTAGGTGCCGAACCCGTTGGGGTCGTGCCCCGGGCCGACCGCCACGATGTGCAGGGAGTTCTGGCTCGAGTTGCCGAAGTGCGTCGCGCTGCGTTGAGCGGCGCGAGCGAGGTCGGCGTCGGTGGGGGTCGTCGGCGCGGTGCTGGTGTCTGTCCAGGCCCCTCCGTACTGACCGGTCGGGTTGGAGATGTAGGTGGTCGTGCCGCCGACAACCTGGTAGTACTGCGTCTCGGTGCTGAGGATGGGGTGGCCCCCGAGAACGCCGAGGTAAGCCTTCAAGGTGTTCTGGTACGACGCCTGCGCGGTGGTCAGGGTCGTGGGCCAGCCCCAGAAGCTCACATAGATCTTCGGTGCGGTCTGGACCCGCCCGTTGCGGTAGAGCAGGTTGCCAGAGCCCGGGGCTGCGGCGGCCGTCGTCACGGCCATCGCGTGCGCCGTCGTGGCGGCGTGCACGGGTGCGATGCCGACGCCGACGGATGTCGCCAAGGCGACGGCTGAGGTCGCCGCGAGCGCGCCGAGCCTGCTTCGTCTGCTGAGTGTCATGTGTGCGGTTCCCCTCCGAGATGATCAAGGCGGCATACATGATCATGTCGGGCGACTCGGGCACAAGGGAGGTTGCGTCTCTCGTTCGACCCCTCGTCAGGCCGGGCTGCAGACGGTGGTGACGGCCGCGCTGGTGCACTGGGCGGACGTGCTGTCCGCGCCCGCGAACACCCGCGGCTTGGTGCGATCGTTGGCATAGTCCAGGTCGAACTGGTAGCCGGCGCGCTCGACGCTCTTGTGGCGCACGCGCAGGGTGTAGGTGCAGCCGTCGGCCGACCACGTACAACGGACCGTACGGCGGATCACGACCACACAGCCCGCGCTGTCACACCGGCGAGCGTCCAGGTGCGCGGTGGTGTCGCCGATCGTGCGCCTTGTGCCGGCGCACGAAGGTCGCAGCGTGAAGGTGGTCGCGGCGGTCGTGGTGTCGTAGGAGAAGTGGGCGCCAGAGGCATCGCAGGAGGAACCAGCGCGGGCCGGATGCAGCGGCCCGACGAGGCCCAGGGCCCCGCTCACGATCAGCACGCCTGCGGCGAGAGGTCTGGATCTCACGCCTGTTGCTTCGCTGTCGACGGCGCGAATCCTGCCGCCGGTCGACAACCCGACCATCGCCGGGCGGTGCGTCGGACCAGGTGCCGTGGCCGGGGCGAAGGGCGACGGCTGTGGCGACGGCCAGGACGTCGTAGACGCGATCGCCAGCACGACGCGACGGCCTCGGCCGCCGTGAGGGGGGTGTTCAACGTCGCCGAGCGTCGTTCAGGGCACCGTCGTCATGGAGGACTCGAGCGTGTCGCCGGCGCCTCATGTCCCAGGTGTGCGCCTTGGCTCGGTCTGAAGAGTTGTCACCAGCCTCGGGCGCGCCACTCGGCCAGTGACCCGCGCTCCGCGCCGAGGGTCGAGTCGGCGCCGTGACCCGGGTAGAACCAGGTGCTGTCGTCGTACCTCGCGAAGAGCTTGGTCTCGACGTCGTCGATGAGGCTGGCGAACCGCTTCTCGTCCTTCTCGGTGTTCCCGACCCCGCCGGGGAACAGGCAGTCGCCGGTGAACAGGTGACCGCCCTCGGCGGCGTAGTAGAGGGCGACCGAGCCCGGGGTGTGGCCGACGAGGGTGGCGGCCTCGAGCTGGTGGGAGCCGACGGTCACGACGTCGCCGTCGGACAGGAAGCGGTCGACGGGCACGGGGAAGTCGGCGGCGTCGGCCTCGGTGGCGAGGACCGGGGCGCCGGTCGCCTTCACGACCGCCTCGAGGCCCTGCCAGTGGTCCCAGTGGCCGTGCGTCTCGACGATCCCCACGAGCGTGCCGTCGCCGAGGACCTCGAGCAGCCGCTCCGGGTCACCGGCGGCGTCGATCAGCAGCGTCTCGCCGGTCTCGGTGTCCCGCAGGAAGTAGCAGTTGTTGTTGAAGGGGTTCGTCGCGATCTTGGTGATCGTCAGCCCCGGGAGCTCCCGCACGTCGGTGGGACCGCCCACCTCGACCTCGCCTGTGTACGCCATGGGCCGACGCTATCCCGACCGTCGGCGCGCGCTCACGTCGTACCCGCTGTGCGGCTGTCACAGCGGGCCCCCGGAGGCGCCCGCTGGGGTATGCCTGCCGGGCGCGGGGCCACGGTTGCGGCGGGCCAACGGTTGGCCCGCGGGTCGAGGTGCGTCCCGGGAGGAGGCGGCGGATCCGTCCTCGACAGGTGGCGCTCGTCACGCTCAGGACGAGCGGAAGCAACGGGGCGGAAGGAACTGTCGGAGGGCGCGGTTAGCCTGGGAACGGAGCTTCCCCAGCCCACGATTCGTTAGGAAATGATGGCCGACCGCCTGGTCGTGCGCGGCGCGCGCGAGCACAACCTCAAGGACGTCTCCCTCGACCTGCCCCGCGACGCGCTGGTCGTGTTCACGGGGCTGTCCGGCAGCGGCAAGAGCTCCCTCGCGTTCGACACGATCTTCGCCGAGGGCCAGCGCCGCTACGTGGAGTCGCTGAGCGCCTACGCGCGGCAGTTCCTGGGGCAGATGGACAAGCCCGACGTCGACTTCATCGAGGGGCTCAGCCCGGCGGTGTCGATCGACCAGAAGTCCACCAACCGCAACCCGCGCTCCACCGTCGGCACGATCACGGAGGTCTACGACTACCTCCGCCTGCTGTTCGCCCGCGCCGGCACGCCGCACTGCCCGGTCTGCGGCAAGGTCATCGCGCGCCAGCAGCCCAGCCAGATCGTCGACCGGGTCCTCGAGCTGGAGGAGGGCGCGAAGTTCCAGGTGCTCGCGCCGATCATCAGGGAGCGCAAGGGCGAGTACGTCGACCTGTTCGCCGACCTGCAGACCAAGGGCTACTCGAGGGCGCGCGTCGACGGCGTCGTCTACGGGCTGACCGAGGTCCCCAAGCTCAAGAAGCAGGAGAAGCACACCATCGAGGTGGTCGTGGACCGCCTGCAGGTCAAGGAGAGCAGCAAGCGACGGCTGACCGACTCGGTCGAGACGGCGCTGCAGCTCGGCAACGGCCTCGTGACGCTCGACTTCGTCGACCTGCCGGAGGACGACCCGCACCGCGAGCGGACGTTCTCCGAGCACCTGGCCTGCCTCGACGACGACCTGTCGTTCGAGGAGCTCGAGCCGCGGTCGTTCTCCTTCAACAGCCCGTTCGGCGCGTGCACCGAGTGCCACGGCCTCGGCACCCGCAAGGAGGTCGACCCGGAGCTGGTCGTCCCCGACCCCGAGAAGACGCTCGGCGCCGGGGCCATCCAGCCGTGGAGCAGCGGCCACAACATCGAGTACTTCGGCCGGCTCATCACGGCCCTCGGCGACGCTCTCGGGTTCACGCTGAAGTCGCGCTGGGAGCAGCTCAACGCCAAGCAGCAGAAGGCGATCCTCTACGGCCACGAGACCGAGGTGCACGTCCGCTACAAGAACAGGTACGGGCGCGAGCGCAGCTACTACACCTCCTACGAGGGCGTCGTCCCGTTCCTCGAGCGGCGGCACGCGGAGGCCGAGAGCGAGACCAGCCGCGACCGCTACGAGGGCTACATGCGCGAGGTGCCGTGCCCCGCGTGCCTGGGCGCGCGGCTCAAGCCCGAGGTGCTCGCGGTCACGCTCTCCGACAAGTCGATCGCGGAGATCGCGGCGATGAGCATCGCGGAGTGCGCCGAGTTCCTGCGCAACCTCGAGCTCGACGACCGGCAGCGGATGATCGCCGAGCGGGTGCTCAAGGAGGTCAACGAGCGGATGGGCTTCCTGCTCGACGTCGGCCTCGACTACCTCTCTCTCGACCGGCCCGCCGGCACCCTCGCTGGTGGTGAGGCCCAGCGCATCCGGCTCGCGACCCAGATCGGATCCGGCCTGGTCGGTGTGCTCTACGTCCTCGACGAGCCGTCGATCGGCCTGCACCAGCGCGACAACCGCCGGCTCATCGACACGCTGCTGCGGCTGAAGGACCTCGGCAACACGCTCATCGTCGTCGAGCACGACGAGGACACCATCGCCGTCGCCGACTGGGTCGTCGACATCGGGCCGGGGGCGGGGGAGCACGGCGGCCAGGTCGTCGTCAGCGGCCCCGTCAGCGAGCTGCTCGCGTCGCCGGACTCCATCACGGGGCAGTACCTCTCGGGACGCCGCTCCATCGAGGTCCCGGCGATCCGGCGCCCGCGGGACCCGAAGCGCAAGGTCACGATCGTCGGCGCGCGCGAGCACAACCTGCGCGACGTCACCGTCGACGTCCCGCTCGGGCAGCTCGTCGCCGTCACCGGCGTCAGCGGCTCGGGGAAGTCGACCCTCATCAACGACATCCTGTCCGCCGTCCTGGTCAACCAGCTCAACGGCGCCCGGGAGGTCCCCGGCCGGCACACCCGCATCAACGGGCTCGACCAGCTCGACAAGGTCGTGCGCGTCGACCAGTCGCCGATCGGCCGCACCCCGCGGTCCAACCCGGCGACCTACACGGGCGTCTTCGACCACATGCGCAAGCTCTTCGCAGAGACCACCGAGGCGAAGGTCCGCGGCTACCTGCCCGGGCGCTTCTCCTTCAACGTCAAGGGCGGCCGCTGCGAGAACTGCGCCGGCGACGGCACCATCAAGATCGAGATGAACTTCCTGCCCGACGTCTACGTCCCGTGCGAGGTGTGCC
>CBIHPE010000024.1:0-25125 GCA_966212015.1 uncultured Frankiales bacterium | reverse complement strand
GGGGCGGGGGGGGGGGCGCGGGGGGGGCGGGGGGCGCCCGGGGGGGTGGGTGTTGTTCGGGGTGGGGGGGGGTGTGGGCGTCTCGGCTGCTGAGGCCACGCCGGGCGAGGCAACGGCCAGCACGACGGCAGCACCGAGGAGGGACGCGGCGCGCCGTGCTGGGGACATGCCCCCGACAATACGAGCCAACTCCCTGACGTCAGGTGTAAACCCATCAGGAGGGGTCGGCGTCGTACGGGTCATGAGCACGACGATCCAGCAGACAGGGGGTGGCGCGGTGTCAGTCGCGTCCGTCGGTGACCAGCGACTGGACCGGCTCACGGAGCTGTACACCGCGCACTACGCATCGCTCGTCCGCCTCGCCGCCTTCCTCACCGGGGACCGCGACAACGCCGAGGAGGTCGTGCAGGACGCCTACGTCAAGGTGCACGGCTCCTGGCGCGGGCTGCGCGAGCCGGACAAGGCGGAGGCCTACCTCCGTACGGCGGTGGTGAACCTCTCCCGCTCCCGGCTCCGCCGGAAGATGGTCGCCGCGAAGCACCAGCCGGAGCCAATGCTCGACGTCGCCTCCGCCGAGACCAGCGCGATGCGGACCGTCCAGCGCGACCTGCTGATGCAGGCGCTGCAGAAGCTGCCACCGAGGCAGCGGGAGGCGGTCGTGCTCCGCTACTACGGCGACCTGTCCGAGGCCCAGACCGCAGCCGCCATGGGCTGCAGCGTCGGTGCCGTCAAGAGCCACACCTCGCGCGCGATGGCCTCGCTGCGCCCCCTGCTGGAGGACCAGTCATGACCACCCCCACGCCCGAGGACAAGCTGTCCGCGATGTTCCGTGAGGAGGCGGAGAGCATCCGCCCCGCCGGCGACGGCCTGCAGAAGATCCAGAAGCGGGTCGCCGCCAAGCGGCGCACCCGCTGGGTCCTCCCCGGCGCGCTCGTCGCGACGGCCGCCGCCGCGTCGTTCGTCTTCGTGCTGAGCGACAACGACGGTCAGTCGGCGCTGAAGCAGAACAACCCGCCAGGCTCGAGCACCGAACCCACCGCACCGGAGCCGACGGTCACGCCCACGACGGCCGGCGGCGGCCTGGACCACCCGCTCGAGAACCCGGCGATCTGGCCCTTCACGACGTCGCAGGAGATCGCCGACTGGAAGACGACCTACCCGTACGCCGGGGACAAGACGGCCCTCGTCCAGCACTACCTCAAGGACGCGCTCTCGCTCGACGGGACCTTCACCCTGACGAAGCCGTGCGAGTCCTGCGACGTGGTGGACATCGGCCTCGGCGGCCACAAGGTCGGCCAGGCCGCGCTCGAGCGCTTCGACGTCGACGGCGACCGCGTCTACACGATCAGCACCATCGGCGAGACCGACCTGAAGCTGCTCACGCCCGGCGCCGGCGACGCGGTGAGCAGCCCGACCAAGGTCCGCGGCACGATCGCCGGCGTCGACGAGAACGTCCGGATCACGCTGACCGACTCGGCGGGCGGTCAGCTCGGCACCACGACTGCACCCGCCGGATCGGCAGTCCCGTGGGAGGGCTCGGTCCGCTGGTCCGCCACCGGCTGGGTCCACGGCGCGGTCGTGCTCACGACCTTCTCGATGAAGGACGGGACCCTCAACCGGCTCACCGTCGTCCCCGTCACCCGTGGGGACAGCGGCACCGCCGCGCCGACCGGCTCGACCTTCGTCGGGATCCGGGCCGGCCGGGTCGACCTCTTCGACGACTCCGGTGCGTTCGTGAAGCACCTGACCTACCCGAAGTCCCCGGACGCCGACACGGAGGCAGCGACCTCGGACACCGGCTCGGTCTTCTGGCTGCGCCAGCGCGGCACGGAGTGCCACGACGCGCTGATCCGGTTGGACAACGGCGTCGCGCAGATCGTCGTCCCGGCCGGCCAGTACAAGCTCTCCAACCCGCAGATCTCCCCGGACGGTCAGACCGTCGCCTACAACCGCGACGACTGCGCCGGCAAGGCGGGCGGCGCCATCGTGGTCACCGGCCCGTCCGGCACTCGCACCTTCGACTACCCGGCCGACCAGCAGGAGGTCGTCGGGGACGTCGCGAACGACGGCGCGCTGCTCTACGGCCCTGCCTTCGGCGACGGCGGGCTGTTCCTCATGCCGGCCGGCGCCACGACGTACGGGGACCACGACCCGGTCTTCCGGGAGGAGTCCTACCCGACCTGCGGCGTCGGCGCAGCCGCCTTCGACGGGGCGCAGGTCGTCGCGATGGAGAAGTGCAGCACCTACAAGAACCGGGTCGTGCGCTTCGACCTCACCGGCAAGCGGCTCAGCACCGGCGTGGACCTGGACGTCCAGATCGTCACGGAGCTGAGCGTCCGCGAGGGCAAGGTCCTGATCGCTGGCACCCGGCGCGACGACACCCCGTTCCAGGTGTTCGTGGACCCGCGCGCTCCGCTGACCCCGCTCGACCTCCCGGCCGGCGTGCACAGCGCGGACTGGTAGGTCTGCACGTAGGGTTCGGGAGTGGCCGCCTTCGTCGACGACCTGCTGAAGACCTTCCCGATCTGGGCGCTCTACCTGATCGTCTTCCTGCTGCCCTTCCTCGAGGCCTCCATCCTGCTCGGGTTTGTCTTTCCGGGCGAGACGGCGCTGATCTTCGGCGGCGCCGTCGGCACCCAGAACGGCGCCAGCCTCACGATCCTGCTGGTGCTGGCCGTCGCGGGAGCGATCTCCGGCGACGCGGTCGGCTACTCGGTCGGCCGCCGCTTCGGCACCCAGCTGCAGGCCACCCGGGTGGGCCGCTGGGTGGGCGAGGAGCGCTGGCTCGTCACCGAGACCTTCATCCTCAAGCGGGGAGGGACGGCGGTGTTCTTCGGCCGCTGGACCGCGCTGCTCCGGGCGATGGTCCCGGGCGCCGCCGGCATGGCGAAGCTGCCCTACCGGACCTTCTTCCTCTACAACGCGCTCGGCGGCACGATCTGGGCCGTCGCCTGCGTCCTCGGCGGCTACCTCGTGGGCGAGGCCATCGGGAAGTACGTCACGAGCTTCGGCTACGGCATCCTCGCGATCGCCGTCATCGCCGTCACCGCCTACCTGGTCCACAAGCGCCGCAGCCGTTCCCCCTCCCCCGACGCCGACCGCGACGCCTGACTCGGCTCCGGTTGATCACCGAGCCCACGCGTGGCCGGCCCCACCTGCGTTGAACAACCGGAGCCAGGCCCGGCGGCTACCAGCGGCCGAGGCGGGCGCTGACGACGGCTGCCGCGGCGGCGCCGGCGGTCGAGGTGCGCAGGACCGTGGGCCCGAGCCGCACGGGCGTACCGCCCAGGGCTGCGAGCTCCTCGGGAGCGATCCCGCCCTCCGGACCGACGACGAGCGTCACGTCCCCCTCGAGCGAGACCGCGGACAGCGGCGTCATGGCCTCCTCGTGCAGCACCAGCAGCTCAGGTCGCTGAGCGACGTCCTCGGTGGTGGCCAGGTCAGCGACGGTGAGGAACCAGGACCGGCGCGCCTGCTTCGAGGCCTCGAGGGCGGTCGAGGCCCAGCGGGCCCCGACCTTGTCGTTCCACTTGGCGATGCAGCGGGCGGCCTGCCAGGGCACGACCTCGTCGACGCCGACCTCGGTCATCAGCTCCACGGCGAGCTCGCCCCGGTCGCCCTTGGCGAGGGCCTGGACGACGGTGAGCCGGGGGGAGGGCGCGGTCTCGACGGCCCGGGCGACGACGGACGCGACGAGGGAGTCCCTCGCGACAGAAGCGGCGACACACGACGCGCGCGTGCCGCGGCCGTCGACGAGGTCGAGCGACTCCCCGACCCGGATCCGCTTCACGAGCGCGGCGTGCCGGCCCTCGGGCCCGTCGAGCAGGACCTCGTCGCCCTCCAGGTCGGGGCAGAAGAAGACCGGGTCGGTCACCGGTCGCCGAGGGCGTCGCGCAGCTTGCCGAACAGGCCGCCGCCGGTCTTGGCGACCAGGCCCGGGCGCTCCTCACCGCGGGCGACGGCGAGCTTGCGGAGCAGCTCGATCTGCTCGTCGTCGAGCTTCGTGGGCACCTGGACGTCGAGGTGCACGTGCAGGTGGCCGCGACCGGTGCCGCGCAGGTGCGGGACGCCGCGGGCCTTGAGCGTGAAGACCTCGTCGGGCTGGGTGCCCGGGGGCACGTCGAGGGTCTCCTGACCGTCGAGCGTCTCGAGCGCGACGGAGGTGCCCAGCGCAGCCGCCGTCATCGGCAGCGCGACCGTGCAGTGCAGGTCGTCGCCGTTGCGGGTGAAGATCGCGTGCTTCTTCTCGTGCACCTCGACGTAGAGGTCGCCGGGCGGGCCGCCGCCGGGACCGATCTCGCCCTCACCGGCGAGCCGGATGCGCATGCCGTCCTCGATGCCGCTGGGGATCTTCACCGTCAGCGTCCGGCGGGACCGGACGCGCCCGTCGCCGTGGCACTCGTTGCACGCGTGCTCGATGACGGTGCCGGTGCCCGAGCAGCGCGGGCAGGTCCGGGACGTCATGACCTGACCGAGGAAGCTGCGCTGCACCTGCTGGATCTCTCCCCGTCCGCGGCAGGTCTCGCAGGTGGTGGGCAGCGTGCCGGGCGCCGTGCCCTGGCCGTCACAGGTGCCGCAGAGGACGGCGGTGTCGACCGTCAGCTCGCGCTGCGCGCCGAACGCCGTCTCGGACAGCTCGCAGTCGATGCGGATGAGGGCGTCGGAGCCCTGCTGGACGCGCGACCGGGGGCCGCGCCCACCGCCGCCGCCGAAGAACGCGCCGAAGATGTCGGACAGGTCCACGCCCTGCTGGAACCCGCCGGCGCCACCTCCGCCCCCCGGGGCGAGCGGGTCGCCACCGAGGTCGACGATCTGGCGCTTCTGGGGGTCGCTCAGCACCTCGTAGGCCTTGGTGACCTCCTTGAACCGCTCCTGCGCGGCGGGGTCGGGGTTGACGTCCGGGTGCAGCTCGCGGGCGAGCCTTCGGTAGGCCTTCTTGATCTCGTCGTCGCTCGCGCCCTGGGCGACGCCCAGGGTGCCGTAGTAGTCCGCCATCAGGCCCCAGCCAGGAGCTCGCCGACGTAGCGCGCGACGGCTCGCACGCTGCTCATGTTGCCGCTGTAGTCCATGCGCGTCGGACCGAGGACGCCGAGACCTCCCGGTCCGTAGTTCATGGTGACCACGGAGGTGGACCGCAGTCCCTCCACGCTGTTCTCCTCGCCGATCTTCACGTGCACGGTGGTGGGGTCGTTGACCTCACCGATGAGCTTGAGCAGGACGACCTGCTCCTCGAGCGCCTCCAGGACGGGGCGCAGGGTCATGGGGAAGTCGAGGGCGTGCCGAGTGAGGTTGGCGGTGCCGCCGATGGCGATCCGCTCCTCGGGCTTCTCGACCAGGGTGCTCAGCACGACGCTGAGCACCGACGTGAGCACGGGACGCAGCGACGGCGGTGCCGCGTCGGGCAGGTCGCTCAGCGCCTTCGGCGCGTCGACGAGCCGCGCGCCGTGCAGGCGCGGGCCGAAGACGTTGCGCAGGTCGCTGACGTCCTGATCGCTGACGACGGCCGGGAGCTCCAGCACGCGCTGCTCGACCCGGCCGCTGTCGGTGATGAGCACGAGCATCAGCCGGTTCGGCGCGAGGTGCACGATCTCGAGGTGACGCACCTCGGCGCGGCTCAGGGACGGGTACTGCACGACGGCGACCTGCTGGGTCAGCTGGCTGAGCAGCCGCACGCTGCGGGTCACGACGTCGTCGAGGTCGACGGCGCCCTCGAGGAAGGTCTGGATGGCGCGCTTCTCCGGCACCGACAGCGGCTTGACCTGTGACAGCCGGTCGACGAACAGCCGGTAGCCCTTGTCGGTCGGGATGCGACCGGCGGACGTGTGCGGGTGGGTGATGAACCCCTCGTCCTCGAGCGCTGCCATGTCGTTGCGGACCGTGGCCGGGCTGACGCCCAGGCCGTGCCGCTCGGCGAGGGTCTTGGAGCCCACCGGCTCGTTGGTCTCGACGAAGTCCTCGACGATGGCGCGAAGCACCTCGAGCTTGCGGTCGTCCAGCACTGGCACTCCTTCCTCGTGAGTGCCAATCATACGGCGCGGCTGGCAGGATGGCCCGGTGACAACGCACCCTCGTACGTCGGGAGCGGCCGCCCAGGTGGGGGTGCTGCTCCTGGGGGCGCTGGTCGGGCTGCTGATCGGCGCCGGACTGCACTGGGCCGACGGCCGGTCGTGGGCCGGCTCGGCCACCACGACGGCCACGGTCACCGGCTTGCAGTCGAACGGCATCCACGCCACCGCCGATGGCCGCGACGTCGTGCTCCACCTCGAGAAGGTGCCCCGCCTCGGGACCCTGGTCAGCGTCGAGGTGCGCCCGGATGGGCGCGCCCGGCCCACGTCGTACCGGCAGACCTGGCCGGGTGCACTGGGACGGGGCGTCGCTCTCGCCGTCGGGCTGGTGGTGCTCGTGCAGGTCTACCGCTTCCTCGTCACGAAGCCACCGGCGCCCGTACTCTCCGACGCGTGACGCAGCCTCCCCCTCCACCGCCGGGCTACCCGCCGTACCAGGGATACCCGCCCCAGCCGCCGCAGGAGGACACGACGCTGTCCGTCCTCGTGCACCTGTCGTGGTTCGTGCTCGGCCTCATCGGCCCGCTGGTCGTCTACCTGATCAGCAAGGACGATCCCTACAAGCAGATGACCCGGCATCACGCGAAGGAAGCGCTGAACTTCCACCTCACGATGCTCATCGCCCTGATCGTGTCGTTCGTGCTCATCCTCGTGATCATCGGCATCTTCCTGGCGATCGGGCTGCTGATCTACGGCGCGATCATGGCGATCATCGCCGCCGTGGCCGCCGGCCGTCGTGAGCCCTACCGCTACCCGCTGACGATCCCCTTCGTGAGCTAGTGCCGACGGTCTCCTGGCACGAGGGGCCGCGGGACGACCTCCGGCCGCTGTTCGAGGAGGCCGACGACTCGCCGGTCCAGCTGGCCGCCTATGCGCACCTCGGCCGGGTGCTCGTCGTCCGTGAGGACGACGAGGTCCTCGGCCACCTGCAGCTCATCACGACCGGCGACGAGGCGGAGCTCAAGAGCATGGCGGTGGTGGAGGAGCAGCGGGGCGCGGGCCTGGGCCGGCGCCTCGTCGAGGCCGCGGTGGTCCGCTGCCGCGAGGAGGGCATCCGTCGCCTGCTCGTGTCGACCGCGGCCGCCGGGGTCGGCGAGCTGCGGTTCTACCAGCGCATGGGCTTCCGGGTGCTGTCGGTGGAGCGGGACGCGTTCACGCCGGAGACCGGCTACCCGGAAGGCATCGAGATCAACGGCATCCCGCTGCGCGACCGGGTCTGGCTGGACCTCGTCCTCTAGTCGACGAGGTCGCGCACCACGGCATCGGCCAGCAGCCGGCCGCGTCGGGTGAGGACGTAGCGGTCGGCGTCGCGCTGCAGCAGGCCCTCCCGCACGTGCTGCTCGGCGGCGTCGGCACCGGCCGGGTGCAGGACGCTCCGCGGGAGGCCCTCCCGAAGCCGGAGCTCCAGCAGGACCCGCTCGACGCGCCGGTCCTCGTCGGTGAGCGCCTCGCGGGCGTGCGCCGGGCTGACCCCGTCGTGCAGGCGACCCGCGTAGGCGGTGGGGTGCTTCACGTTCCACCACCGCACACCCCCGACGTGGCTGTGCGCCCCCGGCCCGGCGCCCCACCAGTCGTGGCCGCGCCAGTAGGCGAGGTTGTGCCGGCACGGCTCGCCCCAGTTGCTGACCTCGTACCAACCGAGGCTCGAGAGGGCCTCGTCCGCCATCAGGTAGCGGTCGGCCAGCACGTCGTCGTCGGGCATCGGCACCTCGCCGCGGCGGACCTGCGCACCGAGCTTCGTGCCCTCCTCGACGATCAGCGCGTACGCGCTGACGTGGGTGGGCTCCGCGGACAGCGCGGTGTCGAGGGACAGCTGCCAGTCGTCGTCGGTCTCCCCCGGCGCTCCGTAGATCAGGTCGAGCGAGACCTGCTCGAAGCCGACCCGCCTCGCCTCGCGGGCAGCGTCGACCGCTCGGCCCGGGGTGTGGGTGCGGTCGAGCGCGGCGAGCACGTGCGGCACGGCCGACTGCATGCCGAAGCTGATCCGGGTGAAGCCCGCTTCCCTCAGCGCTGCAAGGGAACGCTCGTCCACGGAGTCCGGGTTCGCCTCGGTGGTGACCTCCGCTCCCGGGGCCAGGTCGATGGCGGCCAGGACGCGGCCGAGGTCCTCGGGCGGCAGGAGCGTCGGCGTCCCACCGCCGAAGAAGACCGTCTCCGCCGGCGGCGGCGAGGCCACCCGCCGCATCAGGTCGAGCTCGGCCTCGACCAGCGAGGCGTACGACGACTGCTGGCCGCCGAGGTCGGTGTAGGTGTTGAAGTCGCAGTAGCCGCAGCGCGTCGTGCAGAAGGGGACGTGCACGTAGACGCTGAACGGAGCCCCCGCCCTGGTCGGGAGGGCACCGTCCGGCGGCGGGACGTCTCCGTCGGGAAGCGCTGAGGGCACCTGCCCACGCTAGTGGCGCGCGTGCTCCTCGGTGAGGCGCCGCGGCAGGAAGACCGCTCCGACGCCGCTCGTCGCGGCCACGTCCTGCGGGTTGGAGATGGCGCAGCGCCGCAGGGACAGGCAGCCGCAGCCGATGCAGGAGTCGAGCCCCTCCCGCAGTGCTCGAAGAGCGCGGATCTGCTCGTCGAGACGCGCCGACCACGACTTCGACAGCTTCGCCCAGTCGGCCTTCGTGGGTGTCCGGCCACCGGGGAGGGTGTCGAGAGCGTCGCGGACCTCCTCCAGCGACAGCCCGATGTTGCGGGCAGCGCGGATGAAGGCGAGCCGGCGCAGCACCGAGCGCTCGTACCTCCTCTGACCCCCCGAGGTCCGGGTGGCGGCGATCAGCCCCTCCCGCTCGTAGAACCTGAGGGCCGAGGCAGCGAAGCCGCTCCGGTGCGCGACGTCGCCAACGGTGAGCAGGTCGTCAGGACCCATCGCCTTCACCTCTTGACTTGAAGTTGACTTCAAGTTCCACCATAGCGGACATGACCAAGACAGCACTCATCACCGGGGCCTCCAAGGGCCTCGGACTCGCCCTTGCCCGCTCCCTCGCCGCCGACGGCTGGACGCTCGTCCTCGACGCGCGTGACGCCACGCTCCTCCACGCCAACGCACCAGCCGGCGCCCTCGTCGTCCCGGGAGACGTCACGGACCCTTCGCACCGCGACGCTCTGAAGGCCGCAGTCCCCGGCAACCTCGACCTCCTCGTCAACAACGCCAGCACCATCGGCTCCTCCCCCATGCCGGGACTCCAGGAGCTCGAGCTGGACGAGCTCCGCCGCGTCTACGAGGTCAACGTCGTCGCACCCCTCGCGCTGATGCAGCTGCTGCGGCCCACGACGGTCGTGAACGTCAGCTCGGACGCCGCCGTCGAGCCCTACGAGGGCTGGGGCGGCTACGGCTCGTCCAAGGCCGCCCTCGACCACCTCACGGCCATCTTCGCCGCCGAGAACCCGCAGCTGCGGGTCCTGTCGTTCGACCCCGGCGACATGCGCACCGACCTGCACCAGGCCGCCTTCCCCGGCGAGGACATCAGCGACCGGCCGCTGCCGGAGACGGTCGTCCCCGCGTTCCTCCGCCTGCTGGAGCGGCCCAGTGGCCGCTACCGGGCGACAGACCTGACCCCGCTGGAGATCTCATGAGCATCACCGACACCCGCAACGCGACCGAGCCCGCCGAGGCCCGCGGCCTGGAGCGCGACGAGGTCCGCCTGCTGGTCGCTTCCCCTGACCGGCTGACGGACAGCGTCTTCCTGGAGCTGCCCGACTTCCTCGAGCCCGGCGACCTCGTCGTCGTCAACCGCAGCGCCACGCTCGCGGCCTCCGTCGACGGGCGTCGCGGGAGCACCCCCGTCGAGGTGCACTTCGCCACCGCCCTCGACGACGGGACCTGGGTGGTCGAGGTCCGGCCCGAGGGCCTGTCCTTCGGCCCGGTCACCGACATCGCCGTGGGTGAGCGGATCGACCTTCCCGCCGGCGCCTGGCTCGACGTCCTCGAGACGCTGCCTGGCCAGGTCCGCCTGCACCGGGTCGCCGTCGCCGTCGAAGGACCCGCCACCGCGCTCCTCGAGCGGCACGGCCGGCCCATCGCCTACGGCTACATCCCCCAGCGCTGGCCGCTGTCGGCGTACCAGACGGTGTTCGCGCGCGAGCCAGGCTCCGCGGAGATGCCCTCCGCCGCGCGGCCGTTCACCACCAGGACCGTCACCGACCTCGCGACGCGCGGCGTCCTCGTCGCGCCCGTCACGCTGCACACGGGGGTGTCCTCCCCCGAGGTCGGCGAGCCGCCGAACCCCGAGCGGTACGACGTCCCTGCCGCCACGGCAGCCCTCGTCAACCACGTGCGCTGGCGCGGAGGGCGCATCGTGGCCGTCGGAACGACGGTCACCCGCGCGCTGGAGACGGTGGCCGACCCCGACGGGTTCGTCCGGCCGGGGCACGGCTGGACCGACCTCGTCCTCGGCGCCGACCGGCCGGCCCGCGTCGTGACGGGCCTGGTGACCGGTTGGCACGAGCCCGGTGCGTCGCACGTGCACCTGCTCGAGGCCGTCGCCGGGCACGAGCTGGTCGCCGAGGCCTACGGGCACGCCGAGCGGGAGGGCTACCTCTGGCACGAGTTCGGCGACTCCTGCCTGCTGCTCCCCTGACGGCCCTCGTCTCCACAGCACCAGGGTGCTGTGGAAACGGGGGCGGTCAGCCGAGCTCGGCGACCAGGGCGTCGACGACGTCCACGAGCGATCCCTGGCGCGCGACCGCGCGCTGGCGCTCCGACGACGTGCCCCGGGCCAGCAGCTGCTCGGCAAGGCCGGACACCTCGTCCCAGTCGCCCAGGTCCTCGAGGTCCTCGCGCAGCCGGGAAAGCAGGTCCCGCACCGCGTCCGCGGCCGGCACGAGCGAGCCGGTGCGGGTGTCCAGCAGCTGGTCCGTGAGGCCGAACCGGGCGGCCCGCCACCGCGCGGCCGGGACGAGCGACGTCCGGACCGGCGGCGTCTCGTGTGCCCGCGCAGCCACCCGGACCAGCGAGCGGACGAGCGCCGCGTGCAGCACGGCGTCGTCGACGAGCGGCATGGTGTCGGCGACCCGCACCTCGACGGTCGGGAACTTCTCCGACGGCCTCGCGTCCCAGTAGAGCCGCGACGGGCTCTCCGCGATCCCGGTGGCGATGAGCGAGGCGACGAGGTCGTCGTACGCCTCCCGCGTGCCGAGGACGGGGAGGGTGCCGACGATCGGCCAGCGGCTGAACCACATCGACCGGTAGCTGGCGTAGCCCGTGTCCTCGCCCTCCCAGAAGGGCGACGAGGCGGACATGGCCAGCAGCAGCGGGAGATCCGGACCTAGCCGGTCGAGGACGGGGATCGCGAGGTCCGCGGGGACGCCGACGTGGACGTGCTGCGCGGTGATGAGCTGCTGCCGGGCGAGCAGGCCCCAGCGCGAGACGAGCAGGTCGTAGGTGTCCCCCGGCGACATCCGCTGGTCGCGCCACGACGAGAACGGGTGCGTGCCGGCCGCGAGGACGCGGCAGCCGTGCTCCGCTGCGGCTTGCACCGCTGTGCGCCGCAGCAGGTCGAGCTGGGACCTCACCATCGCGAGCGAGTCGCAGATGAGGGAGACCATCTCGAGCTGGGAGGTGCTGATCTCCTTGGTGGCGCTGTCGCCGATGAGCTCATGCGCCGTCTGCGCGACGCCGGGAGCGTCGGCCAGCGCACCGGAGGCGTCGACGAGGGCGAACTCCTCCTCGACGCCGAACGTCAGACCGACCTCCACCGTCACTAGTGTGCCGTGGCATGGAGCTGGTCCTGATCCGCCACGCCCTGCCGGTGCGCATCGACGCGACCGAGCACGGTGGCCCCGCCGATCCCGGCCTGTCCGACGTCGGCTGGCAGCAGGCGGTGCGGATCATCGAGGGGCTCGCGCTGGACGAGGTCGAGGCGATCTACAGCAGCCCCGCGGCCCGCGCGCTCGAGACGGCGGAGCCGCTGGCGGCGAAGCTCGGCCTGCCGGTCGGCGTCGAGCCCGGACTCGCGGAGTTCGACGCCGGCCACTCGTCGTACGTGCCCGTCGAGGAGCTGAAGGCGGAGAACGACCCGCGCTGGCACGCGCTCGTCGCCGGCGAGCTGCAGGACAGCGACGTCGACCCGCACCACTTCCAGCAGACGGTCGTGGACGCGGTCGAGTCGATCGTCGCGCGGCACCCCGGCGGCCGGGCCGTGCTCTTCAGCCACAGCGGCGCGATCAACGCGTTCACCGGGCGCATCACCGACCAGCCGAAGGTGCTGTGGTTCGCCCCGTCGTACGCCAGCCTCACGCGGGTCGGCGCCGCACGGGACGGGCGGCGCGGTCTCGTCAGCCTCAACGAGACCGGCCACGTCCGCGACCTGCTCAGCCGCTGACGTCCCTCCTCACGAACGACGCGGCCCCGGCGGCCAGCAGCGCGAGCGCCACGGCCGTGCCCGTCAGCAGGCCCTGCGAGTAGGTCACCAGCGACGAGCCGCCGCGGGCCACGACGTCGAACAGCAACCCCGGGAACCACTTCTCCGCGTCCGGCCAGGCGTTCTGGATGATGTGCTCCAGCGGCATCAGCCAGGCGAGCCCGATCGCCAGGCCGACGACGGTCGACCGGGTCAGCATCCCGACTGCAGCACCTGCGGCGCCGAAGAGGGCCGAGGCGAGCAGGGCGTTGAGGTAGTCACCCGCGGCCTGCTGCAGCCCGTCGCCGGTCCACCACGACGACAGCGGCACGTCCCGGGAGGACGCCAGGACTGCCGACAGGCCGATGCTCAGCACCTCGGCCAGCAGCAGCGACGCAGCGACGAGCAGCAGGACCGCCGACAGCTTCCCGACGAGCAGCCGGGTCCGGCGCGGCTCGCGGACCAGCAGCGTCCGCAGCGTGCCTTGGGAGTACTCGCTGCTGAACGAGGTGAGGAACAGCGCGAAGACGAGGATGCCGAGGAACCCCGTCGAGGCCCGGAAGCCCGCGGTCAGGCCGTCGGTCGTCGCCAGCATCGCGAGCGACGGCTCGAACCCGTCGCCGGCTCCGAGCTGGGGCGTCGTCGACGCGTTGAGGGTGACGAGCGTCGTGGCGAGCAGCGCCAGGAAGGGCAGCACCGCACCCGAGGCGACCAGCGTCGTGCGGCGGCCGAGCTTCACGAGCTCGCTGCGGAAGGCGTTCATGCCGCACCGACCAGCGATGCGTAGCGGTCCTCGAGAGTGCCTGCTGCGACGGCGATCTCGACGAGCGTGATCGCCTCGCCCATCGCGGCGCGGTTGATGCCGGCGAGGAAGCCGGTGACGTCGTCGACGCCGCCGAGCGGCACGTGCACCTTGCGGCCCTGCCGCTCGGCGAGCGCCCCGTGGTCACGGACGAGGGTGACCAACCGGTCGAGGTCGCGCGGGTGCTCGGTCGCGAGGACGAGGCGGTCGCTGCCGGCGGCCAGCAGCTGTGCCGTCGTCCCCTGGAACACCTGCTTCCCGCTGTCCACCATGACGAGCCAGTCGCAGACCTGCTCGAGCTCCACCAGCTGGTGGCTGGACACCAGGACCGTGAGCCCGGTGTCGGCGACCTGCCGCAGCAGCTCGCGCATCTCCCGGATGCCCGTGGGGTCGAGGCCGTTGGTCGGCTCGTCGAGCACCAGCAGCTCCGGCGAGCCCAGCAGGGCAGACGCGATGCCGAGCCGCTGCTTCATGCCGAGGGAGTAGCTCCTGTAGGGGTCGCTGCCCCGACCGGTCAGCCCGACGACCTCGAGCACCTCGTCGATGCGGGTCGGCGGGATGCCGCCCAGGGTCGTCTGGACCCGCAGGTTCCGCTCGCCCGACAGTCCCGGGTAGAAGGTCGGCGCCTCGATGAGGGCACCGACCTTGGGGAGGTACGACGAGGGCGACGAGAGGTCGTGCCCCAGCACGGTCGCCGTGCCCGACGTCGGTCGGACGAGCCCGAGCAGCATCCGCAGGGTGGTCGTCTTGCCCGCGCCGTTGGCGCCGATGAAGCCGGCGACCACGCCGCGCGGGACGGTCAGGTCGAGGCCGTCGACGGCGGTGCGCTGGCCGTAGCGCTTGGTCAGTCCGTGGGTCTCCACGACGAGGTCTGTCATGCGCTCCAGCCTGTCCGGCGGACCCGCGCCCGTCGTCGTACCGCAGGAGGCCCCTCACCTACTCCTGCCGACGGCCGTCAGAGCCAGCCGGGCTTCACGAGGCCGGACTCGTAGGCCAGGACGACGAGCTGCGCCCGGTCGCGGACGCCGAGCTTCACCATCGCCCGCGACACGTGGGTCTTCGAGGTCGCCGGCGAGACGACAAGCCGCTGTGCGATCTCCTCGTTCGTCAGGCCCTCCGCGGCGAGCGCCACGACCTCGCGCTCGCGGTCGGTCAGCCGGGCCAGCTCAGGCGCCAGCGGCGCTGTCCGGGAACGGGTGGCGTACTCCTCGACCAGGCGCCGGGTGACCGACGGCGCGAGCAGCGCCTCGCCCTCGGCGACGACGCGGACCGCCCGCAGCAGCTCGACGGGGTCGGTGTCCTTGAGCAGGAAGCCGGAGGCGCCTGCCCGCAGCGCCTCGAAGACGTACTCGTCGAGCTCGAAGGTCGTGAGGATGACGACCTTCACCGCCCCCAGCCGGGGGTCCGCCGCGATGCGACGGGTCGCCTCCAGGCCGTCGACGGAGGGCATCCGGACGTCCATCAGCACGACGTCCGGGAGCTCCGCGACCGCGAGCCGCACCGCCTCCGCGCCGTCGCCCGCCTCCCCCACCACCTCGACGTCCGGCTCGGACGACAGCAGCGCCCGGAAGCCTGCGCGGACCAGGGCCTGGTCGTCGGCCAGCAGCACCCTGATCACGTGGGCAGCACCCCTCGCACCTCGAAGCCTCGCTCCAGCGGCCCCGCGGTCAGCGTGCCACCGAGAGCTGCAGCTCGCTCCTGCATGCCGGTCAGGCCGTTGCCCGGGACAGCCGCGCCACCACGCCCGTCGTCGGTGACGGTCACCGTCACGTCGTCCGGCGAGAACGCCACGTCGACGACGGCTCGCGTCGCGCCGGCGTGCCGGGTCACGTTCGTGAGCGCCTCCTGCACGATCCGATAGAGGGCGAGGTCCACGGCCGCCGGGAGGTCCCGTGGGCATCCCGACAGGGTGGACCGCACGACCAGTCCGGTGCTCTCGACACCCGCGACGAGGGAGGGAAGTGCGTCCAGTCCGGGCGCCGGGCGCAGCGGAGCGTCCGAGCGCAGCGTGCCGACGGTCGAGCGGAGCTCGGCGAGGGTGTCGCGCGACGCGTCCCGGATCGTCTCCAGCGATGTCCGGGCCGAGGCAGGATCGGTGTCGAGCAGGTGAAGGGCGACGCCGGCGTGCACGCTGATGAGCGAGACGCTGTGCGCGAGCACGTCGTGCAGCTCCCGCGCGATGGCGAGCCGTTCCTCGCTCGCGCGCGTCCGTCGCACCTCAGCGGCGGCCTCCCGCCGGCCCCGGGCGACCTCGGCCACCGTGACGAGGACGACCAGCCACGCCGTACCGCCCAGAGCCGCCCCGAGCGCGTGGGCGCCGAACGCCCACGCGACCCACAGCGCCACCACCCCTGTGGCGACGGCGACCCAGGCCGCGCGCCGGTGCCCGTGCCAGGTCGACGCGAGCACCGCCGCGACGAACGCGGCCGGCACGGGCCCTCCCGGGTAGCCGAGGGCGAACCAGGTCGCCGCCGCCCCCAGGGACACCGCGAGCGACACCCACGCGGCCCGGCGGAGCGCGAGCAGCGAGAGCGGCCCGACGACGAGCAGGCCGACCGCCCAGACCGGGAAGGCGTCGTGCTGCGCCCGGGACGCGCCATAGCTGCCGACCACCTGGAAGGCGGCGAGCAGTGCGACACGGACCGCAGCAGGCACGTCCCGACCGTACGGGGCGCGCCGGGTCGGGCGCGTCATCCCGGGGACGACAACGGCCCTGCTCCCGAGGGAGCAGGGCCGTCAGGGTCGCCGGTGACTAGTGGTAGGACCAGACGTAGACGTCGGCCAGCGCCAGGTTGACCGCGGTGGTCGTCGAGGAGGGCTGGCTCGTGGCGACCGTCTGGATCGCGAGCTTCATGGCCTGGTGCGGCACCGCCGCACCCGTCATGACCGCCCACGCCCTGCCGTCGATCGTGTAGACCAGCCGCGTCGGCGTCCACTCGACGCCGTAGGTGTGCCACTGGGTCATGTTGACCTGCTTGAAGGCGTGCGTCTGGGAGTTGCTGGAGCCCCAGTGCGCCGTGGCCATGACGCCCTGGCTGGTCGGCCCCTCCGAGAAGTCGACCTCCGGCGGCCAGCCGTTGACCGGCCACAGCATCATCGCGTGCTGGATGGTGCTGCTCCGGTCGAACTTCGCGCGCACGACGTACTTGCCGTAGGTCTGCGCGATCGAGTTCAGCATCATGCCGCCGGTCGCGTAGCCGCTGCCGTCGCGGTAGCCGCGCAGCAGCGCCACGCCGCCGCTGGTGATGACGTGGGACGGGGCCCAGCGGCTGTAGCTCGTGCTCGACGGCCAGCCGTCGTACTTGCCCCAGCGGTAGGCGGGCAGGCCGGCGTTGAAGGTGTCGTGCAGCTTCAGGGTGAAGTGGGAGCTCACCGCAGCGTCAGCGTGCGCGCTCGGGAGCAGCAGGGTGGACAGTCCGGTGAGGGCCGCAGCTACAGCGGTGCGGCGCCGCGCGAAGCGCCCGCGTGAGGGGTGTCTGAACAAGTTCTGGGCACCGATCAGTGGGGGACAGGTTCGTTCGGGGAGTGCAGCGAGACTAGCCCAAACGGGCTATGGCGCCGAGGACATCACCCTGTGCGGTTTTTCACGGACAAGTTCGACAGACGTCATCCGAGGGAAGAAGGGCGGCTTTCCTCGCCCTCCAGGACATGCACCTGCAAGAACGACAGAACGGTCTGGTACCAGAGCACAGCGTGACCAGGCGTGAGCACCCAGTGATTCTCGTCCGGGAAGTAGAGGAACCGGTGGGGCATCGTGGCGGGGTCATCGGCCCGGCTGCACAGGTCCCACCACAGCGCGAGGGCCTCCCCGATCGGGACGCGGTAGTCCTTGTCGCCGTGGATCACCAGCATCGGGGTGGTCACCCGGTCCGCGAACTGGCTCGGGTCGTTCTGCCGGATCATCTGCGGCGTCATCTCGCGCTGCCAGTAGTGCGCGCCGTCGGTGGTGCCCCCGAACCGCTCCAGCCCCCACAGCGAGGCGTGCGTCACGATCGCCTTGAACCGGTCGGTGTGCCCGGCGATCCAGTTCGCCATGAAGCCGCCGAAGCTCCCGCCCATCATCGCTGTCCGCGAGCGGTCGACGTCGGCCCGGGTGAGCGCGGCGTCGGTGACGCGCAGGACGTCGGTGTACGTCGCGCCGCCCCAGTCCCCCCAGCTCGCGCGGATGTGGCTCAGGCCGTAGCCGGTCGACAGGGCGGGGTCGGGCAGGAGCACCGCGTAGCCCTGGGCCGCCAGCAGCCACGGGTTCCAGCGCCACGACCAGCTGTTCCACGAGGCGAGCGGTCCGCCGTGCACCCAGAGCACGAGGGGGTGCCGGCCCTTGCCCTCGGGCAGCACCAGCGCAGCCCTGAGCCTGCGCCCGTCGTCGGCCTTGGCTGTGACCTCGACGAGCGTGCCGGGCAGGGTCAGACCCTCGGCCGGTGACCTCAGCGGCTGCGGGTCGGCAGGGATGTGGGCACTCAGCCGGACCGGCTGCGGCGGGCTGTCGACAGCGGAGCGGAGCGCGTAGACGTAGGCGCCGTCGCGGCTGACCTGCACGTCGGTGTAGGCGCCGATGTCGGTCGTGAGCCGGGTGACCTTGCCGCCGTCGAGCGACACCCGGAAGACCGGAGCCGCGCCCTGGTCGTCGGCCGTCACGAGGAGGGCGTCGCCCTCGGGTGCCCACTGGACCGAGGTCGGCCAGCGGTCCCAGTGCGAGATGACCTGCTCCTTGCCCCCCGCGAGGTCGAGCACCACCAGGTACGAGTTCGGCGGGCGCTCCGCGGTGCTCCGGTCGTGGCGGATGGCCGCCACCCGGGTCGCGTCGGGGCTGAGCACGACAGCGGTCTGCTCCTGGTCAGCGCCGTCGGCCAGCACCCGGCTCTCCCCCGACGCCACGTCGATGACGCGCAGCGTCGAGCGGATGCTCCCCCGCGGCTCGGGCACGCTCCAGGTGGTGACGACGGTGCCGCCGTCCTCGCTGACGTCGTAGCTCGCGTCGTCGAGCGCCCGGCCCGGCACGGGAGTCAGGTCCTGCCAGCGGATCTCGTCGTCGTCCAGGGAGCCGAGCAGGAGTCGCGGCTGGTCCGGGCCGAGGTCGTGGTCCCAGTGCCGGACGGGGTAGCCGGTGTGCAGGATCGCGCTGATCTTGCCGTCCTTGCGCGCTGTCCGGAGCCGCTCGTCGTCCTCAGCCGTGACGGCGCTGGGCATCGTGGCGCTGCTCATCACGACGTAGCGCCCACGGGTCCGGGGACCGGCGACTCCGCCCGGTCGGGTGCCGACCGGCCGCGCCTCGCCGCGTGCGGGCAGCAGCCAGAGCGCCGGCTTCGCGTCCTCGCCGGCCTCCAGGTCGGGGCGGTCGGAGGTGAAGAGCACCTCGCCGCCGTCGGTGAAGACCGGGCCACCCTCGCCCTTCGCGCTGCGCGTGATCCGCACGGCTGCGCGCTCGCCGCTGGGGTCGACCTCCCAGAGGGCGGTGACCCACTTCTGCCGCTTCGGGTCGAGCTCGGCGACGGACGTGACGAGCCGGGTCCCGTCCGGGCTCAGCGCGAGCCCGGTCAGGCGCGGCAGCGCTTGGAAGGCGTCGAGATCTGTCCAGTCCACCGGATCATGCTGCCAGAGCATGTCCGTTTCGTGCTCGCTCGGCCCATTTCGACACGGGGACGAGGGCCACGCCTGCGGCGACGAACACCCCGGCCAGCAGGTACCAGCCCGGCCGGCCCCAGGCGATCACGGTGCTGGTGATGATGAGCGGTGCGAGCATGCCCGAGGCCGCGAACCCGGTCGTGTACAGCCCCTGGTACTGGCCCTGCGCCCGCTCGGGCGAGAGCCCGAAGCCGAGGCCCCAGCTCCCGGCGGCCTGGAACAGCTCGCCGCTCACGTGCACCCCTGCCGCGACGACCAGCACGACCACCGCCGCCGCCGCAGGCCTCCCGGAGGAGAGGGCGAAGGCCACGCACGCCGTCGCGATGAGCAGGGCGCCGCGCAGGTTGGCCCGCGCGGACGAGGCGACGTCGGTGGCCGTCCGCGACGCGCGCACCTGGAACAGCACGCAGGCCACGGTGTTCTCGAGGAAGAGCAGCGCCACCGTCCACCGGGGCGCGTCGGTGTACCTGTCGACCCACAGCGGCACGGCGACGTCCAGCAGCGCGTACTGCAGCGCCATCACCCCGGACAGCAGCGTCACGGCGACGAACGGCCGGTCGCGCAGCGCGAGCAGCATCGACTCGCCCTCCTCGCGAGGGCGGCGGACCGTGAGCGGGAGCCGCTGGATCACGAGCCCGGCGAGCAGGTAGGTCGCGGCGTCGCCCAGCAGCAGGGCCGTGTACGCCGCGCGGCTGTCGACCGCGATGGCCACCCCCGCGAGGACGGAGCCGAAGGAGATGCCGAGGTTCGTGACCGCACGCAGGTACGCGCGCCCGGCGACCCGCTCCTCCGGCGGGAAGGCGCTCGCGATCAGCCCCTGTCGCACCGCGTTGCCGGCCCGGTCGATCACGGTCCAGGCCGTGACGGCCGCCAGGAACTGGCCGAAGCCGTCGACGAACGGCAGCACCGCCATCGCAGCGGCCTGAGCCACGTAGATGAGCAGCAGCACCTCCCGCGCCCCGCGCAGGTCCGCCAGGTGCCCGGCCGGGATGCCCGCCAGCAGCGCCACGACCCCGGCGGCGGTGAGGCCCAGCCCGACCTGGTGCGGCGACAGGTGCAGGGTCCGCGTGTAGAACAGCGCGGCGGCCGTCATGAACAGCCCGTTGCCGAACGTGTTGATCAGCGTGGCCGTCGCCATCAGCCGGAGCGGTCCGGGGGGCGGGACGAGTTGCGGCACACCCCTTGCCTACCAGTGGCGTCCGACGCGTGCGATCCCGTTTCGGCACGTGACAGGCTGTGCGGCATGACGGACGAGAGGTTCGAGGTCCCGCGCGTCATCGAGGCGTCGCCCGAGGCGGTGTTCGCCGTGCTGCGCGACCCGGCGGGCCACGTCGCGATCGACAGCTCGGGGATGCTCCAGTCCTTCACGGGATCGCCGGTGTCCGCCGTCGGCGACACCTTCGTCGTGCACATGGATCGCGAGTCGCTAAACGACTACCCGCTCGGCAGGTACGACGTGACGGTCATCATCACGAGGTACGACGAGGGCCGCGAGATCGAGTGGACGATCGAGGGCGCGATCAAGCCGCCGCTGCGGCACCTCTACGGCTACCGGGTCGAGCCCCACGAGCTCGGGTCGCTCGTGACCTCGTACTACGACTGGTCCGAGATCGCCGAGGAGTACCGCGGCAAGGGCATCTTCCCTGTCATCCCGGAGTCCGCGCTGCGGGCGACGCTGGGCATCCTCGCGAGGACCGTGAAGACCTAGCAGGGCTCCCTGCGCCGTGCGAGGCTTCACGGCCATGATCGACCTGCGCGAGCGTCGCACCCGGATGTTCATGGGACCGCGCCCCCACGGCCAGGTCGATGCCGACCGGATCGTCGGCCCGCTCGAGCTGTTCTACGACCTGGTCGTCGTGGTCCTCGTGGGGCAGGCCGCCCACCACCTCGCCCTGCACCTGACCTGGCAGGGCGTCGGCGACTTCGCCGCGATCTTCGGCCTCGTGTGGCTCGCGTGGATGAACGGCACCCTGATGCACGACCTGCACGGCCGCGACGACGTGGGCAGCCGGGCTCGGGTCTTCGGGCAGATGCTCCTGCTGACCGTCATGGCGACCCAGGTCGGGCGGGCTCCGGAGGGCGGCGGGACGGCCTTCGCCTGGGCCTCGGCTGCGCTGTTCGCCCTGCTGGCCTTCCTGTGGTGGTGGGTCGCCCGCGACGACGCGCCGCAGTGGCGGCCGATCACGCGCGTCTACATCGGGTCGACGGTGGCCGTGTCTGCAGCGCTCGCTGCCAGCAGCGGCCTCTCCTCCGGCTGGCGCGTCGGCACCTGGGCCCTGGTGGTGCTCGGGTTCCTCACGATGTCGAGCACCACGATCGCGCGCGCCGGGGCGTCCGAGTGGCGCACGCCGATCCTCGTCACCGATGCGATCGCCGAGCGCTTCGGCCTGTTCGTCATCATCGTGCTCGGCGAGGTGTTCGTCGGCGTCGTCAACGGCCTGTCCACGGAGGACCTGCACCCGCGGCAGATCACGACGGCGCTCCTCGCCCTCACGGTCGGCTTCGGCGTGTGGTGGTCCTACTTCGACCTCGTCGCCCAGACGCCCCCACGGCCGCACGGCGGGTCGGCCGCCGCGTGGATGTTCACGCACCTGCCGCTGACCGGGGGCGTGGCCGCCGGTGGCGCGTCGATGGTGTCGCTGGTCGCGCACTCGGATGCGAACAGGACGACCTCAGGTGAGGCCCTCGTCCTCGCCGGCGGCGTCGCCGTGGCGCTCCTCGCCAGTACGGCGTGCCTGCTGCTCCGCGACGACCCGCCGCGCATCGAGGCCCAGGCCTGCGCGGCGGCCGCCGTTGCGAGCGTCGCGGTCGGTGCGACCCGTCCGGCTCCATGGCTGCTGGCGCTGCTGCTCGTGGTCGTCCTCGTGGTGCCGTGGCTCATCGCGGTGCTGCGCGGCACCGTGATGCCCGCCGACACGTCGGGCGCCTAGGACTCCGCCAGTCCTGCCTCACGGGCCTTGAGGGCGGCGGCAGTCCGGTCGGGCACCTGCAGCTTCAGCAGCACCGCGGACACGTGGTTGCGGACCGTCTTGTCGGACAGGTGCAGGGACGTCGCGATCTCGCTGTTGCGCCGGCCTTCGGCCAGCAGCGTCAGCACGTCGCGCTCCCGTTCGGTGAGCTCTGGGAAGACCTGCGACGCGTACTCCTTCTGCGCTCCGGTGAAGAAGGAGACGATCTTCGAGGCCACCGCAGCGCCGTACACGGCTTCCCCCGAGGCCACCGACAGGATCGCCCGCACGAGCTCCGCCCGGTCGGCCCCCTTGAGCAGGTACCCGCGGGCGCCGGCGCGGAGCGCGGCGAACAGCGACTCGTCCTCCGCGTGCATCGTGAGGACGAGGACGGGCAGGTCCGGTCGGGTCTCCCTGAGCCGGGTGATGGCCTCGATCCCCGACATGCCAGGCATGTCGAGGTCGGTGATGACGACGTCGGGGCCGTGCGACGCGACGACGTGCAGCAGCTCGGCACCGCTCGCCGCCTCGGCGACGAGCTCCACCTCGTCGGCGTCGCTCAGCACCGCGGCGATGCCGTAGCGGACCATCGGGTGGTCGTCTGCGAGGACGACGCGGACGGCGGTCATGCCGGGAGCCTGGCAGTGAGGACCGTTCCGGAGCCAGGCGACACGAGCTCGAGCGTGCCGCCGACCGCCCGGGCGCGGGTCTGCATCGACGGCACGCCTACCCCGCCGTCCCGCGGTCCGTGGTAGCCGACCCCGTTGTCCGTGACCTCGACGCGCAGGCCGTCCTCGAGAGCCAGGGTCACGGTGCAGGCCGTCGCCTGCGCGTGCCGCACCACGTTCGTCAGTGCCTCGTCCACGATGCGCAGCGCGGCGGCCTCGATGTCGGGAGCCAACCGCCCCAACGTCTCCGGGGCGTCGACGACGACGCGGACCGGTGTCGTCGAGGTGAGGTGCGCCGCCTTCTGCCGGACGAGCGCGAGCAGGTCCTGGGCGTCCAGCGCACCGGGGCGAAGGTCGTCGATGATCCGTCGCACCTCGTCCAGCGACGCCGCGGCCTCCTCCCGCAGCCGGGCCAGGATCGCCTGGGAGCGCTGGGGATCCGCGCCCTGGGCGGCCTCGAGCCCCAGGCCGATGCCGGTCAGGGATGGCCCAAGACCGTCGTGCAGGTCGCGCCGCAGCCGCGACCGCTCCGCCTCGGTGGCGTCCAGGACCCGCTGCCGCTCTGCCGCCAGGTCATTCACGAGCAGCGTGGTGCGGACGACCAGCCCGAGCACCGGGGCCAGCGCCTCGAGCAGCCGCTGATCGGCGCCGGGGAGCTCGCGCTCACCCCGGCGCGGGGCGACGTGCAGCTCTCCGACCGGCTCCCCCGCCACCACGAGAGGGACGACGGACGGTGTCGCGGCCTCGCCCCACGAGGCGACCAGCCCGTCGGTGCTGTGCAGCTGCGCCCCCGGCAGACGCAGGCTCTGCGCCACCGCAGCCACCACGTCCGTCAGCGCATCGGTGCTCGCCGCCTCCCGCCCGAGCCGGTCGAAGGCTCGCCAGGGGTCGCGTCGGTCGCCGTAGACAAACCGGTCGACGATGCGCTGCACCGCCGTGCGAGCCGGGCCCAGGACAGCGGTGACGACCAGCGCTGCGACGAGATCGGCTCCCTGGTCGCTGCCCACGAGGCGTCGTACCACCCAGGTCACGACCGCGAAGTCGAGCACTACGAGGCCGGTGAGCGCGCCGTAGACGAGCGTGCGCCGGACGAAGACCTCGATGCCGAGCAGCCGGTAGCGCAGGACGCCGACCGCGACCGCGAACGGGATGAGCTGCATGCCGAGCTGGAGGAAGCTCCAGGGAAGGAACAGGAGCACGACGGCGACGGGGGCGACCGTCACGAGCAGGGCCAGCTGCTGGCGCTCCGGGGCCTGCGCCCGGAGGGTGCGCAGCAGCGTGTGCACCGCGGAGAACACCAGCGCCACCAGCAGCACCAGCAGGCCGGGGAGGGCCACCGCCGCCACCCACTCCGGCCCCGGCAGCGGGGAGCGGCCACCGACCACCTCGTCGCTCACGGCGTTGTCGCCGTGCGCGTAGCCGAACCACACCAGCACGAGCGCTATCCAGGTGCCGCGCTCGAGGCGTCGCGCCCACGTCCCGGTGACCTGACCCGACGGGTAGCGCAGCATCAGCAGCGCGCTGAGCATGAAGACGGCCACCACCCACAGGGGGGCGGTAAGCGCCATCACCCAGTCGCCCGCCGGCAGGTCGCTGCCGGGCAGGCCGAGCGCGCGGGCGCCGTACGCCTGGCCGGCCGCTGAGAGCGCCTCCACCAGCCCGCCGAGCAGGAGCAGCCACGCGACTCCGTTGCGCGGCCGGTGGAACGCGATGAGCGTCCCGGCGCTGCACGCCGACGTCACGAACAGCACGTCACCGAGGTCCGCGGTGTTGCTGTTCTTCAGCGTCGGCACGGCCACCAGCCCCTGGTGCAGCGCCACCCCGCAGATGTCGAGACCGACGGCGACGCAGAGCAGCAGGTAGGCCAGGCGGCGGAGCGCTGCGTCGGACATGACCGCAGTGTGTCCGCACATCGCGTCCCCTGTCAGCGGGACGTGTCCCGGACGACCCCGGAGGTCGTCCCGGTCCCGTCGGGACAACGGCCACTTCCCACAGCAGGCCCGGGTCGGTGTCGTGGACACCAACCACCCATCACCACGAGGAGGACCCCATGACCACCACCGCACTAGCCCCGACCACGACCGCCGGCCCGAACCGCAATGGCCTGCTTGCGCTGATCGGCGCCGTCGACGCAGCGCTGCTCACCGGCGTCGGCACCTTCTGGGACATCACCGGGAACGACAAGGCCGGCGCCTCGCAGAGCTGGGGCGACTACGCCGTCTGCCTCGGCGTCATCGCTGTCGCGACCGCCGCCGTCTTCGGGCTCGTCGTGCGCACGGCGGCCACCGGCAACCCAGGCCGCCGCGGCGTCGTGCTCGGTGTGCTCTCCGTCCTCACGGTCGCCGTTGCCTGGAGCGGGCTGCCCATGGTGCTCGCCGCCGGTGCCCTTGCCTGCGCGTTCCTGCGCAAGGAGCGACACGGCGCGTTCGGCCCGGCCGGCATCGCGATCCTCGTCGACGTCGTGCTCGCCACGGTCGGCGCGATCGCCTTCGCGATCGCCGGCTGACTGCGGCTCCGGTACGGCGGACGGCTCACCCGTCCGCCGTACCGGCCTGTCAGCTCTTGGCCTTCTCCGGCTCGTTCGTCGAGAGCGCCGCGATGAACGCCTCCTGGGGGACCTCCACGCGACCGACCATCTTCATGCGCTTCTTGCCCTCCTTCTGCTTCTCGAGGAGCTTGCGCTTG
>CBIHPE010000023.1:0-25595 GCA_966212015.1 uncultured Frankiales bacterium | reverse complement strand
TACAGCGACTCAGCCAACGACATCCCCATGCTCTCGACAGTCGGCCGCGGCGTCGCGATCAACCCTGACGCCGGTCTGCGCGACGCGGCCCGCAAGAACGGGTGGGAGATCCGCGACTTCCGCACCGGGCGCAAGGCGGCGAAGGTCGGCGTCCCGGCGACCGCCGGCACCGGGCTGGCGGTCGCTGCCGTCCTCGGTGGGCTCGAGCTCAAGAGGCGGCACCAGCGGTCAGCGCTCGCCAAGGCCCTCGGTCGTTAGAAGAAGACGGACCGGCGCTGCATCAGCAGCGTGTAGAGGGTCGACTGGATCGTCTCCCGGACCTGGTCGGTCAGGTTGAAGACCAGCATCGGGTCCTCGGCCGCCGCCGCGCCGCCGAGGGACGCGGTCTCGATCGGCTCCCCGAACTCGATGATCCACTTCGACGGGAGCGGTACGGCGCCGAGCAGGCCCAGCAGCGGGAAGGTCGGGGTGATCGGCACGTAGGGCAGGCCGAGCAGGCGCGCCAGCGTCTTGGAGTTGCCGAGGATCGGGTAGATCTCCTCCGCGCCCACGATCGACACCGGGATGATCGGCTTGCCGGTGCGCAGGGCGGCGCTCACGAAGCCGCCGCGGCCGAACCGCTGCAGCTTGTAGCGCTCCGAGAACGGCTTGCCGATCCCCTTGAAGCCCTCGGGGAAGACGCCGACCAGCTCGTCGGCGTTGAGCAGCCGCTCCGCGTCGGCGTTGCACGCCAGGGTCTGGCCGCTCTTGCGGGCGACCGGTGCGACGACGGGCAGCGAGAACACCAGGTCAGCCCCGAGCAGCCGCAGCGTGCGGTGCGCCGGGTGGTGGTCGTGCACCGACAGGATCGTCATGAGGGCGTCGACGGGGATGGTGCCGGAGTGGTTCGCGACGATCAGGGCGCCACCGGCATCAGGGATGTTGTCGAGGCCACGCGTCTCGACCCGGAACCACTTGTCGTAGAGCGGCCGCAGCGGAGGCAGCAGCACGTGGTCGGTGAGGTCCTTGTCGTAGCCGAAGTCGTCGACCTCGTAGTCGCCCGTGATGCGGCGGCGCACGAACGCGAGCCCACCCGCGAGCTTGCGCTCCCACGCGGACGGGTCGCTGATGGGTGCCGACGGCAGCGGTGCGGGCGCCTCGTCGTCGGACCGCAGCGGGATGACGTTGTTGGCCTCAGGCACGGACCGGCTCCTTGGTGAGCAGCTTCAGCAGACGCGCCTCGGCCGCCTGCACGGTCTCCGGGTTGAGGATGCGCGGCGCACGCTCCACGAACGTCTGCATCGCCTCGGAGGTCGGGCGCGGCCCCCAGCCGAGGGCGCCCGAGAGCCGCGAGACGTCGGCGACGCGGCCGTGCTCGAGGTAGCGCATCTGCTCGGGGCTGAAGTCGACGAGCCCGGCCCGCCGGAACGCACCCGCGACCACCGACACCGCCGGCGCGGGGACCGGGAAGGAGGGACGGCCGACCCGCCGGATGAGCTGGGACAGGAGCAGCACTCCGGGGCCACCCACGTTGAAGATGCCGGGGTGGTCGCCGAGCGCGCAGCGGCGCAGCACCTCGATGCCGTCGTCCTCGTGGCACAGCTGGATGCGGGGGTCGAAGCCGAGCACCGTCGGGACCACCGGCAGCGACAGGTAGCGGGTGAGCGGGGTCTCGATCAGGGGCCCGATGAAGTTGGTGAACCGCAGCAGGCTGAGCGTCACGTCGGGACGCCGACGGCCGAACCCGCGGACGTACCCCTCGACCTCGACCGCGTCCTTCGCGTACCCGGACTTCGGCAGCGCCTTCGGCTCCGCGTCCTCGGTGAACAGAGCCGGGTCCTTCGAGCTGGAGCCGTAGACAGCGGTCGTGCTCTTCACGACCAGCTTGCGCATCGACGGCGCCTTCTGGCAGGCGGCCAGCAGCTGCATCGTCCCGATGACGTTGATCTCCTTCATCGCCGTGCGGCCACCGGCACCCAGGGGCGTGGCGATGACGTTCATGTGCACGACGGTGTCGACCTCGGCCTGGGCGATCACCTTGGCGATGAGCGGGTTGCGGATGTCGGCCCGCACGAACTCGGTGCGCCCCAGGGCCGGCAGGGCCTCCGGACGCGGCTGGACGGTGTCGACACCGATGACCCGCTCGATGGAGGGGTCGGCGGCGAGGACCGAGGCCAGGCGCGTGCCGAGGTACCGGCTGACACCGGTGACGAGGACGACGCGGGGCTTCACCCGGGTGAGCCTACCGGCGGGTTGTTACGCCGCGGTTGTCACGCCGTGATCGTCGACGGCGCCTCGTCGTAGACCCGCACAGGTCCCTCCGGCGCGGTCGGTTCGGCGTGCACGCGCGCGATGACGATCGGCTCACCTCGGGTCGACCGCAGCTGCGCGGCCGCGCTGCCCTGGTTGACGGCGACGCACATCGTCCGGAACGAGTCCTCGCACAGGGCGACCCGGCCCCGGGGCACCTCGCCGTAGGTGAGCGCGTAGCGGACCTGCAGCGTCTTGCCGCCGCACCGGATCTCGACGTCGTCCCCGAGCGCGATCCCCGCCGCCTCGACGTGGTGGCGCTGCATGTTGAGCGTGAGGTTGCCGAAGTGGTCGACCTGCACGATCTCGCCGTGCACGTGGTCGTCGTGCAGCCTCGCCTGCCGCAGCACGAGCCGCTCCAGCTCCTCGAGCGGGACGGCGGACCCCACCTGCCCGATCGGCAGCCCGTCCGCGAGCCGCGCTGCGACCGGGCTGAACACGTCCCGGGCCCGGAACGTGCGCGCGGCGTTGGCGTTCCAGAGCGACTCGTCGTCGAGCACGTGCGCCTCGACAGCGCCGCCGGCGACGTCCCAGGCCTGCGAGGCGACCCCGTTGTCGGGGCTGACGAAGATCGAGCCGTCGGCGGTCCGCACCGCGATGCCCCGCGCCGGGACCGTCCGGAACGGATCGACCAGGGCCAGGTGCACCGCCGGTGCCGGGAGGAACGGGACGGCGCTGGCCAGCATGGCCGCGCCCATCTCCACGTCCTGCGCTCCCACGCTGTGGAGCACGTCCAGGACGCGGACCTCAGGGGCGACGCGCGCGATCACGCCCTTGCACAGCCCCAGGAAGGGGTCCTCGTAGCCGAGGTCGGACAGGAACGTGAGAAACACAGCAGCCTCCGGGACCCGCTCACGCCGTTGTGAGCGGTGAGGAGACTACTTCTTGTTGCGACGCTGAACGCGGGTCTTCTTCAGCAGCTTGCGGTGCTTCTTCTTGGCCATCCGCTTGCGGCGCTTCTTGATGACGGAACCCACGGGAAATCCTCAGCTCTTCGAAGTACGGAAAGTAGGCAGTCTAGCCGCTAGGCGGTGACGTCGAACGCGCCGCGGAGGTACGCGTGGACGGCGTGCTCCGGCACCCGGAAGCTGCGACCCACCCGGACGCTGGCGAGGTCGCCCGCGTGCACCAGTCGGTAGACCGTCATGCGGCTCACCCGCATCAGCGCGGCCACCTCGGCCACGGTGAGGAACTTGATCTCGCTGAGGTTGCTCACGCCACGTCCTTCGCGTCGCGCGCGGCCGGCGGCTTCCCCACCGTCGGACGGGACACGCACGAGCCCTGTGATCGTATCGGGACAGGTGGGACTCGCGATAGACGGCCATCCGGAGCAACGGCGCGCCTCCTTGACGCCCGGCCTCACCTGCGCTTGCTCCCCCGGCGCGGTGGCCAGCCCATCAGGATGAGCTGCTGACGCAGGCTCACGGGCTGGTCGAGCCGCCAGCCCCGGCTCTCGCGGCTGTCCGGCAGCGGATCGACGCGGTACATCGCGTAGGTCAGGGATCGCGCCAGGTGCGCGCGCTCGTTGGACTCGTCCGGCGTCCGGTGCGGCGGCGGCCGCCTACCGCCCTCGTCGCGGTCGTCCGTCATCGCCAGCAGGGACGCTGCCGCCAGCAGCAGACGCCGGTCGTCCCCCGTCGACCGCAGGGCGAGCGCGAGCGGCGGGTCGACGTGCACCCACGTCCACGCCCCGACGCGGATCCCGACGTGCTGCCGCTCGCGATCGGCCGGCTCGGTCAGCGGCCCGGTCCCGTCCCAGACCCGGCCGGGGATCCACACCCCGCGCGCCACCTCCGGCACCAGCGCCTGCCCGCGAGTCCGGTTCAGCGACACGAGGGTCTCGTCGAACGGCTGGTCCGACCAGCGCCCGCTGCCACCGACGGCCAGCAGCAACCGCTGCGTCGTGCTCAGCCGCAGGTGCTCGACCAGAGCCGCGAGCTCGTCGCTGTCGACCTGACCCGACCCTCGCGCCACCAGCTCGAGGTCCAGCCCGCACGCCTCCAGGACCCGGTCCAGCGCCGCGCCGCCGAGGCCGCGCCGGCCGTTCTCGGCGTTCGCCAACGTGCTCTGAGGCACGCCACTCAGCGCAGCCACGTCCCGCTGGGACAGGCCGGCGGTCTGGCGGGCGACACGGAGCACGGCGCGGACATCCATCGCACCAGGCTCTCCGCCCAGCCGGCCGGGCGAAGGGGGCCGGCGCCCTTCTGTGGACGGTGCCCGGGGGGTGTGCGCCCCGCCGCTGGCCAACTGATTTCCAGGGGGTTCAGTTGGCCAGCAGCCAGCGGACACACTCAGACCTCCCGCCGTCGGCCGACGGTGGGGGTTCGCGCGACCGCTCAGACGGGGGCGTACGGGTCGAGGCCGAGGGCGGGGAAGGTGGCCTGTCGGGTCGCGAGGATCGCCTCGTCGACGGCGAGGGACAGCCGGCTCCTGTCCGGTTCCATGTCGAAGGGGTCCCAGGAGAGGTACGTCGGCACGGCCGCATCGGTGAGGCTGCGAGGGGCGAGCTCACCGCCGCGCTCCCGGGCCTCGAGCTGCCAGTCGTCGGGGGTGTCGCCGTCGACCGTCGTGCCGGCGGCCTCGGCGAGCAGGTGCGTCCAGGCCCGTGGGACGACCTGGACGGGCTCGTAGCCACCGCCGCCGAGGGCGACCCACCTGCCGCCGCAGACCTCGTGGGCGAGCGCGTGCAGGGCCTGGTACGCCGCGCGCTGGCCGTCGACGGACATCATCAGGTGGGCGAGCGGGTCGAGGGCGTGGGTGTCACAGCCGTGCTGGGTGACCAGGACCTGCGGCTGGAACGCGCGGATGGCGGGCGGGACGACAGCGTGGAAGGCGCGCAGCCAGCGCGGGTCGTCGGTGCCGGGCGGCAGGGCGACGTTGATGCAGGAGCCGTCGGCCTCGTCGGGGAAGCCGGTGCCGGGGAAGAGCGAGAGGCCGGTCTCGTGCAGGGAGATCGTGAGGACCCGGGGGTCGTTCCAGAAGGCGGCCTGCACGCCGTCGCCGTGGTGGACGTCGACGTCGACGTACGCGACCCGGGTCGCGCCCGCGGCGAGCAGCCAGGCGATGGCGACGGCCGGGTCGTCGTACACGCAGAAGCCCGAGGCGCGGTCACGCATCGCGTGGTGCAGGCCGCCGGAGATGTTCACGGCGTGCTCGTGCGTGCCCTCCCAGACGGCGCGCGCGGCGTCGACGGAGGCTCCGGTGACGAGCGAGGACACCTCGTGCATCCGCGGGAACACCGGGTTGTCCCCGGTGCCCAAGCCCCAGCGCGAGGAGGGGAGCTCCCGCATCACGCCGCTGATGTAGAGCGGGTCGTGCACGAGCTCGAGGGTGTCCTGGTCCGCGATCGTCGGGGGGCGGACGTCGACGCCATCGAGGACGCCGACCTGCCGGGCCAGGGACATGGTGAGCTCGAGGCGCAGCGGGCGGAGCGGGTGCGCCGGCCCGAAGTCGTACTCGCCGAAGACGTCGTCCCAGACGACGAGGGTGCTCACCCGTCGCAGGCTACGGGTTGAGGCGGAACCCCGTGACCCTGGCCTCCTTGTCGACCCAGGCGGCCCAGTCGCTGTGGTGCAGGGCCTTCGCCGCGTTGCGCAGGGCGGCGACGGAGGACGCGAACGTCGCGTTCGGCGTCTCGAGCTCGTGGCTGGTCAGCACCAGGCGGATGGCGTTGACCGAGCGGCTCCTCGCCTCGGTGCCGAGGTGGCTGCGCAACCGCCACAGGAACGCCGACCACATCTCGCCGTCCTTGTGCTCGTCGGGCGGGCTGCTCTTGTCGAGGTCCTGCGGGTAGTGCTTCCTGGAGTCCAGGCGCCGCAGGCAGGGCGGGTTCGTCGTGGAGTAGGACGTGCTGTCCCACTCCGCGACGCAGAGGTCGCCGAAGCCCTTGGACGTCAGCGCGAAGTAGTTCGCGGCCTCGAAGTCGCCGAAGCCCTCGCCCATCGACGCGGCCTCGTGCGTCGCGCCAAAACCGGGGACCTGGGCGTCCTGGATGGCGTGGCCGTACTCGTGCAGGACGACCTCGGCGTCCTCCGCGTCGGGGACGCCTCCGCCCCCGAACAGGATCAGGTCCTCGCCCGGGTAGTAGGCGGAGTTGTCGTCGCCCTCCGTCAGCGCCACGAGGTCCTGCGGCTCGTTGTTGACGTTCGTGAAGCCGAGCGACTGCAGCCAGCGCTGGTAGCGGTCGACGTGGGCGTAGGCCATCAGCCCGACGAACCGCGGGTCGCTGCGGACGAAGCTGAAGTCGTTGCCCGCGTACCCGACCGGGAACAGCAGATCGGCCGACGGGCCAGTCAGCTGCGGGAGCGTCGAGGTGAACTGGACCGGGAACGCCTTCAGCTGCGCCGTGAGCTCCGCGCTGGGCAGCGGGGTGTCCAGGTCGGGGAGGTGGGTCTCGCCGGGCTGGCGCAGCGCCGTGTTGTGGCTGGTCACGACCGGGTTCGGGTCGAAGACGTGGGCGGTGCCGTTGTCGTGCCTGCCGGGGTCGACCACCCGGAGCACGTGACCGGTGGCCGCGACGACGCCGCCGCGGGCCTGCACGTCCTGCGCGACGACCGTCACCTGGTAGGTGTCGATCAGCCGACCGGCGAACGGGACGAGCACCCGCTCCACGCTGGCTGGCTTGAACAGACGGGTGACGTCGAGGTGACCGATCGCGGCCGCCTTCGCGACGAGCGGGCCGACGGGGTCGGCGACGGGTGCGCCCGGGAGATCGCTGCTGTCGACGTCGACCTGCGCGACCCGGCCGGCGATCGCGCTGACGAGCACGGCAGTGCCGGCGACCGGGACGCCGCCGCGGTACTGGCGGCCGCGCACGTGGGTGCCGATCAGGCTCGTGCGGACCGTCTCCCAGCGGAAGGTGCTGGCGTCGATGCCGAGGCGCCTCGCCTGGGCGCGCAGGGCGCGGCTCGCCCACTGGGTCGGCGTGCCGGTCGCCGCGCCGAGGTCCCCGCGGACCTGGTGCGCGCTCGCCGACGCGACGGACGACGGGGCGCTGGTGGTGGCGACCGCGGGGGCCGTGGCACCGACCAGCGCGAGGACGGCCACGGGGGCGGCCAGGCGGAGCTGCATGCCTCTAGTTTCGGCACCGAGGCAGGCGTTCCTTCAGGACAAACCGGGAGGTATCAGCCTCCGGCGAGCTCCTGGCTGCGGTTGCGGGCGGCCTCGAGCGCGGCGAGCATCGCCGCCCGGACGCCGTGGTCCTCCATCACCCGGATCGCGCTGATGGTCGTCCCGGCCGGCGACATCACAGCCTCGCGCAGCACGACGGGGTGCTCGTCGGACTCCTTGAGCATCTTGGCGCTGCCGACAGCGGTCTGGACGATGAGCTCCGCGGCGGTCGCGCGGGGCAGGCCCAGCAGGATGCCGGCGTCGATCATGGCCTCGACGAGGTAGAAGAAGTACGCCGGGCCGCTGCCGCTCAGGGCGGTGACCGCGTCCTGCTGGTGCTCGGGGACCCGGATGACGCGGCCGACCGAGGCCAGCAGCTCCTCGACGAGAGCGAGGTGCTCCTCGGTCGCGTGCGTGCCGGGGCTGATGGCAGACATCGCCTCGTCGACGAACACGGGGGTGTTCGTCATGACCCGGATGCAGTGGGTGCCTGCCGGCAGCTCCTCCTCGAGGAGCTTCAGGGTGATGCCGGCGGCCAGGGAGACGACGAGGGTCTCCGGCCGCACGCTGGGGGCGATCTCCCGCAGAGCCGTGCGCATGTCCTGCGGCTTGACGGCGAGCAGCACCACATCGGCCTTCGCGACCGCCTCGACCGGATCGGCGGTCGTCACGCCGTACACGTCCGCGATCTCCTTGGCGCGCCCTGCGTAGCGCTCGGCCGCGATGACCTGCTCCTTCGGGCGACCGGAGCGCAGGATGCCGGACAGCAGCGCCTCGCCGAGCTTGCCGACCCCGACCAGCGCGAACGTCGTCACTTCTTGCTCGCGAGGGAGCGGAGGAAGAAGGCGACGTTGGCGGGGCGCTCGGCGAGCCGTCGCATGAAGTAGCCGTAGTACTCGTCGCCGTACGGGACGTAGACCCGCATGCGCTCCCCCTCGTCCGCGAGCTTCTGCTGCTCGGCCGGCCGGATGCCGTACAGCATCTGGAACTCGTAGCTGTCCTTGCTGCGGTCCTTGGAGAGCCGCTTGCCCGCCGTGATCATGGCCGGGTCGTGGGTGGCCACCATCGGGTAGCCGGCGCCGTTCATGAGGACCTCGAGGCAGCGGACGTAGCTCGCGTCGACGTCCTCCTTCCCCTGGTACGCAACGGAACTGGGCTCCTTGTAGGCGCCCTTGCAGAGCCGGACCCTGCTGCCCTCGTGGGCGAGGTCCTTGCAGTCGGCCTCGGTGCGGTGCAGGTACGCCTGGACGACCGCGCCGGTCGCCGGGAAGTCCTGGCGCAGCTCGCGCAGGATCCCGAGGGTGCTGTCGGTCGTGGTGTGGTCCTCCATGTCGAGGGTCACCGTCGTGTGGTGCTCGTGGGCCGCGGCGCAGATGGTCCGCGCGTTGTCGAGGGCGAGCTCCTCGTCGATCGTCTGCCCGACCGCCGAGAGCTTGACGCTGACCTCCGCCTTCGCGCCCTCGGTGAGGTCGCCGAGCACCGTCAGGAGCGTCACGTAGGCGTCGACCGTGGCCTGGGCCATCGCCTTGTCCGTCGTGTCCTCGCCGAGGTGGTCGAGCGTGACGAGCCGACCGCTGGCGATGAGGGCCCGGCTGGCCCGCACCGCGTCGTCGGCTGTCGCCCCAGGCACGAACCGGTGCACGACCTGCTTGCTCACCGGCGCGTTCTCGACGAGCCGGCGCATGCGGGTGCTGCGGGACGCAGCGAGGATCACCTGGCGGAGCATGGGGGTCAGGCTAACGAGCGCAGCCAGTCGACGACGACCTGGGCGAGCTCGGCGCCCTTGTCCTCCTGGAGGAAGTGACCGCCGCCCTCGATCGTCGTGTGCGGCTGGCCCATCGTCCCGGGCACCTTCGACAGGAACGGCTTGTCGCCGCCACGGGTGATCGGGTCGCTGTCGGAGAAGGCGCAGAGGAACGGCTTCGCCCACATCGTGAGGTACTCCCAGGCCCGCTGGTTCGCCGGCGTCGCGGGGTTGTCCGGGTCCTGCGGGATGAGGTCGGGGAACGAGCGGGCGCCCATCTTGTACTCAGGGCCGGGGAAGGGCGCGTCGTAGGCGGCGACCACCTCGGGCGGCATCGGGGTCACGACCGCGGCGCTGACGAGGAAGCCGATGGGCAGGTCAGGGGTGCGGGCCACGAAGTCGCGGAACTGCCACCACTCCGGACCGAGCTTGCGGTTGCCGTCGGGCAGGCCGGTGTTCGCGGCGACGATGCGGGCGAAGCGGCCCGGGTTCTCCATCGCCATCCGGATGCCGATGAGACCGCCCCAGTCCTGGCAGACCAGCGTCACGTCCTGGAGGTCCAGCACGTCGAACAGCACGGACCGCACCCACTCGATGTGCCGCGCGTAGGTGTAGTCCTCGAGCGCGGCCGGCTTGTCGGACCGGCCGAAGCCGATGAGGTCCGGCGCGACCACCCGGTAGCCGTTCTCGAGGAAGACCGGGATGCACTTCCTCCAGAGGAACGACCAGGACGGCTCCCCGTGCAGGAGGAGCACGACGGGGCCGGTGCCCTCGTCGACGTACGCCATCCGCAGGCCGTCGCTCGTGTCGGCGTACTTGGCCTCGTACGGGAAGTCAGGGACCTCGAAGTCCGGGGTGCGCAGGGCCTTCATGGCTTCGTGAACCACCACAGTCGGGTGACGAACGGCTCCACGACCTGACCGTCGGGGAAGACCGCCCGCAGGTCGTCGAGGCAGGCGGTCACGAACGCGTCGACGTCGGGCAGCTTCTGCACGTACGACTTCGACCGCAGCCAGCGGGCGTAGAGCTCGAGGCTGATCGTGCGGCTCCACCGGAACAGCTCGGGCTCCTGCGTCTCGAACAGCCGCGCCAGCGGAGCGTTGTAGTCGACCTCGCGGTAGCCCCGCTCGTACAGCGGGTTGCCCGCCTCGAGCCGGTCCTGCTGGGCCTCCCACCAGTCGTTGCGGCCAGGCTGGCCGTCCGCGTCCGACTCGTTCCACCACAGCAGCAGCCGGCCGCCTGGCTTGAGGACGCGGTGGGCCTCGTCGCCCGCTGCCGGATCGGTCCAGTGCCACATCTGCGCACCGCAGACCGTGTCGAAGGCCCTGTCAGCGAAGGGAAGCGCCTCGGCTCGGCAGATCACACCCGGCCTGCCGTGCTTGCCCAGTCCCTTGAGGAGCATCTGCGGGCCGAGGTCGCTCACCACCAGGTTCGACCGCTGCGCGAGCTCGACGGAAGCGATGCCCGTGCCCGCTCCGAGCTCGAGGCAGTCGCCGAGCTCGCCGAGCGCGTCGTAGAGGTCTGCCGGGTAGTGCGGCCGGGCTGCGTCGTAGTGGTCGACGAGGTCCTCGAAGGCGAGCGGGTCGCCCGGGCGCGTCACTGCGGCCACGCGTCCGCCGGGGCCGCGAGGTTGAGGCGCGTGAAGGCGAGCGCCTCGGCGAGGTCCGCCTCGCGCTCGTAGGTGTCCTCGCACCTGCGGGTGTTCACCTCGACGACGACGAGGCCGTCGAAGCCGTCGGCCGCGAGCCCCTCGAGCAGCTCCGCGCACGGCTGCTCGCCGCGGCCGGGGACCAGGTGCTCGTCGCGGTTGGCACCGGTGCCGTCGGCGATGTGGATGTGGCTGAGCCGGTCGCCCATGGCGCGGCGCATCTCCATCGCGTCGGACTGGCTGACGCTGGTGTGGCTGAGGTCGAGCGTGAAGTCGCGGAAGCCCTCGGCGGTGGGGTCCCAGTCCAGGCCGTACGGCGAGACGGACTGCCCCCGGGCGCGCAGCGGGAACATGTTCTCCACCGCGAAGCGGACCTCGGTCTCGCCAGCCATGTCCTTGATGCCGTTGACGAACTTGTTGACGTAGTCGCGCTGCCACCGGAACGGCGGGTGCACGACGACCGCCTCGGCTCCGAGGGTCTCTGCCGCGTCCTTGGCCTTGACGAGCTTCGCCCACGGGTCGGTCCCCCAGACCCGCTGCGTGATGACCAGGCACGGGGCGTGGATCGCGAGGATCGGGACGTCGTAGTACTCCTGCAGCCGCTGGAGCGCGTCGATGTCCTGGCTGACCGGGTCGGTCCAGACCATCACCTCGACCCCGTCGTACCCGAGCTGGCCCGCGATCTCGAACGCCTTGGCCGTGCCCTCGGGGTAGACGCTCGCGGTCGCCAGCGCGACCCGGGCCTCCGGGACGAGGACGGGCTCAGGAGTGCGGGTCATGTCGGGGGCGAACCTATGCCAGTCCCAGCGCTCGCGCCTCGACGGTCGCTGGGTGAAGGGGCAGCCCGCTGCGCTCCTTGGTCAGCCGCAGCAGCTCGTCGTAGGCGGCCTGGCCGATGAGGGCGACCAGCTCCGGGCCGTAGCTCAGGACCACGGGCTCGGCGCCGGTGTGCGCCTCGGGCGAGCTCGTGCACCACCAGTGCAGGTCCTCGCCGCCCGGTCCCCAGCCGCGGCGGTCGAACTCGCCGATCGACGTGCGCTCGACGGTGACGTCGTCGCCCCGGTCGATCTCCTCGACGACCCGGCGGACAGGCAGCTGCCAGCAGACGTCGGGCTTGGTCTCGAGCGGGTGCTTGCCGAGCCGCAGCGCCAGGCCGTGGAGCGCGCAGCCCTCGCCGCCCTTGAACCCCGGCCGGTTGAGGAACACGCACGCCCCGTCGACGACCCGGGTCTTGCGCGCCGGCTCCCCCTCCAGCTCGTCGTCGACGGAGATGCCCTTGCTCCGGCCGACGTCGGCGAACTGCCAGTCCTTCTTCTTGAGCAGCGCGGCGTACTTCTCGGTGCGCTTCTCGTCGGCCTTCTCCGAGTAGTAGGCGCCGTGGGAGCAGCAGCCGTCCGTGGCGCGGCCCTCGATGACGCCGTGGCACGCCGTCCCGTAGACGCAGGTCCAGCTGCTGAGCAGCCAGGTGAGGTCGGCGCGGACCGCCTTCGTCGGGTCGGCCGGGTCGGTGAACTCGATCCAGTCCCGGGCGAAGTCGGGGTCGACCTCCCGGTACCGAGGGATCCCGAGGTCAGTGCTCACGCGCATGCCGCGGAGCCTAGTTGCGATCGGTGAGCGCAGGGCGCCGCCGCGACGATGTGGCCTCGGCGGTGCTCCAGCGCCCCTCCTCTCACAACATCGCAGGGACGCCGAGGGGGCCCGTGTGGCGACGATGTGACCTCGGCGGCGTTCCAGCGCCCCTCCTCCCGCATCGTCTACACGAACAGCTGCCGCAGGAGCTCGGCCACCTTCTCCTCGCTGTGGCGCAGGTTGCCCTGCGTGAGCCGGATGAGCGTCTCGCCGGTGCCGCGGAGAGCGATGGCGACCTCGAGCGAGCGGAGAGCGTCGGCGTCCCACTCCTCCACCCACATGTGATGGGCGCCGTCGATCTCGACGCTGAGGTTCAGCCACGACCAGCGCGCGTCCAGGTACCGCTTCCCGTCCGCGCGCACTAGGACCTGGAGCTGGTCCGGGCGCGGGATCCCGTTGCGCCGGCAGAACCGCAGGAAGTCGATCTCGCTGTTCGCGTGCGCCCCGAGCTCGATGTCGTCGAGAGCCTCGAGGATCAGCGCCCGGCGGCGGAGCCGGGTCTGCTTCTGGAGCACCGACCGCAACGCCGACGGCTTCGTCTTCCCCTGCTGGACGACGAGGCACAACCGCAGCTCGGCCTCGCGGTCCGACGGCGCCCACGCTGCGGCGTGCAGGGTCGCGAGGTCGATGCGGATCGTGGGCAGCCCGTGCGTCTTCGACGTCCAGAGCGTGGTGCGCTGCGTCCGGTGCGGGACCAGGAAGAACCCGTCCACGCTCACCGGCTCGACCTGTCGCTTCGGCGGGACGGAGATGTCGTACCGCACCAGGTGCAGCCGCTTCACCCCGTGGGTCTGCAGCGCGATGTCGCCGTCGAGCGCCGCGTCCTCGCCGGCGTGGACGAGTGCGGCCCACCGCTTCTGGTTGTACGTGGGCTCGCCCGAGTGCGTCACGGCCACCCCCTCGCCGATGGACGTCCAGTGGTGCGCCGTCTTCCACCGCCACTGGTCGGGGGTCATGCCGGCCTTCAGCGCCTGCTGGCGGCCGATGACCCCGTTCTGGGCGAGCGCGATCTCGGCGCAGGTCAGCGTCTTGGTCGGTGGTGAGGAGGGCGCGGGTGCTGTCACGTCGACAACGCTGGCGCTAGCCGACGCGGCCCGGAGCGTGCGCGGACGGGATGTGGACGCCCGCGAGCAGCTGTGGGCAACCCGACGATGTGACGAGGGCGGCGCTCCAGCACCCACGAACCCGCATCGTCGCCGGAGCACCCGGCGGCCGCCGTGACGATGTGACGAGAGCGCTGGTCCAGCACACACGAAGCCGCATCGTCGGCCCTGCAAGGATGGATCCATGGCCACCCTCGTGCTGCTCCGTCACGGCGAGAGCGACTGGAACGACAAGAACCTGTTCACCGGCTGGGTCGACGTCGACCTGACGGAGAAGGGCGAGCAGCAGGCCCGCGAGGGCGGCCTGCAGCTGAAGGAGGCCGGGCTGCTGCCGACCGTCCTGCACACGAGCCTGCTGACCCGCGCCATCCGGACCGCCAACCTCGCGCTCGAGAGCTGCGAGCGCTCCTGGGTGCCGGTGAAGCGGCACTGGCGGCTGAACGAGCGGCACTACGGGGCGCTGCAGGGCAAGGACAAGAAGCAGACGCTGGACGAGTTCGGCGAGGAGCAGTTCATGCTCTGGCGCCGGTCCTACGACACCCCGCCGCCGCCGATCGAGCGCGGCAACGAGTGGGACAACACCAGCGACGCGCGGTACGCGAGCCTCGCGCCCGGCCAGGTCCCGCTGACCGAGTGCCTGAAGGACGTCGTGGAGCGGCTGCTGCCCTACTGGTACGACGCGATCGTCCCCGACCTCCGCGCCGGCGAGACCGTCCTGGTGACGGCGCACGGCAACTCGCTCCGCGCCCTCGTGAAGCACCTCGACGGCATCAGCGACGACGCGATCACGGACCTGAACATCCCGACCGGCCAGCCGCTGCGGTACGACCTCGACGACGACCTGCAGCCGATCACCCGGGGCGGCACCTACCTGGACCCGGAGGCCGCTGCCGAGGCGGCCGCCGCTGTCGCGAACCAGGGACGCTGACCGGAGCGCTGTGGGAGAATGCCCGGGTTGACACCCCAGCACCTGGAAGGCGGCCGCCACCCATGCGCCGTACCCCTGTCATCCTGCTCGCCCTCGCCTCCGTCGGCGCCGCGCTGAGCCTGCCCGCGCACGCGGCGTCCAAGCCGCTGATGACGTTCACGCCGGCAACGGTCGTCGACCCGGTGCTGTTCGGCGGTGAGCCCGGCATCACGTTCGACCCCACGACCAAGGTGGCGGGGCAGCGGTCCTTCATCGACTGGCCGGTCGGCACCCGTACGCAGATCGGCGTGCTGTTCCGCTCGGAGGACGGCGGGCTCAGCTACACCAAGCGGTACGCCCCGCTGAGCGACCTCGGCGGGAGCGGTGGCACCTGCGCGGGCCGGCAGGTGCCGTACTGCCCCGCGGGTGGTGGCGGCGACACCGACCTGGACATCAACCCCACGACGGGCACCGTCGCGATGGGCGAGCAGGAGGCCCTGGCCAACCAGGCGGTCGGCGTCAGCTTCGACCACGGCACGAGCTTCCCGATCACCAACGTCGACCCGGCGCTCGACAAGACGAGCACGGGCGTCGACCGGCAGTGGCAGGCGTCGTGGGCAGGCACCAAGACCCGCTTCATGGGCTACCACGTCCCCGCGGCCGGCGAGTACATCAACCGCAGCGACAACGAGGGCGCCACCGGCAGCTGGACGATCCCGGCGGTGCCGCAGGTCCCGGGCGTTACGCAGAGCGGCAGCATGCTGGCCGACAACACGGGCGGTCCCAACAACAAGGCGCTCTACCTCGGCTACCTCGGCTTCCCCGTCGTCAACGCCGCCACCGGCTTCCGGGTCGCCGTCAGCACCGACGGAGCGAAGAGCTTCGTGAGCCACTCGGTCCCGAAGTCGGGCAACGCCCGCAACTTCACGACGCTGTCGCTCGACACCGCGGGCAACCTCTACGCGACCTGGGTCGACAGCGGCAAGCAGTCCACCTGGCTCTCGACGTCGAAGGCGAGCGACCCGGCCAACGTCGGCCACCCGGCCACGAAGTGGTCGGAGCCGGTGCAGGTCAGCAAGGACCCGCTGCGCGTCACGATCTTCAGCAACACCGCGGCGGGCAGCCCCGGTCGCGTCGCGATCGGCTACTACGGCACGGCGGCGAAGGGCCCGACACCGGATGACGTGGTCAAGGGCCAGGGCGGCTGGAAGCCCTACGTCGCGGTCTCGATGAACGCGCTGTGCCAGTGGGACGCCAAGCCGTGCGCGGCGCCGACGTTCAGCCAGGACGCGATCGCGCACCGGGTCAACCACGACACCAACATCTGCACGGCGGGCACGGCGTGCGCGGCCGACCCCAACGCCAACCGCAACCTGGCTGACTACTTCGCCATCGACATCGACAAGCTCGGCCACCTCGGGTTCGTGTGGTCCGACACCAACAACGCGTCCTTCGGACCGGTCGTGAAGGTGGCGCGGCAGGCGACCGGCCCCAGCATGTACGCCGGCAAGCCCGACGCGAAGCAGTCGATGCGCGGCAACGGGTACTCCGACGCGCAGGGCGATGCGAAGTACCCGCTCGCCGGCACGAAGATCCTGACGGCGAAGAGCCAGCCGGCCCTCGACCTCACGAGCACGAGCATCCAGCGCGCGAGCAACGGCGACGTGGTCGTGACGATGAAGGTGGCCGGCCTCACGCCGGCGCAGAACGGCGTGCTGCCGGCTCCCCCGGGTGGCATCGACGACAGCGGCACGCCGCTGCAGCAGACCCGGTTCGTGACGCGCTGGGACTACAAGGGCGACGTCTACTACGCCGAGGCGACGATGACCGGCCAGGAGGGCAACGTGTCCTACGGCGCGGGCGCCATCGGCTCCTCGGAGCTGCTCCTCAACCCGACCAACCCCACCTCGGCGACGGGCAACGCCTACAAGCCGGTCTCGGCAGCGACGGGGACGCTGAAGAACCACGTGCTGACGATCCGGGTGCCGGCGGCCACGGCCGGCAGGCCCAGCAAGGGCGCCCAGCTCTACACCGTCGGCAGCTACGCCCTCGTCGGGCCGCAGGACTCCACGGCGACCGTGCTCAGCCCGCCGATCACGATCGACAGCACGCCGACGTTCGACGCGACGTTCGGCGCCGCGACGGCGCTCGTGCCGGCGACGCCGGACAAGACCAACCTGCCGCCGGCGCTCCCGGTCAAGCAGCCGTCGAAGGGCAACGGCGGCAGCGGCCTCGCAGCCACCGGCCTCCCGGCCGGTCTGGCGCTCACCGCCCTGGTGCTGCTGTCCGCCGCCGCCGTGGCGAGGCGTCGCCGGGCCTAGCCCCGCGCGCGTCAGTCGGGCTGGGCGAAGCGGGCGAACGCGGCCAGGTTGGCCGTCGACTCGCCGCGCTTCTGCCGCCACGCCCACTCCTTGCGGATGGAGCTGGCGAAGCCGATCTCGAGCAGCAGGTCGAACGACTCGTCGGCGTACTGCAGCACCGACCCGAGGATGCGGTCGACCTCGTCGGGCGTGATGCCGGCGAGCGGGAGCCGCCCGACGAGGTAGACGTCGCCGGCCTTGTCGAGGGAGAACGACACCGCGAACATCCGCGCGTTGCGGCGCAGCAGGAAGGCGTAGAACTCCTCGTGGTTCTCGTCGGGCTTGCGGCAGACGAACGCCTCGACCAACAGGCCGTGCGCGCCGACGATCAACCAGGCGTTGGTGAAGAGCTTGTGGGTGCCGGGCAGCTTGACGAAGAACTGGTCGGGCTGCGGCTCGGCGAAGTCGAGGTCGGACTCCTCCAGCACCGTGCGGATGACGGCAGCGGCGCTCACGACGCGAGGGCCTTGGCGCCCACGGAGCGGTAGGCCGCGAGCAGCCCGTCGGCGGTCGCCTTCCACGAGTACTGGGCGGCGTGCACGAGCGCGCCGGCGGACAGCTCGGTACGGAGGAAGAGCCCGCGCCGGAGGGCCGCGGCCCAGTCGAGGGCGGCGTGCCCGTCGACGAGCAGCCCGCTGACGCCGTCGGCGACGGTGGTGCGCAGGCCGCCGATGTTGGTCGCCACGACGGGAGTGCCGCAGGCCTGCGCCTCGAGGGCGACGAGCCCGAACGACTCGTTGAACGAGGGCACCGCCACGAGGTCGGCGGCGGTGTACCAGTCACGGAGGGCGTCCGGTCCGGCAGGAGGGGCGAAGGTCACCTCGACACCGAGGTGCGCGGCCAGGTCCTGCAGGTGCTGCGGGTAGTCCGTGTGGTTGCCGCTGAGGCCTCCGACGATCGCGACGCGCACGCGGGGGAGCAGCGGCTTGTCGAGGAGGGCAGCGGCCCGGATCAGGACGTCGGGCGCCTTCAGCGGCTGCAGGCGCCCGACGAACAGCAGCAGCACCGCGTCCGGGGGGACGCCGAGCCGGGTGCGGGCGGCCGAGGCCTCGCCGAGCCGGAAGTGCTCGAGGTCGACACCGGGCGCGACGGTGACGACGCGCTCGGCGGAGGCGTCGTAGAGGTCGACGAGGTCGCGCGCCTCCTGCTCGGTGTTGGCGACCAGCACGTCGGCGGCGTCGACGACCTGCTGCTCACCCACGATGCGACGCAGCGGCTCGGGCGTGTCCCCCTCGGCGAGGTCGCGGTTCTTGACCCGCGCGAGGGTGTGCGCGGAGTGGACGAGCGGGACGTCCCACCGCTCGGCGGCGAGCCAGCCGACCTGGCCGGACAGCCAGTAGTGGGAGTGGATGAGGTCGAAGTAGCCCTGCTCGTGCTGGGCCTCGACCCGCAGCAGGCCGGAGGTCAGCGCGCACAGCTGCGACGGCAGGTCCTCCTTCGACAGCCCCTCGAACGGCCCCGCGACCAGGTGCCGCACGGTGACGCCCGGTGCGAGCGAGCACACCGCGGGCTGGTCGGAGCTGGTCGCCCGGGTGAAGATCTCCACCTCGACGCCCCGCTCGGCGAGCTGCTTGGCCGTCTCGACGACGTAGACGTTCATGCCGCCGGCGTCACCCGTGCCGGGCTGCTCCAGGGGCGACGTGTGCACGGACAGGACGGCAGCACGACGTGGTCTCACGCTCGTCAGCCCGCCTCTCATGTGCTCCATCCTGCCCAACGTGCTGCAACACGGCACCTCGGGGGCTTGTTCCGGGCGCCGCGACGCCCGGGAGCCCCACGCATGGGGTCCCGGGCGTCGCTGGCCGGGGGGAGCTCAGGTGATCTGGACGGCCGCCGAGAAGGTCGTGTAGCCGTCGTTCGCCGTGAGGGTCATCGTGTAGCACCCGGTGGCCCCGGCCATCTGGGTGTCGAGGTGCCAGTCACCCGCGGAGCTGCCCGGCTGCGCGTTGACCGTGTCCGGCCCGACGATCTTCGGCAGCTGGATCCGGGTGACCCCGGAGCTCGGGCACGTCATCGGCGTGAAGGTGAACGCGTTGCCGGTGACGGCGCCGCTCGTCACCCCGCTGCCGTCGGCGTTGCCGAGGTGGTAGCCGAACTCGTAGTACTGGCCCTTCAGGACGAGGTTCAGCCCGCTGCCGGGGTCGGTGAGCGGCAGGTTGAGCACCGGGTTCGCGAAGCCGAAGCTCTTGCCGTTCTGGCCGTAGATGACGCTGTAGGAGTACGTCTTCGAGGCTGACAGGCCGGCCACGCTCGTCGCGGTCTCCACCAGGTCCTTGCGTCCCACCGTGCTCGTGTCGAGCCCGACGCTGCCCGGCGTCAGGGACGCCTGGCCCGAGGCGCCGTAGACCACGGTCGCCGTCACCGGCGCGACCTCCTGCCGCTCGTACCTCGGGCGGGTGCCGTCGAGCGGGGCGCTCACGGCCGGCGCGGCGACCGTCAGCGTGATCTTCGGGACCTGCGAGTCGACGAGCACCGGCAGCACGCCGGGCTGCAGGCTCCCGTCGGGCCGCACGACCTGCACGGTGTGCACGCCGTCGCCGTCGGGCTTGGAGCCGCTCGGCACCGGCGCACCGCCGTCGATCGACAGCATCGTGCCGGCCGGCGCACCCGCGCCGAGGTTGATGCTCGGCGGGCTCGTGAACCAGCCGCTCGTCGGGGCCGTCGGGTTGAGCGTGACCGTGATCGGCGTCGGGAAGCTGGACGACAGGGTGTTCGGCCGGTAGCCGTCGCCCTTCGCGGTGCTCAGCGCCGCGTCGCCGAGGTCGTCGATCGCCACGACGTAGAAGGCGACCGTGCGGCCCACCCGTGCGCCGGTCCAGCGACCGGTCCCGGACTGCTGCAGCAGCTCGGTGCGCTCCCACGCGCCGGAGCCCGACTCGGGGAGGGCGAGGACGAAGGCCCGCTTGACGGTGCGGCCCGCAGCCGGGGTGACGTCGATCCGGTACGACGTGATGCCGCCCCCGGCCGAGGTGAAGGTGCCGTCGACGTCACCGATGGTCGGAGGCGTCACCTGGCCCTTCGGCCCGTAGAACACGGTGTACTCGCCGAAGGTGTCGCGCCGGACGGTCCCGACGCCGACGCCGGTCATGCTGATCGACTCCGGGGTGACGACCAGCGTGCTGCGGGTGCTGTCGGATGACGGGTCGGTGCCCAGCGCCGTGCCGACGTGCACGGGCGAGGACGGGAAGGAGCCGACGCCCGTGGGCTCGGTGTCCTGAGTACGGTCCAGCATCGCCCGGGCGAAGGTCACCTTGTGCGGCGTCGACGAGGCGTCGCTCGTGAGGGCGGTCGGCACGACCGAGCGGACCATCAGGCCCTGCGCCTGCTTGAGGTCCACGAAGGTGGCCGGGAGCACCGGGTGCCCGCTGACGGCGACCGTGCTGAACCCCGGCAGGTTGACCGTGTCGAAGCTCGAGCCGTCGGCCTGCGGCTTCACGACGAAGCTGCTGGACGGGGCCGTCACCCGGACCTGGTCGATCGGGAGCTGGGTCGCGGGGTCGGTCGCGAGCGTGCTCGGGTCGACGACGGCAGGAGCCGCGGGGAAGGCGGCAGCGGCCGACGACAGCCGGTACTGCGGGAGGCCCCAGAGCACCATCTCCTGCGCGCTCTTGAGGTCGTACCCGGACAGGCCCGCGAGCTGCAACAGGTAGCTCCGCTTGGCCTCGTCGAGCGCGGTGCCGAGGTCGTACTTGGAGGCGAGGTCGGCGGTGAAGCCGCTCTGCAGCTTGGCGCTGTAGGCGACGGTGCTCGTGTCGGCGTAGCCGAAGCCGAGGTTGCCGACCATGCCGGCCAGCCCCTTCTCGGCGTAGGCCTGGGCGAAGTCCTTCGCCTGCGCCGCTGTGGCCGAGGTGCTCCACGCGTCCGGCACGTCCAGGCCGCTGTGGCAGCCGACGGTGTAGACGACCCGCCGGTCCAGCGACGGCCCGGCGCCGACGTCCGCCGTCGAGTACACGTGCGTCGTGTCGCCGGACTTGTTGCCGTCCGCGGGCAGCCCGCGGTACTGGTCGTAGTGCATGTTCAGCACCGCGACGCCCGGCAGCGGCGACTTCCCGAGCCAGTGGTTGGTCAGGTCGCCCTTGCCCCACGCCGGGGTGGTCTCGGTCAGCGCGTGGTCGACGGCATAGCCGGCGCCCTGCAGCTGCGCGGCCGTGTCGGTGCCACCGGCGGAGAGGAAGTCGTAGTCCGTCACGACCGCGGACCGCGGCGTGCTCGACCCGGTGGTCGGGTCGGCAACGCCGCCCGTGGCGACGAACCGGTCGAGCTGGTCGGCCATCGTCGCCGCGGTCTCCGCGAGCCGGCCGACCGCGCGCTGCGGCACGTAGACGACCTGGCCGAGGACCTGGGCGGCGCGGTCGGTGCCGTAGGGGTCGTCGGAGAGGTAGTAGCCCGCGGCGAGGGAGGAGGCGATCGGGTTGGCACCGTTGAGGGCCAGGTCCGCGGCCTCGTCCCGCTCGTTGGCGTCGCGGGTGCGGTCCTCGAGCCGGGCGTGCGGGATCATCTCGTCGCCGCCGAGCAGCACCGTGTACTTCAGGGCGACGCCCTGCGAGACCGACGCGATGAGCGCGTTGATCGCGCGGACCACGCCGTCGGCCGCGATCGGGTCGCAGGGCGCGGCGTTCCAGGCGGCGTAGGCGCTCTGCACCCCCGGGTCGCTGTCGACCTGCAGCACCTGCCCGTGGTTCCCGGCGCCGCCCGCGAACGCCTGCGCCGACGCGAGCAGCCGCGCGACGTCGTTGGGGTAGCGACCGGCGAGGCGCTGCCGGTCGACGACCACGAGGGTGTTGTCGGTCGGCGCAAGCGAGGTGCCCGAGTAGGTCGTGGTGGTGGCGGCCGCTGCGGTCGGCACGGCCGGTGCCGTGCACGGGCCGAGGGTGGGGTTGTCGACCTCGTGGATGCGGACGCGGAACGACCCGACCGAGCGGTTGTAGCCGCTGAGTGCGAGCACGTAGCGGCTGTCGCCGTTCGTCCCGGAGCGGGCCGTGACGCTGCCCTGCTCCGTGTCCGTCCCTCGCGTCGCCATGACGGCTGCGACCGGCCGGTCGGACAGCAGCGGGATGTCCTGCACGGCACCGCCGTAGACCGTGCTGAGGTTGTGCTGGTCGTCGCCTTCGACGAGGGGCGCCTCACCGAACGGGACCTGGTTGCCGGTGCCGGTCAGCGCCGGGTCGACGAGGGCCCCCTTCGGGTGGAACAGGACTCCGTCGACGTCGAGGTTCGGCGACTCCGACACGATGGTGACCTGGATGTCCTTGCCGGCGGGTGCCAGGAACGGCACGTAGAGCTGCTGGTGCGCGGACGTGAGGGTGCCGAGCACGAGCGACTCCGACGGCGCGAGGGGGCCGTCCGGGGTGTCGTCCGGCGGCTGGTTGACCCCGGTCACGGTGACGCTGCTCCGCTGGCTGGCGGTGAGCGTGGGCAGACCGGTCGCCCGCGCGTCCGCGGTCGGCGTGTAGCTGCCTGCCGTGCTGGTCGGCAGCACCGACATGCTCACGCGGACGTGGGCGCTGTCGTCGGTGCAGGCGAGCGGGCCGGTGGCAGCGAACGAGCTGTCCGGCACCGAGACGACCAGTCCGCGACTCGCATCCGTCGTCGGGTCCGCGAGGGACACGGTCCCGGTGCCCCGGGTGCGGGTCAGGGTCGTGGTGCCCGGGATGTAGCGGAAGCCGCTGGGCAGCGTCACGCCGAGGGTGAGGTTGGTCGACTGGGCGCAGTTCACGTCCACGTCGAGCTGCAGGGGCAGCTTGTTGGGGTAGGCACCCGGCGGGATGCTGCTGCTGTCCAGCAGCTCCCAGTTGAAGGCACCGCGGTCCAGCAGCGGCTCCACGAGCTGCGCGACCGTGATCGGGCCGAGCGCGGCGCCGAGGTCGCGGTAGGTCGCCTGCGGCTGGAACTGCGCCGGCGGCACGTCCGCAAGGGTCTTGCCCGCGAGGTTGGTGCAGTCGAACTGGCTGCACTGGACGATCGCCGACAGGTTCGGCAGCGACGACAGCAGGATGCGTCCGGGGTGCGTCCCGGGGAGGTTCATCGAGCCGAGCGTGAGGTACGGGAAGACGGCGTCGGCCAGCGGGTCGGAGGTGCTGCTCGCCGCGTCCGTCACGATCTGGTCGACGCGGACCGCACCGACACCGGTCAGCGACGGGTCGATGCCGGACAGGTCGAGGTCGAGCAGCACCCGGCGCAGGCCCAGGCCGTCGTTGCAGGTGCCGCCGTTCGGGACGGTGGGCAGGACGCTGCACCAGCTCACCGTGGAGTACTGGTCGAGCCGCGTGCCGCCCATGAGGAACGAGACGGCGCTGATGTCCTTGAAGAACGACGCAGGCAGGTCGACGTTCTCCAGGGTCACCCGATCGAGCGGCAGGGCGGTCGTGCTCGGCCCGGGCTGGTTGAGCGACGGGTTGAGCAGGTCGGCGAGGGTCAGCGTGCTGAGCGGCCGGTCCTTGAGCGCTGGGTAGTCCTGCAGGATCGCCGTCCACCCACCGGCGCTGTTCAGCGGGATCTTGGTGAGCGAGATCTTGGTGAGCGAGCCGAGGTTGAACGGGATCTTCGTGAGCGACAGGCTCAGCGGGATCTTCGTGAGCGAGGTGGGGCCGACCGGGATCTTCGTGAGCGAGATCTTCGTGAGCGAGCCGAGGTTGAACGGGATCTTCGTGAGCGACGCGTCGACCAGCGGGATCTTCGTCAGCGACGTCGACTCCTTCGCCGGCACGGAGCTCGGGATGAGCGCCGGGTCGAGCTGGTTGACCGGGATGACGTTGCCCGGGCCGCTGACCGAGGTCGGGGCACCGGAGGCGAGGTCGAGCGAGAGGTTCGCGATGCCCGCGACCGGCGTGTAGCCACGCCCCGTCAGCGGGATGAGGGTCGAGAGCTGGAGGCCACCGGCCGTGTTCGACGTGCGCAGGATCACCCCGGCCTGCTGCGTCCCTGACCGGGTCGGCGTGAACGACACCGTGATCGTGCAGGAGGCGTCGACGTTGAGGGTGCCCGTGCAGGTCGTGCTGCCCAGCGTGAACTGGTCCGGGTTGGCACCGTCGAGGACGACGCCGGTCAGGGTCAGCGAACGGGTCGAGACGTTGGTGAGGGTGAACGTCTTGGAGGGCGCGGTCTGCCCGGAGGCGGGCGTCGTCGAGAACGGCGAGAAGGCGAAGCCGCCGCTGTCGGTGCCGCGCGTGACCTCAGGGTCGACGACGGCGTAGGTCTGGCCGCGCTCGCTGCTCAGCAGGACGGGCGTGGCGGCCGAGTTCGCTGCCGTCGCTCCCGGGATCGTGATGGCGGTCGGCTGGCTGAGCGTGCCGAGGGTGCCCTTTCCGAGCTGGCCGCTGCTGTCGACGCCCCAGGCGGCGACGGTCCCGTCGGTGCTGACCGCGAACGAGCTCATGTCACCGGCGACGACCTGGTACGGGTGGTGGGACCCGGTGATGACGCCGCCCGGGTCGGCGACGGCGGACGGCGTCGCGATGGTGCTCAGCTCGTTGTCACCCCAGGTCCGGACGATGCCGTCGGTGGTGAGCAGGACGGTGTGCTCGGTGCCGGCAGACATCGACAGGACGCGGGCGGGTGCGGCCACCGTCGTCGACAGCAGCGCGGGCGACTTGGTCGACGTGGTGCTCGACCCGTTGCCCAGCTGGTGCTCCCCGTTCTGGCCCCAGGTGTAGAGGGTCACGCCCCCGGCGGGGGCCGTCACGGCGTACACGCCGAAGTCCCGACCCGCCTCGACCAGGGCGTACCCACCCGATGCAACGGTCGGCAGGCCGGTGACCTTGGTCGGCACACCGGTCGTGGTCGTCGTGCCCAGGCCGAGCTGCCCGAGCGAGTTCAGGCCCCAGGAGTAGACGCGATAGGCGTCGTCCATGGCGAAGGCGAAGCCGTTGCCGGCGCTGACGTCGATGATGCGGGAGGCGCCGGTGATCGTCAGCTTCGACGGCGTCGACACCGTCGTCAGGCTGCCGGTGGTCGAGTAGACCTGACCCCACTGCCAGAGGGCGCCGTTGCTGTCGAGCGCGAAGACCGCTGTGCCGTAGGACGCGACCTTGACGGCGCGCGGCTGACCCGACCCGCCGAAGCCCGTGGCCTTGACGGGGGTCGAGCTCTTGGCGCTCGTCGTGCCGTTGCCGCGCTGGCCGTAGGTGTTGTCACCGATGCCCCAGACCGCGCCCGCGTGGTCGACCCAGGCCGTGCTGCTCAGCCCGCCGGCGATGCTGACCGCGTCGGCGAGCGCACCGGTGCCGCCCGACGGCAGCGCGACCGGCGTCAGCTGCGTCGCGGACGCGCTCGCCGGGGCGACCTGGCCCTTGTCGTTGGCACCGAACGCGTAGCCCGCGCCCGAGGACTGCGTGTCGTTGGCGAGGACCGGGGCCGCCGTGGCGGGTGCGACGTTGCCCCCCACGAGTGCGACGACGAGGCTGGTGACGACAGCAGCGCCGAGCAGACGACGGTTCATGGAGTTCCCCCTGGGCAGGCGCGGGCGGTGCAAGGCGGGCAGTCCACCCCGGATCCAGGCAGTGCGTCTGTCGCATGCCCGACAGAACCTGGGAGCCCGCTGGCAGACCATCTGCGACGTGGCCCTCGACCCGTACCTGCCGTACGTCTCCCGGGTGCCGCTCGCCTGGGAGGACACCGACGAGCCCTCCGCGCACTGGCTCGAGGGGACGCTGCTGTTCGTCGACGTCGCCGGCTTCACGGCGCTGTCCGAGCGGCTGTCGCGCAGCGGCCGGGCCGGCGCGGAGGAGCTCACCGACCTGCTCGACGGCGCCTTCGCGCGGCTGCTGAGCGCGGCCTACGAGGACGGCGGGTCGCTGCTGTCCTTCGG
>CBIHPE010000022.1:0-25791 GCA_966212015.1 uncultured Frankiales bacterium | reverse complement strand
CCCCCCGCGCCGACCCCCCCGTCCGCCCCCCGGGTCCCCCCCCCCCCGCCCCCCTGCGCCGGCATGGGGGGGGCCCCGCCGGGGCCCCCGCGCCCCGCGGCCGGCGAGGTCAGCAGCTCCCGGCCGCGGTAGGTGATCGAGCCGGTCGTCGGGGCGAGTCCCGAGACTGCGTTGAAGAAGGTGGACTTGCCAGCACCGTTGGCCCCGATGAGACCGACGATCTCGCTGCGCCGCACCTCGAGGTCGACGTCGGCCAGAGCGATCACGCCGCCGTAGCGGACCGACACCTTCTGGGCGACCAGCAGGGCTGGGCAGGGGAGGCGCTGGGTCAGCGGCCGCGGCACCTCGCGCAGCGTCCGGGCGCGCGCCGCTGCGACGACGGGGTCCGTCGCCTGCGGGCGGGGCTCGGGGCGCTCCCCCAGTCCCCCGAGCTGGTCACGGAGGTCACGGAGCACCCCGCCGACGCCCTCCGGCTGGAGCACGACGGAGATCACGAGGACGGCGGCCAGGATGACCGGGATCGTGAGCTGGACGCCTTGCCCGAAAGCCGGCTTGAGCAGGAGCGGCAGGGCCGCTGTCGCGAACGCGGCGAGCAGGATGCCGATCGGCGACCGCGCACCGCCGACCACGACGACCGCGACCATGAGCAGCGACTGCTGGAGGATGAACGGCTGGGTGTCGCTGACGCTGGTCTGCTGCAAGGCGAACAGCGCGCCTCCGAGGCCCGTGATGGCGCCGCTCACGGCGTAGGCGAACAGCTTGGTGCGACCGGTCGAGACACCGAAGGCGACCGCCCGCTGCTCGACGTCGCGCACGGCGAGCAGCGACCGCCCACCACGCGTACGGCGAAGGCCGGCGAGCACGAGGAGCACAGCCAGCACAAGGGCGACCCCGAGGTAGTACTGGGCGGTGACTCCCGCCAGGTAGCCGGGCGGGTCGAAGGTCTTCCCGACGAACTTCACCTGGTCCCACTTCTGCGGGATCTGGATGGCGAACTGCTGGAAGGCCAGGGACGCGATCGCGACCTGCAGCCCGCGGATGCGGAGGGCGGGCAGCCCCACGACCACGGCCGTCACAGCGGTGGCGGCCGCGGCCCCCACGAACACGATCGGCCAGGGCGCCCCGTGAGTGCCGAGCCCCAGGGCGCTGTAGCAGCCCACGCCGTACAGGGCCGCGTGCGCCAGCGAGAGCTGGCCCGTCGAGCCGACGAGGACGTCGAGCCCGAGAGCGACCAGCGCGAAGCAGGTGGCCGTCGTGACGATGGCCGTCTGGGGCACGTTCATGGTCAGGGGGGCCAGCAGGACGACGGCTAGCAGCGACAAGCCGCCGGTCCGCGCGATCAGGTCACGCCGCGACACGGGTGCTCCCGAACATGCCGCGCGGCCGGACCAGCAGCGTCACGAGCACCGCGACGAAGACCACGCCCGCACCGGTCGTGGGGTCGACGCGCGAGCCGATGACGCCGTTCACCAGACCCACGACGACGCTGCCCGCGACCGCGCCACCAAGGCTGTCGAGGCCGCCGATGACGGCACCGGCGAGAGCGGACAGCAGCGCCGCGGTCAGCGAGAAGGGGGTGAGCGACCCGTTGACGTTGGCGAGCAGGGCCGCTGCCGCTCCGGACAGCAGACCCGCGGCGCCCCAGGAGAAGACGTAGACCCGGTTCACCGGCACACCCAGCAGCCGCGCCACAGTCGGGTCGCTCGTCGTGGCGCGGGTCGCGAGCCCGAAGCTCGTGCGGGTCAGGAACAGCCACAGGCCCAGAGCGGAGACGACCGCGAGGCCCAGCAGCGACATCTCCGTCACGGTGAGCGTCGCCCCGCCGATCTCGACCGACCCGTCACCCACCGGCGACGGCGCGGGGAACGGGTCGAGGCCGTACATCTTCAGCTCGAGCAGCGCGAGGAAGAGCGCGACGGCCAGCGTCGCCACCAGGCTGTCGAGGGCAGGACGCCCCAGCAGGGGCCGCATGACGAAGCGCTCGACGAGCAGCGCGAGCGCCCCGCCGATCAGCATCGCCACCACCGCAGCGACCCAGACCGGCGGCTTCGCGCCGAGGATCCCGTTGTCGTGCCACCACAGGCCGGCGTAGAGACCGAAGGCGCCGATCTCGCCGACGGCCAGGGACAGCACGCGGGTCCCGGAGTAGATGAGCACGACAGCGAGCGACAGCATCGAGTACGCCGAGGCGTACGCGAGCGACAGGACGAGGGCGCTGAGCACTAGTACGTCGAGGCGTAGTTGGACTCGGTGGCCCAGACCGCGTTGCCGGAGGCGCCGGAGCCCTTGACCGTCATGACGATCGTGCGGTCGCCGCTGCCGTACCTCTTGCCTCCGGTGAAGTCGAGCGGCGGCCAGCACATCGGTGCCTTCGTGACGACGTCGGTCGCGCCCGTCCGGAGGTTCTGCATCGCCACCCTGAAGCTGTTGCGCCCCAGGTCCGGGCCGGCTGCGTGCATCGCCGCGGCGACGATCTGCCCGAAGCCCCAGGCACCCAGGCCGATGTCCTTGTCCTGGGTCGTCCGGCCCTCGGTGTTGACCTTGTTGAACGTCGCGTAGCGCGGGTCGCTCAGCCCGCCCCAGGGGCTGAAGGACTTGGCGCCGTCGAGCGCTCCCGAGGCCGGGGTGAGGACCAGGTTGAACCCCCAGGCGATCGAGCTGCTCACCCAGACGGGGTGGTAGCCGTCGGCCTGGCTCTCCTTGCTGATGTTGATCGCGTTGTTGGGCGCGACGTAGAGCCACACCGACTGCGCGCCGTCGGTCTTGAGCTTCTGCGCCTCGGCGAGGAACTGGTTGCCCATGCCGTCGACGACCTGGTTGTGCACGACCGTGAGGCCGATCCGCTTCGCCTCTGCGACGAACGCGTCGCGCGCCGGGTAGGCGGTCGGGTCGTTCTCCCCGACGAAGCCGACCTTGGTGACGTGCAGCCGGTCCTTCATGTAGTCGGCGATCTGCACGCCGTTGTGCACCTGGTCGGTGCCGATGTAGAAGGCGTCGTCCGGGATCGCCTGGGCGTGCGGCATCTGGTTGACCAGGTGCGGGATGCCGGCCTTGTGCAGGGCCGTGACGAGCGCGCCCTCGACCGAGATGCGGTCGAGGGTGATGGCGGCGAAGATCCCGTCGCTCTGCGCCTGCTGCACAGCGCTCCGCGCCCCCGCCTCGGTGCTCTGGGTGTCGTAGATCTTGACCGTGACGTTACGGCCGTAGATGCCGCCCTTGGTCTTCACGTAGTCGAAGTAGTTCTGGGCCTGCGCGTCGATGGTGGGCGGCACCGGGGCGGCACCCGTCTTGGGCACGAACAGCCCGATGAGGACCGACGTCTTCGTGACGCCCGTCGTGCTGCCCGCGGGCACCGCCGTCGGTCCGGTCGTCCCCGCCGTCGTCCCGCCGTCCGTCGAGACCCCGGTGGAACCGCCGGTGCTGGTCGTGGTGCCGCCACCACCGCTGGTCGCGCCGCCGCCCGTCGTGCTGGTCCCCGCGAAGCCGGTCGTCCCTCCACCGGACGAGGCCGTCCCGCCGAGGCCACCTCCCGTCGTGGAGGCAGTCCGCGGCAGCTGACCGGGGGTGGTCCCCGTCGAGCCGCCGTCGGTTCCGCCGGTCTGCGACTGGGGCAGGCCGCCCTGGGACAGCGAGGAGTCGTTGCCGTCGCTACGGGCGAACCGGGCGGCGCAGCCGCTGGTCAGGAACAGGACGACGGCAAGCGCAAGAGGGGCGCGGCGCACTGGGTGGTGCCTCTCCACGAAAGGGTGTGACGGCCGTCACTCTAGGCAAACCCGAGCGAAACGGACAGGGGGGTCGCCGCTCAGCGTGGCGAGAACGGTGGCGGGCCCAGGGTGACCATCCCGCCGGTGGCCTCCGCCGAGGCGATGACCTTGTCGAAGTCCACCGGGCCGGTGGTCTCACCGTCCTGCAGCGGATAGCTCGCGCCGAGGTAGAAGTCCTCGTGGCAGCCGGGTGTCTGGAAGCCCAGCAGCCGTGCTCGCGGCGACGTGACGAGGAAGGCGTGGGGCACCCCGCGGGGCACCATCGCCACTCCTCCCGTCCTGACGGTCTGCTCCGCGCCGTCGACGTGCAGCAGGATCTCCCCCTCCAGGACGATGAAGGTCTCCTCTGAGCGCGGGTGGTGGTGCAGCGGCGTGCACTTCCCCTCCACCATGTCGGAGTCGAACATGAGCAACGAGCCCCCCGACTGCTCCGCCGTCACCTTCCACGTGTGCACACCGCCGCCGTAGAACCAGCGCCGCGCACCCTCGCCCTCCTGGCAGACCGTCGTCTGTGCCATGACACCTCTCCTTTTCATGGTACCTATGTACCACGAGGAGACTCCTGTACCGTGAGGGCTGTGTCAACGCCCTACGAGCAGACCGGTCGCGCGGCGCAGAAGAGCCGCACTCGAGCAGCTCTGGTCCACGCGGCACGGGAGCTGGTGGCCGAGGGGCTGGTCCCGACCGTCGACGCAGTCGCCGAGCAGGCGGGGATCTCACGGACGACGGCTTATCGCTACTTCCCCAACCAGCGGTCGCTCCTGGGGGCCGCCCATCCTGAGACCGAGGCCACCTCGATGCTCGGCGACGACCCCCCGGCCGACGTCCCTTCCAGGGTCGAGCGCGTCGTCACGGCCTTCACCCAGGCCGTCCTCGAGACCGAGCAGCAGCAGCGGACGATGCTGCGGCTGTCGCTCGGACCGGCCCCGGGCGAGCTGCCGCTGCGGCAGGGCCGCGCGATCGGGTGGATCCGTGAGGCCCTCGAGCCCCTCGAGGGGAAGGTTCCCGACGACGACCTGCACCGCCTGGTGCTCGCGATCCGCAGCGTCAGCGGCATCGAGGCCCTGGTCTGGCTGACCGACGTCGCCGGACTGGACGCCGGGAGCGCCGCGGAGCTGATGCGGTGGTCGGCGGCGAGCCTGGTCCGCTCGGCGCTCGACGGGCACCTGCCTACTGCGGGCTCATCAGCTCCAGGGCGTTCTCGCGCACGACGCGCCGCTGCACGGCCGGATCGACGTCCTTGAGCTCCACCAGGTAGTCGAGCGGCGACGGCATGCCCTCGATGTGAGGCCAGTCCGACCCGAAGACGACCCGCTCCGGACCCATGATCTCGAGGACGTCGTGGACGTCGTCCTCCCAGAACGGGTTGATCCAGACCCGGTCCTTGAACTGCTCGACCGGATCCGTCTTCCAGTACCCAGGCATCTTCTTCGACGCCGATGTGAGGCCCTTCAGCAGCCCTGGCAGGAACTGCGCCCCGTTCTCGACGCTGACGACCCGCAGCCGTGGGAAGCGGTCGAAGAGCTGGTCGAACACCATCGAGGCGAGGAAGTCGTGGATCGACCGCTCCATGGTCAGCTGCGTGATCCGCGGGCGGCCGGCGCCCTTGAACGACGAGCTGAAAGCGCCCCCGGAGTAGCCCGCCGTCGCCGTCAGGCCGGCGTCTCCCGCGTGCACGACCAGCGGGATGTCCGCCTCCTGCAGCCGCGCCCAGAACGGGTCGAAGGCCTCGTCGCTCGCCGGCAGCTGCCCGTCACGGGTCGTCGGCGCGGCGGCCCGCATCACGACCGACCGCGCGCCCTGGTCGAGCGCTCGCTCGAGCTCGGCGACCGCCCAGTCGACATCGCACAGGGACAGGTACGGCGCAGCCCAGATGCGGCCCTGGTAGCCGTACCCCCAGTCCTCCTCGACCCAGCGGTTGAAGGCCGAGAAGAGCAGCGTCACGGCCTCCGGGTCGTGCTTCAGCTCCTCCTCGTAGAGCATGCCGAGGGTCGGGTAGAGCCAGATCTGCTCGACGCCCTGCTCGTCCATCGTGGCGATCCGGGCGTCGCGGTCGCGGTACGCGGGGCGGATCGGCTCGCGGTCGCGCAGGAACTCCAGCGGGTTGCGCCCGTCGGGGTTGCCGCGGAAGTAGTCGGCCATGGCCCCCGGCAGCGAGACGGGGTCGAACGTCGGGTTGACGACCGCGTGGTTCACCCGTCCGCCGACCACGTGGTACTTGCGCCCGTTGACCTCTGCCCACTGGATGACCCGCTCGCCGTGCCGCGGGTCGAGGTGCCGCGTGAACGCGTCCAGCGCCTCGTAGTAGTGGTTGTCCGCGTCGATCACGCCGTAGTCGAGGTCCACGACGTACGACGGTAGAACACGTTCTCGTCAGCGGGAAGAGGAGTGCCCCTGCTGGTAGGCGAACAGGGCGACGCCGATGACGATGAGCGCCGCGAGGACGGCGAGGGTGATCTTGATCCACGACCAGGGGCGGTCGCCGATCACCTTGCCGGTGTTGGCGTTCACGTAGACCGCGTAGGTCTTGCCGCCGAAGACGTAGGTCGCGAACCACAGCGGCAGCAGGAGCAGCCGGAACAGCAGGTCGGCGTCGTAGGTGGTCATGGAGTGCACGCGCTGCTCGTCGCCACCGATGTCGGCGCGGCAGTCTCCCTCGATGACCTGCGCCATCTCGCGCTTGGCGTAGCCGAACCCTGCGTCTGCCATGACGGAGTAGCGCGGCACGTCGTAGCCCGCCAGGTACTCCGACTCGTAGCCGGTCGCCCCGGCCGTGGACCAGGGCCCGAGCTTCTCGAGGGTGTCGGCGTCCGGCGTCGTGATGCCCGGAGCGAGGACGTCGACGAAGTCGCGGTGGACACGACCGGAGGCCGGGTACCAGGCCGTGTGCTGCACCTGCCGGGTCCGGGTCTGGCCGTTCTCGGTGTAGGTCTCGGTCGTGTAGTAGTGCTCGCCGCGCTCGCCGGTGTAGTCGGTCGTCGTCTTGTCGTCGAAGCCCCAGTGGGGCAGGTACCCGCCGCGCATCGACTCCGTGGTGCGCACCTTCTTCAGCGCGTTCGGCGCGAACCACCGCGACGACGACCACGTCCCGAAGGCCGCCGAGGCTGCCTTCTGGTCGATCGCGTACGGCACGATGCCGTCAGGAGCCTTCAGCTCACCACCGAGGTCGTCGGTCACGACGATCGCGCCGCGGCAGCTCTGGCACCGACCTGCGATCGCGGTCGTCGTGCTCGGTGACCCGCAGTTCCGGCAGCTCACCGTGAACGCCGGAAGGGTCGCCACCGCTGCGTGCGGCGCGTTGGCGTAGGCGACGTAGTCGTGCTTGGTGCTGTCGGTCGACGTCGTGATGGCCACGGTCGCCCCGCAGTACGGGCACTTCATGCTCGACGTCCCCGGCTGGAACTCGAGCGCGGCTCCGCAGGAGCTGCAGGCGTACTGGTGCTGCTGCCCCGAGGACGGAGCCGTCACGCCGGCGGGAGCGGCGGAGGCGCCGCCGAGGCCAGCTCCGGCACGTCACCGAGCCGCGTCCACGCCGCCATGCCGGACTTCCAGACCAGGGTGTCCGGGGTGATGCCCGGGCGCGCGACGACCTCGGCCGGTGACAGCGGGCCGACCTGCTGGCCGTTCTCGCCGACGTACCACTGCGTCGCCCCAGGGAGCGGCGGCGGCGCGGCGGCGGCAGCACCGGGGGCTGGCGCAGGTGCGGGCACGGCCGTCGGCTGCAGGGCGTTGGCCAGCTGGGCGCCCAGAGCAGCCCCCGCACCGATGCCGACACCGGCGCCGGCGATGCCGCTCGGGTTGTTCGCGGCGTCGCCGATGGCGGTCGCTGCCTGCAGCTTGGTGTAGTCGTCGAGGGCGCCCTTCATGACGCCGACCTCGCTGCGCTTGTCGATCATGGCCTCGACCTCCGGTGGGAGGGAGACGTTCTCGATGACGAAGCGCGGCATCGTCAGGCCGAGGTGCTTCAGGTCCTCGCTGATGATCGGGGCGAGCCGGTCGGCGATCTCGGCCTGGTGGGCGGCGAGGTCGAGGACGGCGACGCCGCTGGTCGCGAGCGCGGTGACGGCCCGCGAGACGACGTTCTGCCGGATGAACTCGCTGACCTCGTCGGTCTGGAACCGCGGGTCGGTGCCGACCAGCTCACGCAGGAGCACGGCAGGGTCGTCCACCTTGACGGTGAAGGTCCCGAACGCGCGGACGCGCACCACGCCGAAGTCGGCGTCGCGCATCATCGCGGGGTTCTGCGTGCCCCACTTCATGTCGGTGAACTGGCGGGTGCTGACGAAGTAGACCTCGGCCTTGAAGGGGCTGTTGAAGCCGTACTTCCAGCCCTTCAGCGTCGTGAGGATCGGCAGGTTCTTGGTCTCGAGGCTGTAGGTGCCCGGCTGGAAGACGTCCGCGATCTGGCCCTCGTTGACGAAGACCGCCACCTGGCTCTCACGGACGACCAGCTGGGCGCCGTTCTTGATCTCGTTGTCGTAGCGCGGGAAGCGCCAGACGATCGTGTCGCGGGTGTCGTCCGTCCACTCGACGATGTCGACGAACTCGCCCTTGATCTTGTTGATGAGACCCATGGGCGAACCGTATTACCTAGCTGGCGTGGCCGTCAGGGGTCTCGTCCTCGGGCGAGGCGACGACCAGCTCCAGCTCGTCGTGCTCGACGACCAGGCCGACGGTGGGCGTGCTCGAGTCGACCGCGGTCTCGCTGTGGGCGCCGCAGCCGTGGTCGAGCGAGACGACCTTGCCGTCGTCGGGCGCGTAGGCGTTGGCGCAGACGCCGAACAGGGCGGACAGCCCTCCCGCGAGAGGGAGCCGGAAGCCGCAGTCGAGGCACTGCCCCGGTGCCTGCTTCGCCATCGCCGTGAAGGGGCCCTGCTCCCCGTCGTACCAGCGGTCAGCCGCGTCGAGCCGGCCCTCGAGGCCGAGCACCCGGGGGCGCCCCAGGCCGAGCTCCCAGAACGCCTCGGCCGCCACCTCGTCGGAGGTGTCGGTGTAGGCGGGGACCAGCCGCGGGTCGTCCTTGACGGGCGGCAGCAGGTCTCCGGGCGACAGGTCGCCCGGCTGGACGCGCTCGCTCCACGGCACCCAGGCCGGGGCGACGAGCGAGCCCTCGCCCGGCAGCAGCACGACCTCGTCAACGGTGACCTCGTCGGTCCCCTCGGCGCGGGTGACCGTGACGGTCCAGCGCCAGCCGACGTAGGCCTTGTCGGTGCTCGCGAACAGGTGGGAGACGACCAGCTCGTCCTCGGTCTCGACGCCGAGGTGCTCGCCCACGGAGTCGCCGGCGACCTCGACGGCGACGGCGCGCGCGAGGTCCACTGCGTCACGCAGGCGGGGGTCCATCAGATCAGGCACGGGTCCAGTGTCGCTGATCGCCGCTTCGACCGGCTCCGGGGCCGCCTCGGCGACGGGCTCCTCGTCCGGTTCGGGCGCAGGCGGCGTCACCGGCCCCACTACCCTCGAGGTGAGTCCGCGGAGCCTTCTGCGCATCCCTGGCACCCCCTCATCCTGTCCTAAGGAGCGCCCGCATGTCCCGCCGCCTGGTCAACGTCGGTCTCGGGGCGGCCCTGCTCGTCCTGGCGAGCGGGTGCCAGCAGCCGTCACCGGGCATCACGCTGGTCAGCGGGAGCAGCACGACGCACTTCGAGGCGCAGCAGTGGTGCCGCGACGGGAAGGCGCTGCAGACCGGCAACGAGTGCCCCGGCACGGGACCGTCGCGCATCCAGCTCGTCCGTGCCGACGAGGGCGGCCAGGTCGGCATCGACGTCGACTCGGACCTCGCGGACCAGGGCTGGTACGTCTACGACTCCGACACCGGGCAGATCCTGCTCGGCATCTCGAACGACCACTACCGGACCTTCCTCGCCGACTTCAGCCGGGCCAAGGTCAGTGGCGTGCAGCAGCTGGAGGTCCGCACCGTCGACCACGTGCCCACCAGCAGCACCGACATCCCGAAGGTGACCGGCCAGTGGGTCTTCCAGGTCGTCGCGAAGGTCTGAGCGGACCCAGCGAGGTCAGGCGTCGAGCTCGGCGGCGATCGCCCGCAGGATCTGCGCGACCCGGCGCCCGGTGTCGCGGTCGGGGTGCTTCCCGCGACGCAGCGACGGCTGCACCTTCGCCTCGATGAGCTTGATGGTGTCCTCGACCATCACCTGCAGCTCCTCGGCGGGGCGGCGGCCGGCGCCGGTGGGGCCGGCCGGGGAGTCGAGGACCGTCACGGACAGGGCCTGCTCGCCCTTCTTGCCGGCGGCGACCCCGAACTCGAGGCGCTGGCCGGGCTTGAGCTCCTCGACGCCGTCAGGAAGGGCTGACTTCGGCACGAACACGTCGCCGCCGTCGTCGCGCGCGACGAAGCCGAAGCCCTTCTCGCGGTCGTAGAACTTCACCTTGCCGGTGGGCACGTCGCCACTCCTCCTGGTCGTCGCGCACGAGGCTAGCCTGATTCGCGTGGGTCGCGGCGATCTCCTGGTGCGCATCGGCGCGGGGATCTTCGCCGTCGGCGTGGTCGCCATCGTCGTGGGCATCACGCCGGTGCTCGCCGGCTCGTCCGCCGAGCCGCCGCTGGCGCTCGACCTGGTGATGGTCGCCGCCCCCACGGGCTTCGGCCTGGCCCTGCTCGGCCTGTTCCTCAGCGCCCGATCGGGTCGTTCATAGAGCCGCTGCGGAACTCCCGGACCTCGACCGACGCGAACCCCTCGGCCAGCACGATCCGCTCCCCCTCGCCGTTCCACCTCGTCAGGGCCTCCGGGTCGAGCTCCACCCGGGCGGAGGCGTCGTCCAGCACGCGCACCCGCACGTCACGCGGCGCGAGGTGGGCGCGCAGCGCCGTCTCCGCGCGATCGACCCGGGACAGCCGCTGCGGGGTCACCTCGAGCCCGTAGGCGATCCGGCTCGCCAGGCAGGCCAGGGCCGGCTTGTCGGCGGTGACGAGCCCCCACCGGTGCGAGACCTCACGGACCTGCGCCTTGGTCATCCTGCGCAGCGGCGTCACGGCACCCCGGTCGGCCGCGGCCCGGATCCCCGGCCGGAAGCCGGCCACGAGGTCGTCGGCGTTGGTGCCCGTCGCGACGTGGGGCAGGCCCTCCGCCGCGGCCAGCGGCCGGAGGGTGTCGATCAGCGTGGCCTTGCAGTGGAAGCACCGGTCCGAGCCGTTCGCGACGTAGCCCACCCTGTCCAGCTCGCGGGTCTCCGGCAGCAGGTGCCGGACGCCGAGGGAGGCGGCGAAGGCCTGCGCGGCCGGCAGCTCGTCCTGGGCCAGCGAGGGGCTGACCGCGGTCGCTGCGACGACGTTGTCCGCCCCGACGGCCCGCACCGCGGCTGCGAGGAGGAAGGCGCTGTCGGCCCCGCCGCTGAACGCCACGAGCACGGACCCGAGCTGCGCGAGCTCGTGCTGCACCAGCCACTCGGGGAACGTCGTGAGGTCGTCGAGGACGACATCGGCTCCGACGGGCTCCGACCCGCCCGTGCGCACCCCGACGCTGAGCGCCCCGGCCGCGCGGGCACCGGCGACGTCGTGGGGGTGGTCGCCGACGTAGACGGTCGCGCCCTCCTGGAGCAGTGCTGAGGCCTTCCCGTCCCCCCAGAGCCAGCCGTGCACCGCATCGACCTCGATGCCGAGGAAGGCGAGCGTCTGCCGGGCCAGCGCCTCCTGCTTCGCCGTGACGACGACGGCGCGACCGGCCCGGCGCACCGCCTGCACCGCCTCGTGAGCGCCCGGGAGCGCCACGGACAGCGCGATCCCGTGCTCCGCCATGAGGGCGCGGTAGCGCCATGCGACCTCGTCGACCAGCTCGGGCGCGACCCAGTGCGCGAGCTCCTCCTCGAGCGGCGGCCCCAGCCGGGACGCCCAGAGCTCGCCGTCGATCGTGACGCCGTACTCCGCCGCCAGCATCGCTGCCACGGCGATCACCGACGGCCGCGAGTCCACCAGCGTCAGGTCCAGGTCGAACCCGACAGTGATGTCCACGCCGCTGACTCTAGGCAGGGGCGCCAGCCGGTTGCCGGCTCAGCCCTCGCCCTCCTCGAGCTCCTGACCCGGCCCCTCGGTCGACCCGGGCACGGGCGGGACCGGGGACGCGGGCGGCTCGTCGGTCGCACGGCCCGAGGGCTCCGTGCCGCCCGTGGGGTTGTCCGCCCCGTCGTCGTCCACGCCTTCGGTCGTCACCAGGTCCTCGTCGGGCATGCACAGGCTCCTTCCCGGACGGGCACGAGGCACACACCGCGACTACCGTTGTCAGGATGACCACCGCCGCGCCGCGCTCCCTGGCGGACGCCTTGCGCGCGTGGCCCGACGAGCGCCTCGCCCGGCTGCTCCAGCTCCGACCCGACCTCGCCGTCCCCATTCCCAGCGACGCCCGGCTGCTGGCCTCCCGCGCCGCCTCGTCGTTGTCGGTGCGCCGGGCGCTGGAGAACGTCGACGCCCACGCGCTCAGCCTGCTGGAGACCCTGGCCGCCAGCGATCAGCCGGTCGTGCTCCCCGACGACGAGGCGCTCACCCGGCTCGAGGACCTGGCCCTGGTCTGGGGCGGTCCTGAGTGGCACCTGGTCGGCAGCGTCCGCGACGTGCTGACGAGCGGCACGGGGCTGGGACGCCCGATCGCGGTGCTGCTCGCCGACCACACGGGTGAGCGGATCGCGCTGATCGCGGAGGCCCTTGGCGCTGTCGGCCGCGACGAGCTGCTCAAGCGGCTCACGGACCCGGACAGCCTCAGGGACCTGCTCGAGCAGGCCGGTCCGCAGGCGCGGGCGATCGTCGCCCAGCTGGCGGCCGGGCCGCCCTTCGGCAAGCTGAAGGACGCGCGCCGCGTCACCCCGCTGGACGAGGTCGACAGCCCGGTCCGCTGGCTGCTGAGCCGCGGCCTTCTCGTCGCCATCGACGACGACACCCTCGAGCTGCCGCGCGAGGTGGCGCTCGTGGCTCGCAACGCGCCCGAGGCGGCGCGTTCCGAGCCGCCCCTCACCACGACCAAGGTCGGCGTCAAGGACATCGACCGGGCGGCCGCACACGAGGCCGCGCTCGTCGTCAGCCTCGTCGAGAAGCTGCTCGAGTCGTGGGCCGAGGACCCCCCGTCCGTCCTCCGTTCGGGCGGGCTCGGGGTGCGTGACCTCAAGCGCGCCGCGAAGGACCTCGACGTCACGGAGCCCGCCGCGGCGCTGATCATCGAGATCGCCTACGCCGCAGCGCTCCTCGATCACACGCCGAGCCTCGACCCCGACTGGTTGCCCACGCCCGGCTACGACCGCTGGCTCGCGCTCCCGCCCGAGGACCGCTGGCTCGAGCTCGCCCGGGCCTACGTCCACATGACCCGGATGCCTGCGCTGGTCGGCACCCGTGACGAGCGCGACAAGGCGCGGGCGGCCCTGTCCCAGGACGTCGAGCGCGCCGGTGCGCCCGCGGACCGTCGACGCGTCCTCGACCTGCTGCGCGAGACCAAGCCCGGCCAGGCCGTCTCCGAGGACACGGTGGTCAGCGTCCTGGCCTGGCGCGCGCCTCGACGAGGCGCCCGGCTGCGCGACCTGATCCCGAGCTGGGTCCTCGGCGAGATCGCCGCGCTCGGGCTGTGCGGCCGCGGTGGCCTTGCGTCCTACGCGCGACTGCTCCTCGACGGCCACGACCGGGACGCCGCCCGGGCGCTGCGCGACCTGCTCCCCGAGCCGCTCGACCACGTCCTCGTGCAGCCCGACCTCACCGTCGTGGCCCCTGGGCCGCTGGAGCGCGACCTGGCCCGCCAGATCGCCCTGGTCGCGGATGTGGAGTCGACCGGCGGCGCGACCGTCTACCGGGTCACCGAGGCGACCGTCCGGCGCGCCCTCGACAACGGCCGCAGCGCCGCAGACCTGCACGAGCTGTTCCGCACCCGGTCGAGAACGCCCGTACCGCAAGGGCTCTCGTACCTCATCGACGACGTCGCCCGCCGCCACGGGCTGCTCCGCGTCGGGACGAGCGCGAGCTACCTCCGGTGCGACGACGAGGCGCTGCTGACCGAGGTGATGGCGTCGAAGCGGGCCGACGTGCTCGGCCTGCGGCGGATCGCGCCGACGGTCGTCACGAGCGCGGCGTCCATCAACCAGGTGCTCGAGGTGCTGCGCGGCATGGGGCACGCCCCCGCCGCTGAGGCACCCGACGGCGCGCTGCTCATCGCGCGCGGCGACGCCCGTCGCACGCCGGTCCGGCAGCGGCCGACCCGGCACGAGCCCCAGCCCCTGCCCGACGAGCAGGCGAGGCTGGCGGTCGGCGCTCTCCGCGCGGGAGACCTCGCGTCCCGGGCGACGCGCCGCCCCTCCGTCACGGTCGCCGACTCGCACGCCTTCCTGCAGCAGGCGGCGCGGGAAGGCCGGCAGGTCTGGCTGAGTTATGTAGACGCGCAGGGGCGACCGACGTCACGTGTCGTCGAGCCCCGGACCGTCGACGGCGGCTACCTGACCGCCTACGACCACCTGCGCCAGGAGGACCGCACGTTCTCCCTCCATCGCATCACCGAAGTCGCGGAGGTCGACGCTCATGAATGACGGACCCCTCATCGTCCAGAGCGACAAGACGCTCCTGCTCGAGGTCGACCACCCGCTCGCCGGTGAGTGCCGTGCGGCCATCGCGCCGTTCGCCGAGCTCGAGCGGTCGCCCGAGCACGTGCACACCTACCGGCTGACCCCGCTCGGCCTCTGGAACGCGCGGGCCGCCGGTCACGACGCGGAGCAGGTCGTCGACGCCCTCGTGCGGTTCTCGCGCTACGCCGTGCCGCACGCGCTGCTCGTCGACGTGGCCGACACGATGGACCGCTTCGGCCGGCTGCGCCTCGAGCAGGACCCGGTCCACGGCCTCGTGCTGCGCACCAACGACCGGGCCGTCCTCGAGGAGGTCGTGCGGTCGAGGAAGGTCAGCCCGATGCTCGGTGTCCGCCTCGACCCCGAGACGGTGATCGCGTTCCCGTCCGAGCGCGGGCGGCTCAAGCAGGCGCTGCTCAAGGTCGGCTGGCCGGCGGAGGACCTCGCCGGCTACGTCGACGGGGAGGCGCACCAGATCGACCTCAAGCAGGACGACTGGCACCTGCGCGACTACCAGCAGCTCGCCGTCGACGGCTTCTGGCTCGGCGGGTCCGGCGTCGTCGTGCTCCCCTGCGGTGCGGGCAAGACGCTGGTCGGCGCCGCCGCGATGGCGAAGGCCGGCGCGACCACGCTCATCCTGGTGACGAACACCGTCAGCGGCCGGCAGTGGAAGTCCGAGCTGCTGAAGCGGACGTCGCTGACCGAGGAGGAGATCGGCGAGTACTCCGGCGAGAAGAAGGAGATCAAGCCGGTCACCATCGCGACCTACCAGATCATGACGACCAAGAGGAAGGGCGAGTACGCCCACCTCGAGCTGTTCAGCGCCCGCGACTGGGGCCTGGTCGTCTACGACGAGGTGCACCTGCTCCCGGCGCCGGTGTTCCGGATGACGGCCGACCTGCAGTCCCGCCGTCGCCTCGGCCTCACGGCCACCCTCATCCGTGAGGACGGCCGCGAGGGCGACGTGTTCTCGCTCATCGGGCCGAAGCGCTACGACGCCCCCTGGAAGGACATCGAGTCGCAGGGCTACATCGCCCCGGCCGACTGCACCGAGGTGCGGGTCACGATGACCGATGCGGAGCGGCTCACCTACGCCACCGCCGAGCCGGAGGAGCGCTACAAGATCGCGGCGACGGCGCACACGAAGATCGCCGTGATCCGCAAGCTCGTCGAGCGGCACAGCGACGACCAGGTGCTCGTCATCGGCGCCTACCTCGACCAGCTCGACGAGCTCGGTGACGCCCTCGAGATGCCGGTCATCCAGGGGTCCACCAAGAACGCCGAGCGCGAGATCCTCTTCGACGCCTTCCGCAAGAAGGAGATCCCCGGCCTCGTCGTCAGCAAGGTCGCCAACTTCTCCATCGACCTGCCCGAGGCCGCTGTCGCCATCCAGGTGTCGGGCACCTTCGGCTCCCGGCAGGAGGAGGCCCAGCGCCTCGGCCGCGTGCTCCGCCCGAAGGCCGACGGCCGGTCGGCGCACTTCTACACGGTCATCAGCCGCGACACGGTCGACCAGGAGTACGCCGCCCACCGGCAGCGCTTCCTCGCCGAGCAGGGCTACCCCTACACGATCGTCGACGCGGACGACGTCCTCGCCGGCTGACCAGAGCCGCCCCTCTGCGCGGCCCGGCTGACGCATCTGCAACAGCCTGAGGTCCGGCGCGGGGTTGGCCACGCTCACGAGCGTCGGGTGAGCCCCCAGGCTGTTGCAGTTGCGTCAGAGCACGCGCCGCCGCCCGACGCCAAAGCAGCACGATGAGCCTCCGCCGGTCACCGTCACGCTCAGCGGGCCCCGAGCACCGCCCACTCCGCTGCTTCTGCGTCACGCGGACCCACGAGGCTCATCTGTCCACGACTCGGTGCCTCCAGGCCGGTCACCGACCGAAGACGCAAGCCCTGTTGACCCGGCCGAGAGGCCGGGCTATCCGTGAGCGACGTCGGGGACCGGCGCGACCAGCTTGCCGCCGGCCTTGAGCCAGGCGCCGACGACGCGGCCCGCGTCGCGCGCCGGGTTGTAGACGTCCTCCTCCGAGGAGAACAGGCCGTCACCGGCGTAGACGAGGCGGGTCCAGTTCGGGAAGCCGTAGGCGACGCCGTCGTGGTCGAGCACGTTCTGGATCCCGATGACGACGGCGTCGTTCTCCTCGTCGAAGGCGACCCAGTCCTGAGGGAACCGCATGTGGGGGAACGGCGCCATGACGCCGACGATCCACTCGCGGACCGCCTCGCGGCCATGGAAGACGCCGTACGCGTGCTCGGTGTAGACGCAGTCCTCCGTGAACACGTCCGCGAACGGTGCCCAGTCCCCCGACCGGGTGCACTCGGCGACGACCTCGTCGTAGCGCGCCAGTCCCTGCTCGATCTCAGCCCTCGTGAACCGTCCCATAGGGGCGCATCATGACCGCTCGTCGGGAGACTGTCACCCGCGCACGCCGCCTGTGGCCTAGGTTCCGGCATGTGGACGAGGAGCCTCGGGAGGCGGTGCTGCGTGACCTCGGCGGTCAGCACGCGGACGTCGTCGACCGCTGCTGGGAGCAGCGGGACTGGTGGGTGAGCCAGTGGCCGGAGGGCGAGCAGTACCTCACGTGCCTGCTCGCGCAGGACGTGCAGGAGGCGGTCAACGACGAGCGGGACTCGACGTGGCCGGTCTGCCCGGAGCACCAGGACCACCGGCTCTACATCGAGCCGGACCTCGGCACCGACCCGTTCTGGGTCTGCGAGGTGTCAGGGCTGCCCATCGCGCCCGTCGGTCACCTGCACGGATAGCGCGCCGCTCGGGCACATCTCGACCTGGCTGACGACCTCGGCGACCGTGGCGTTGCCCGGTTGGATCCAGGGACGAGCGCTCGTGTCGAAGACCCGCGGCAGGCCTCGTACGCACATCGCCGCGTGCTGGCAGACCTCCGCGTCGAAGCTGACGATGACGCCCGGGGCTTCGTACGACTTCATGCGACCAGCTCCTGGTAGTCGGGGTGCTTCTCGATCCACGCCTTGATGAACGGGCAGAGCGGCCGCGCCTTCAGCCCCCGGGAGCGCACGTCGTCGAGCGCCGCCCGGGCCAGCTGCGAGCCGATCCCCTTGCCCTCGAAGGCGTCGTCGACCTCGGTGTGCGTGAAGACGACGACCCCGTGGTGCAGCTCGAAGAACGCGTAGCCGGCGTGCTCGCCGTCCACGGTGATCTCGTAGCGGTCGTCCTGGCGCTGCACGTCGGTGGCCATGGCTCGACCTTAGGCGCAGAGGACGACGGCGCACGAGGTGGCGTCGCGGAGCACCTTCCACCGTCCTCCGGACCGCCGCAGGTGCAGCTCGGCGTGCCGCACGTCCTGCCCGCGCGTGACGTCGAGCAGCACGACCGAGGACGACGCGTGCGTCGTCACGGCCTTCACCACGAGGCCGATCTGCGCGTTGTGGCTGCGGGCGTCCTTGGTCTGGGACCGGAGGTCCTGGCAGACCTTGTCGCGGGTCCGCTCGTCGGAGGGGCCGGTCGAGAAGTGGAAGTAGTCGTCGCAGTCACCGAACGTCGCGGCCTGCGTCCATCTCAGGGCGACGCCCTGCGGGGTCGCGAGCCTGCGCAGGTCCACCGACGCGACCACCCCGATGCCGATCACGAGGAACTCCAGCAGGCCGATGAGGATCAGCGGCTGGCGCCGCATCCGGGCCAGGCGCTTCTCCTCGCCGAGGGCCTCGAGCTCTGCGTACCTGGCCTCCAGCGAGAGGTCAGTTGAAGCCACGCGAGTCCTGCTTGAGCGCCGTGTCCACGGTCAGGGCGCTGGCGACGACGAGCGACAGCAGCGGGTCCTCGAGCTGCCGGTGGATCCGGATGACGTAGTTGTCGGCCGTCGTGAACATCGTCTTCGCCAGGCCCTCGAAGGTCTTCTTGATGCGGGCGACCTCGGTGCCCGTCCCGTCGACGATGGCGAAGTCCCAGGCGCGCCAGTTCTCGGCCCGCAGCTCGCCGACCTGCTGGCCGCCGGCGTCGACGAGGCCGAAGCGGATCTTGCCGAAGGCGTTCTGCTGCACGAGGCGGCCGACCTCGCCGACCCCCGGCTTCTCCACGATGACCTTGCTCTTCACGAACTTGGCGGGGCGGGTGACGTGCAGGATGGGCTTCGCCTGCATGTCCCGCACCTCGAGGCGGTGCGTGAAGAACTGGTCGTACTCGCCGATGACCCGGACGACCTTCTTGAGCACCGACTGACCGATCTCGCTGACCGAGGCGATCTGGGTGCCGCTCTGGTCGTAGACCGAGTACTGGTTCGTGACCTCGATGAGCTTCATCTTCTGGTTCACGACGAGGACCGGCTCGGTGAACACCGTGCCGCCACCGGCGACCCCGCCAGGCGTCAGTCCGGCCCGCTCGGCCTGCTTCGCCAGCTGCTGCGGGTTGGACGCCTGCACGGGTCCGGTGCCCGCCCCGACCGGGGAGGTCGACTGCTGGCCGTTGGTGGACACGTTGTCGGTCCACTTCTGCCCGTCCCACCAGCGGTGCTCGAAAGCACCGGTCGGGTCGGGAAACCAGCCTGCCTGCGGCGTCGTCATGCAGCCATCCTGCACGACGACGCCGCAGACCGTGGCGCTAGAAGGCTCCCGTGCCGTTCGGTGTCCCGAGCCCGGTCGGTCCGTCGTACCCGGCCGTGCCCGTGCAGAGGTAGCTGCCGCTGCACGAGCCGTTGCTGCCGGAGGTCACGTCGAACAGCGACGCCGTGTGGCTGTAGGGGTAGGCCGAGCTGTAGTTGGCACCGGCGAGGGCGTACACCGAGGCGACGAGCGGCGACGACAGCGACGTGCCTCCCACGGCAGCCCAGCCCTTGAAGCAGTTGCCGAGCAGCGAGTTCAGCCCGTCGCAGTTGCTGTCGTAGACGCCGAGGCCGGTGGCCGGGTCGGCGACGGCCGACACGTCCGCGACGGTGCGCCGTGCGCAGCCTGCGTCGGTCTGCGCAGCCGGCTTCGGCTCGTACGCCGAGCAGCCGGACCCAGCGCCGCTCCAGACCGTCTCGGTCCAGCCGCGCGCGTTGCTCGCCGTCCGCAGGGTCGTCCCCCCGACGGCCGTGACGTAGCGGGACGCAGCGGGGTACTCGACCCCGTAGCCGGAGTCACCTGAGGACACCGTGATCGCGATGCCCGGGTGGTTGAAGTGCGCGTCGTCCGCCGTCTCCGACGAGGACTCCGAGCCGCCGTAGCTGTTGGAGATCGCGACCACCCCGGCCGTCCGGGCAGCCGTGTCGACAGCCGTGTAGAGGTTCGCGTTCGTGGGCGACGTCGCCTCGACGAGCAGGATGTGACAGGACGGGCAGGCAGCCGAGACCGCGTCGAGGTCGAGGCTGATCTCGGTGGCCCAGCCCACGTCGTTGCTCGGGTAGGAGCCCTGCACGCCGTTCTGGTTCACCTTCTTGAAGCAGCCGTTGGCCGTCGTGCAGGCCGGCAGGCCGTAGGCCGAGCGGTAGGTCGCGAGGTCGGCCTCGGCGGTCTTGTCGTCGTAGGCGTCGACGATCGCGACGGTGCGGCCCGCCGCGCTCAGGCCGGCCAGCTTGTACGCCGACTGGATCTGCGAGGGACCGAGGCCCGTCGGACCGCTGCTCGCGTTCGGCCGGGACCGGCCGAGCGCCCGGGCGTAGCAGTGGGCCTGGCCCACGGAGACGACCTTGTTGCAGCCCAGGGGAAGTGCGCGCAGCAGCCCCTTCGAGGGCGCTGCGTCAGCGCTCCCGGTGAAGGGGAGCAGTCCGCCGGCGAGGAGCAGTGCTGCTCCGAGCGCGACGAAGCCACGGCGTCGTGTCATGGACGACCAGCCTTTCGATGCGGGGGGATCGACCGGTCGAGGCTGGGTGACGGGTCCGGTCAAGAGGAGAGGAGCAGAAGGTAGATCTCCTGCGGAACCGGGACAACCGGCACAAAGGTTGCGTTCAGGTCTGCCGGTGCAGGAAGTCCTCCACCCCGACCTCAGTCGCGCGCGCCCTCCTCGTACCGCTCCTTGAGCCGGCCCCTGACCTGGTCGGGTGTGTAGCTCCGCCGCTGGCGCTCGTTGCGCGCCACCACGGCCCCCGTCGCGGCCACCCCTGCGAGGCCGGCGAGCCCGAGCCACTTCCAGAGCCGCATGTGGGGGACGATACGCAGGTGGTGTCCCTCGACGAAGCGGCAGCGCTCGCCCGCACGGGCGACGTGTGGCTGTTCCGCGGCCGCTCCGGTGCCGACCGGGTCATCCGCACGTTCACCAACGCGCCGGTCAACCACGTCGGCATGGCCGTCGTGCTCGACGACCTGCCGCCCCTGATGTGGCACGCCGAGCTCGGCCAGTCGCTGCCCGACCTGTGGGCCGGCAAGCACCAGCGCGGCGTGCAGCTGCACGACCTGCGCGACGCCGTCCTGACGTGGGGCCACAAGTACGGGCAGGCCGCGTGGTTCCGGCAGCTCGAGGGGCCCGTCACCCGCCAGGTCGAGGACGCGGTGCTCCAGACCATCGCGCGGCTCGACGGGACGGCGTTCCCGACGACCGCCCAGCTGGCCGGGGGCTGGCTGCGCGCACGGCTGCCCCGCCGCACGCATGAGACGTCGGTGGAGACGGCCTTCTGCGCCGACGTGCTCGCCCGCACCTACCAGGCGATGGGCGTCCTCGGCGACGAGCGGCCGTCCGCCTTCTACGACCCCGGCTCGTTCTGGAGCGGTGACGAGCTCGAGCTGCGGCCCGGCTGGTCCCTCGGCCCTGAGGTCGCGGTCGAGCTACCGCCGAAGGAGCCCGAGGCGGCCTAGGTCGCGCTGCCAGAGGTCCGCCAGCCGGAGGTGCCCGGCGTCCGTCGGGTGGTCGTTGTTCGGCACGAACAGGTAGCGGTAGCGGTCGCCGAACCAGCTCTCCGCGATCGGGTCGAGGAACACCGCGCAGCCGAGCCGCTTCACCTCGGCCTTCTCGACCTGACCGATGTAGAGCATCTCCTGCGGCGGGTGGTCGTCGTACCAGAACGACGTCGCCACGACGACGTAGGCGTTCGGCGCCTCGCGGCGCACCGCCTGCAGGGTGCGGCGGACGTAGTCGACGAAGTACGGCGGCTCCGTGTGCCGCAGGTCGTTGGCGCTCCCGAACACGATGACCAGGTCAGGGTGCTGGGCCCTCAGCTTCTTGGTCTGGTCGAGGTAGATGAGCCCGTCGTAGTACTTCCCCGTGAAGCCCTTGCTCAGGTAGCCGCTCGCGCCCTGCGCGTCCTTGTGCACCGTCCAGCCGGTCCGGCGGGCGAGGATCGCCGGCCAGCCCTTCGCACCCACGCCGCCCTTCCCCGGCTCCCCCGTCGTGTAGCTGTCGCCGATGACGGACACCACGGACCCGGGCGGCAGTGGCCGCCGGATCCGGCAGCCGTTCGCGTCGAACGTCGGGACCGGCTTCGGCGTCGGCGATGCCGTCGGACTCGGCACGACAGTCGTGACGACCGGGGTCGGCGTCGGCGTCACCGTTGCTGTCGCCGCACCCGCCGAGCACCCCGCGGCGAGGAGGACGGACAGCAGTCGCTTCACACCTGACATCATGCGCCCATGAGCACAGCAGTGGTCGTGGGCTCGGGCCCCAACGGGCTCGCTGCTGCTGTTCTCCTTGCGCAGCAAGGCATCTCGGTCACCGTGCTCGAGGCCGCGGACACGATCGGGGGCGGTACGAGGACGGCTGAGCTCACCGTCCCGGGCCTGCTGCACGACGTGTGCTCCGCCGTGCACCCGTTCGGCATCGCGTCGCCGTACCTCGCGCAGCTCCCCCTGGCCGACCATGGGCTGACCTGGCGCTGGCCAGCTGTCGACCTGGCCCACCCCCTCGACGACGGCACCGCCGCCGTCCTTCGGCGCTCGCTCGACGACACCTGCACCGGCCTGGGCGAGGACGCGCGCCGCTGGCGGCGGACGTTCGGACCGCTGGTGGAGGTGTTCGACGACCTCGTGCCCGACGTCCTCGGCCCGCTGGTCAGGGTGCCCAGGCACCCGGTGCTGATGGCACGCTTCGGGCTGCGAGCCGGGCTGCCCGCCACCGTGCTCTGGAGGCGCTTCCGGACCGAGCGGGCGAGGGCGCTCTTCGCGGGCAGCGCCGCGCACGCCTTCACCCCTCTGAACGGGCCGGCGACGGCCGGGGTCGGGGTGATGCTCACCGCCTCGGCGCACCGGCACGGCTGGCCCGTGGCGGAGGGCGGCTCGCACGCGATCACGAACGCGCTCGCGTCCCTGCTGACCTCGCTCGGCGGCACGATCGAGACAGGCGTGACCGTCGACCGGCTGCCCGACGCCGACGTCGTGCTGATGAACACCGGCCCCCTCGCGGCGGCGCGGATCGCCGGCACCAGGGCGCCTCGCTTCCGCTACGGGCCAGGTGTGTTCAAGGTCGATCTCGCGGTCCGCGGCGGCATCCCGTGGACAGCTGCGGCCTGCCGCGAGGCGGGCACGCTGCACCTCGGAGGGACAGCGGACGAGGTGGCCGCCAACGAGGCTGCGGTCTTCCGCGGCACGATGCCCGACAAGCCCTTCGTGCTCGTGGCCCAGCAGTACGTCGCCGACCCGACCCGCTCGGTCGGCGACCTGCACCCGGTCTGGGCCTACGCCCACGTGCCGGCCGGGTGGCCCGGCGACGCGACCGAGGCGGTCATCGGGCAGATCGAGCGCTTCGCCCCCGGCGTCCGCGACGTCATCGAGGCGACCGCCGTGATGTCCCCCGCGGACTTCGCGGCCTACAACGCGAACGACGTCGGTGGCGACATCGCCGGCGGGGCCAACGTGCTGAGGCAGCTCCTCTCCAGGCCGCGGCCCTTCCGCCCGTACGACGTGCGGCCGGGCGTCTTCCTCTGCTCGGCGTCGACGCCGCCCGGCGCCGGTGTCCACGGCATGGGTGGCTTCCACGCCGCCCAGCGGGCGCTGTCCTACCTGCAGGAGCGCCTGCCGAGCTCCTAGGACAGGCCGACGACCTGGCCGTCGGCGTCGAGCCCGATCCGGTGCGCAGCAGGCTCGGCGGGCAGTCCCGGCAGGGTCATGATGTCGCCGCAGAGGATCACCACGAAGCCGGCGCCTGCTGACAGGCGCGCGTCGACGACGGGCAGGGTGTGACCGGAGGGCGCACCACGCAGCGAGGGGTCGGCGGAGAAGGAGTACTGCGTCTTCGCCATGCAGACCGGCAGGTCGCCGAAGCCCAGGGCCTCGAAGTCCGCGAGGGCCTTGGTCGCCTTCCCCGAGAAGCTGACGTCGGCGGCCCCGTAGAGCTTCGTCGCGATCGTCCTGACCTTGTCCGCGAGCGGCAGGTCGAGGTCGTAGATCGGCGCGAAGGCCGCTCCCGACAGGGCAAGCACCTTGTCTGCCAGCTCGAGGGCACCCTTCCCGCCGTCGGCCCAGTGCCTGCAGAGGACGGCGTCGACGCCGAGCCGCTCGCGGCAGAGCTCCTGCAGCCGCGCGAGCTCGGCCGGGGTGTCGCTGGTGAACGCGTTCACGGCGACGACGACGGGAAGCCCGAAGGACTGCACATTGCGGACGTGCCGCTCGACGTTGGCCATGCCGGCCTCGACGGCAGCGACGTTCTCCGCGCCGAGGTCGGCCAGCGCCACGCCCCCGTGCATCTTCACCGCTCGGATCGTCGCGACCACGACCGCCGCCGACGGGTCGAGCCCTGCCTGCCGGCTCTTGATGTCCAAGAACTTCTCCGCACCGAGGTCGGCGCCGAAGCCCGCCTCGGTGACGACGACGTCAGCGGTGTCGAGAGCGAGCTGGGTCGCGATGACGGAGTTGCAGCCGTGGGCGATGTTGGCGAACGGCCCGCCGTGCACGAGAGCCGGCGTCCCCTCGAGCGTCTGCACCAGGTTGGGCATGACCGCGTCCTGCAGCAGGACGGCCATCGATCCGACCGCCTGCAGGTCCGCGGCCGTCACGGGCTGACGGTCGACGTCGAAGCCGACGACGATCCGGCCCAGCCGCACCTGCAGGTCGTCGAGGTCCTTGGCGAGGCACAGCACCGCCATCACCTCGGACGCCACGTCGATGTCGAAGCGGCCCTCCCGGACGTACCCGTTGGCGGGACCACCCAGGCCGACGACCACGTCGCGCAGCGCGCGGTCGTTGACGTTGACGGACCGGCCCCAGGTGATGCGGCGCGGGTCGAGCCGCAGCGGGTTGCCGTGGTGGATCGAGTTGTCGATGAGGGCCGCCAGCAGGTTGGTCGCACTGGCGATCGCGTGGAAGTCACCGGTGAGGTGCAGGTTGATGCGCTCCATCGGGATCACCTGCGCGTGACCGCCTCCGGTGGCCCCGCCCTTCTGGCCGAAGCACGGGCCCAGGGCGGGCTCCCGCAGTGCGAGCGCGGCCTTCACCCTGCGCTGCCGGAGGGCGTCGCCGAGGCCGATCGTCGTGGTCGTCTTGCCCTCACCCGCGGGCGTCGGGCTGATGGCCGTGACCAGCACCAGCCGGCCGGGCGCACCGCGAGTGACCTTCGACGGATCGACCTTCGCGACGTCCCGTCCCCAGGGGATCAGGGCGTCGGCGCCGATGCCCAAGCGGGCGGCGACATCAGCGAGCGGCTGCGGCGCGACGGACCGCGCGATCTCCAGGTCCGACGACATGCCCCGACCCTAAGGGCAGCTGTGGACAGCGCGAACGCGCCAGCACCGAGAAGCGTCAGGATGCTCGCTCGACGACAGCGGCAGGCGGGATCACGATGAGCGCCCCAAGCGAGGAGGAGTCCATGGATCGGATCGACGTGCTCGCGTGGGAGATGCGCGGGGGCTTCGCTGAGATGCGCGGGCTCGCTGACGTGCGCACCCAGCAAGCGGAGCGGCACGGGACGCTGATGGACGCGATCACCGACCTGAGGAACGACCACACGCGCGGCGACTGACCAACGCAGAAGGGCGGCACCCCCTCTCGGGAGCGCCGCCCTTCAGACGTACAGGGACTTAGAAGTCCATGTCACCCATGCCGCCGCCACCCGGCATGGCCGGGGCCGACTTCTCGGGCTTGTCGGCGATGACGGCCTCGGTGGTGAGGAAGAGCGCCGCGATGGAAGCGGCGTTCTGCAGCGCGGAGCGCGTCACCTTGGCCGGGTCGAGGATGCCGGTGGCAACCATGTCGACGTACTCGCCGGTCGCGGCGTTGAGGCCCTGACCGATCGGCAGGTTGCGGACCTTGTCCACGACGACGCCACCCTCGAGGCCGGCGTTGAGGGCGATCTGCTTGATCGGGGCCTCCAGCGCCAGGCGCACGATGTTGGCACCGGTCGCCTCGTCACCCTCGAGGTCGAGCTTCTCGAAGGCCGTGGTCGACGCCTGGAGCAGCGCGACGCCACCGCCGGCGACGATGCCCTCCTCGACGGCCGCCTTCGCGTTGCGCACGGCGTCCTCGATGCGGTGCTTGCGCTCCTTGAGCTCGACCTCGGTGGCCGCGCCGACCTTGATGACGGCCACGCCGCCGGCCAGCTTGGCGAGGCGCTCCTGGAGCTTCTCGCGGTCGTAGTCGGAGTCCGACTTCTCGATCTCGGCGCGGATCTGGT
>CBIHPE010000021.1:0-25875 GCA_966212015.1 uncultured Frankiales bacterium | reverse complement strand
GCTGTCGTTCCGCGGCATCGACAACGCCGCCTACTACCGGCTCGTCGACGACAGCCCCGAGCACTACTACGACACCACCGGCACCGGCAACACGCTGCTCATGAAGAGCCCGCACGTGCTGCAGCTGATCATGGACTCGCTCCGCTACTGGGTCATCGAGATGCACGTCGACGGCTTCCGGTTCGACCTGGCGAGCAGCCTGGCTCGGCAGTTCCACGAGGTAGATCGCCTCTCGGCCTTCTTCGACCTCGTCCAGCAGGACCCGGTCGTCAGTCAGGCCAAGCTCATCGCGGAGCCTTGGGACATCGGCGAGAACGGCTACAACGTCGGGCAGTTCCCGCCCTTGTGGACGGAGTGGAACGGCAAGTACCGCGACACCGTTCGCGACTACTGGCGCGGCGAGGAGTCGACGATCGCGGAGCTGGCCGAGCGGCTCACCGGATCGGCCGACCTCTACCAGCAGGACGGCCGGCGGCCCTTCGCCTCGATCAACTTCGTCACGGCCCACGACGGCTTCACGCTGCACGACCTGGTCAGCTACAACGAGAAGCACAACGAGGCCAACGGCGAGGACGGCAACGACGGCGAGTCGCACAACCGCTCGTGGAACTGCGGCGTGGAGGGCGAGACCGACGACCTGGAGGTCGTGGCCCTGCGTGAGCAGCAGAAGCGCAACCTGCTCACGACGCTGTTCCTCAGCCAGGGCGTGCCGATGCTGCTGCACGGCGACGAGCTCGGCCGCACGCAGAAGGGCAACAACAACGTCTACGCGCAGGACTCCGAGCTGGCGTGGATCGACTGGGCGCGCGCGCGCGACTTCGAGGTGCTCACCGGCTTCGTCGGCAAGCTGGCGCAGCTGCGCCGCGACCATCCCGTGTTCCGGCGGCGCCGGTTCTTCGACGGCCGACATGACATCGGCTGGTACACGCCACAGGGCGAGCTGATGTCGGAGGACGACTGGGAGACCGGCTTCGCGCGCAGCCTGGCCGTCTTCCTCAACGGCGAGGCCGTCCGCGAGCCCGACGAGCGCGGCGAGCCGGTGGTGGACACCGCGTTCTGGTTGCTGCTCAACGGCCACTCCGACGACATGACCTTCGTGCTGCCCGACATCGGCGCGGAGCGGTGGGACACCGTGCTCGACACCGCCGCTCCCATGCTGGACGACGTCGAGCAGCGCGCGGTGAAGCCCGGTGAGGAGTTCACCCTGCCCGCGCGGTCCGTGCGCCTGCTGCGCAAGGCGTTCTGAGTGATCACCTCGACCTACCGGCTGCAGCTCACGCCCGACTTCGGGTTCGACGCTGCGGCCGCCGTCGTGCCCTACCTGGCGCGACTGGGCATCACGCACCCTTACTGCTCGCCGTGGCTCGCGTCTGCGAGCGGCTCGCAGCACGGCTACGACGTGGTCGACCACTCCTCCGTGGACCCCGAGCTGGGAGGGGCCGACGCGCTCGCCCGGCTGCACGCGGCCTGCCAGGAGCAGGGCCTCGGCATCGTGCTCGACATCGTGCCCAACCACATGACCATCGCCGCACCGGAGGACCGCAACGCCGCGTGGTGGTCGGTCCTCCGCGACGGGCCGGCGTCGCCGTACAAGGACTGGTTCGACATCGACTGGTCGCAGCGGGTGCTCGTCCCGGTGCTCGGCGGCCCGCTCGCCGACGTGCTCGACGACCTGGTCGTCGACGGTGACGTCGTGCGCTACTTCGAGCACGTCTTCCCGCTCGCCCCCGGCACCTTCGTCAGGGACGACCTGCTGGCGACGCTCGACGCGCAGCACTACCGGCTGGCCGACTGGCGCACCGCGACCGAGGAGAGCACGCACCGGCGGTTCTTCGATGTCACGACGCTCGCCGGTCTGCGCGTGGAGGACCCGGCCGTCTTCGAGGCGACCCACGCCCTCGTCCTGAAGCAGGTCCGCGACGGTGTCGTCGAGGGACTGCGCGTCGACCATCCCGACGGCCTCGCGGACCCTGCGGGGTACTTCGCGCGGCTGCGCGAGGAGTCCGGCGTCTGGACGGTCGCCGAGAAGATCCTCGAGCCCGGCGAGTCCCTGCCGCGCTGGGAGGTTGACGGGACGACGGGCTACGACGCCCTGAACCTCATCACAGGGCTGTTCGTCGACCCCGCCGGCGAGCAGCCGCTGACCTCGCTCTGGCAGTCACTGACGGGCGACGACTCCTCGTGGGAGGAGGTCGTCGACGCCTCCAAGCGGCAGGTGCTGCACCAGGTGCTGGCTGCCGAGGTGGAGCGCCTCGTGGATCTCGCCAAGCCGCTCTGCGACGCGGCGCACCTCGACATCACCCGCCGCGGGCTGCGCGAGGCGCTGGTCGAGGTGCTGGTCGCCTTCGACGTCTACCGGGCCTACCTGCCTGGCGGCGAGTCGACGGTGCAGTGGGCCTGCGAGTCGGCGTCGGCACGGCTCCCGTCCCGGACACGCGAGATCGCCGCCCTGGGCAGCCTGCTCGTGCAGGAGGGCGAGCTCAGCACCCGCTTCCAGCAGACCTGCGGGCCGGTGATGGCGAAGGGCGTCGAGGACACCGCCCTCTACCGCTACCTGCCGCTCCTCGCGCTCAACGAGGTCGGGGGCGCCCCCGCGGACTGGGGCACGTCGATCGAGGACTTCCACGAGCACTGCCGGCGCAGCCTGCGCGACTGGCCGCTCACGATGACGACGCTCTCGACGCACGACACCAAGCGCTCCGAGGACGTGCGGGCCCGCCTGGTGCTGCTCTCCCAGCACCCGGGCGCCTGGGGCGAGGCGGTCACGCAGTGGACCGCGTGGCTCCCCCGGCGCCTCGACGCGCCGACCGAGCAGCTGGTCTGGCAGACCCTCGTCGGAGCCTGGCCGATCGACGCCGACCGCCTCGTGGCGTACGTCGCGAAGGCCACGCACGAGGCCAAGGCCCGCACGTCCTGGCTCGACCCCGACACGACCTACGACGCGGCCGCCGAGGCCTACGTCCGGGCGCTCCTCGCCGACGAGCACCTGATGGCCGAGGTGGCAGCCTTCGTGGCCCGGCTGGACGGTGCCTGGCGCTCGACGGTGCTCGCGCAGAAGCTCGTGCAGCTCACCATGCCGGGCGTCGCCGACACCTACCAGGGCTGCGAGCTGGTCGACCTGTCGCTCGTGGACCCCGACAACCGCCGACCGGTCGACTACGTGCGCCGGGCCCAGCTCCTCGACAACCCCGACGGGTCGCTCGACAGCGAGAAGCAGCAGCTCGTGCGGGCGGCCCTGTCGGTGCGGGCGCGGCTCGAGGGCTACGAGCCCCTGGAGGCCGGGCCCACGACGCTGGCCTACCGCCGTGGCCCGGTCGCCGTCGCGGTGCCCCTCCGCGGCGGGCGCGCCTCGCTCGAGCTCGAGGGCCTCACGGACCTGCTGCCCGACCTCCCTGTCCGGCTGCTGGTGCAGCCGTGACGTCAGCCCTGCAGCCGACCGACCACCAGCTCGGAGCGGCTGGTGAGCGAGTCGACGAACGCGCCGTAGAGCGAGCCGTCCTTGCCGAAGGCCACGTCGATGAAGTCGAGCACCCGGTCGTTGCACCGGCCCGGGCCGCAGGTGCCCGTCGCGAGCGGCTCGCCCGGCAGCGCCTTCGCCGTGATGCTGGGGTGGGCGGTCGTGACGCCCGTGACGACGGCGAGGTAGCCGGTCCACTCCACGCCGGCGTAGGAACCGGTCCAGGGCTGGCCGGGCGACTGGGTCGTGCCCATCCACGCGAGGCCGACCCGGCCGCGAGCGTCGAGGTCGATCGCGGGGCCCCACGCCTCCTTCATCCCCTTCGGCGCGACCAGGATCGGCTTGCCGAAGTGCGCGCCGTGGTCGCGGCTCACCGCGAGGTAGGGCAGCCGGTCGCGCGCGACCCAGAAGAACACGACGGTGCCCTTGTCGTCCGCCACGACGGTCGCCTGGTAGTCGGACTGGCCGTAGCCAGGGGCCACGAAGCCGAAGCCCCCCGACACCGAGGTGTTCATGCCGTTGGTGGCCACCCGGGTGCGGGTCCAGGTGAGGCCCTCGTCGCGACTGACGGCGAGCCAGGGGTTGTCGCACCACCCACGCGGCACGTAGAGGGTGCCGTCGCCGGTGGCCTGGATCGCGCCGACGTCACCGAGGCAGTGGTAGGGCACCCCGGCGTCGCCCTCCGGCGTGCCCGGGTCGTTGAAGGCGTACGTCCCGGTCGGGACCCACGAACGGCCGCCGTCCAGGCTCTTGTCGCAGCCGCTGGCGAGGCTGTAGCCGTTGTAGCCCAGCGTCTGGGAGCAGTCGTAGAGGACCCGCGGGTAGCCGGCGGTCGGGCTCGTGACGGGCGCGCCGCTCGCCATGCTCTGGTGGTCGGACAGGTTGCAGGCCGCGGGCGACGACGACCAGGTGCTGCCGTTGTCGTCGGTCCAGCTCAGCAGCTGGCAGGTGCCGGCGAGGTCGGACTTGAAGACCCGGCCGGTGCTCTTGTCGACGAACAGGAACGGGTCGAGGGTGGCGACGTGACCGGCCGGCGTGACGTCCTTCCAGGTGCGCCCGGCATCCGTCGAGCGGACCGTGCGCTGCATCGCCGTCGCCCAGAGGGTGCCGTCGCGCCCGACGCTGATGTTCGGCTCCCCCGCACCGGTCACGCCGGTGCGCAGCGTCGCGATCGTCGGGCCCTTGGCTGCCTGGGCACCAGGCGCGAGCACGAGCGCGAGCGATCCCAGGAGGGCGGTCACGGCGAGGCGGCGCATGAGGACCGGACTTCGACGTGCGCCCGACGACTCCTGCCTACGACGAGGTCGACATGACGAGCCAGGTCCGGGTCTGGGCGCCGCACGCCAGCAGCGTGGCGCTGCACGACGGGACGCCGCTGGTCCAGGACGGGGAGCACTGGACCGGCCAGGTCGACGGCGACTACGGGCTCTCGGTCGACGGTGGCCCGGTGCGCCCCGACCCGCGCAGCGCCTGGCAGCCGCACGGCGTGCACGGCCTCTCCCGTGCCTACGACCACGACGCCTTCACCTGGACCGACGACCGCTGGCACGGGCTGCCGCTCGCGGGGGCCGTCCTCTACGAGCTGCACGTCGGCACGTTCACGGCTGAGGGCACGTTCGACGCGGCGATCACCCACCTCGAGCACCTGGTCGAGGTCGGCGTCACCGCCGTCGAGCTCCTGCCCTGCAACGCCTTCGACGGCAGGTGGGGCTGGGGGTACGACGGGGTCGCGCTGTATGCCGTCTTCGACCCCTACGGCGGGCCGGACGGGCTCAAGCGGTTCGTCGACGCTGCGCACGCCAAGGGCCTCGGCGTCGTCATGGACGTCGTCTACAACCACCTCGGCCCGTCCGGGAACTACCTGTCGGAGTTCGGCCCCTACTTCACCGACGAGCACCAGACGCCCTGGGGACCGGCCGTCGACCTGCGGGTGCCCGAGGTGCGGTGCTTCGTGATCGACAACGCCCTGATGTGGCTGCGGGACTACCACCTCGACGGGCTCCGGATCGACGCCGTCCACGAGCTCGTCGACAACGGTGCCACCCACGTCCTCGAGGAGATGCACGACGAGGTCGCGGCCCTGGCCGCGCAGGTCGGCAAGCCGCTGTTCCTCGTCGCCGAGAGCGACCTGAACGACCCGAAGGTGCTGCAGACCTGGAAGATGGACGGGCAGTGGTGCGACGACGTGCACCACGCGCTGCACGCGATGCTCACCGGGGAGCGGTTCGGCTACTACTGCGACTTCGGGTCTCTCGCCACGACGGCGAAAGCGCTCACGGGCGCGTTCGTCCACGACGGGACGTGGTCGACCTTCCGGGGGCGGCCGCACGGTCGACCCGTGCCCGCCGACGTCCCCGGCTGGCGCTTCGTCACCTACCTGCAGGACCACGACCAGGTCGGCAACCGAGCCGTCGGCGACCGGCCGGCCCGCTCCCCCATCGGTACGGCTCTGCTGCTGCTCGGCCCGTACACGCCGATGCTCTTCATGGGCGAGGAGTATGGCGCGACGACGCCGTGGATGTTCTTCAGCGACTTCAGCGGCGACCTGGCCGACGCCGTCCGCGCGGGTCGGCGGCGCGAGTTCGCCCAGCACGGCTGGGACGAGGGCGACGTGCCGGACCCACAGGACCCCGCCACCTTCGAGGCCTCGAAGCTCGACTGGTCGATCGACGAGGACGTCCTTGCCTGGCACCGGGACCTGATCGCGCTGCGCCGTTCCCGGCCCGACCTCAGCGACGGCCGTCGCCACCACGTCGGCGTCACCTGGGACGAGGACGCCCGCTGGCTCGTCATGACCCGCGGCAAGGTGGCCGTCTGCTGCAACCTGGCCGACCACCGGCAGGCGATGGCGGTCCCCGGCAACCCGGTGTCGGTGCTGCTGGCGAGCGCACACGGCTGGACCTACCAGGAGCAGCGCGTGGAGGCGGACGGCGGCTCCGTCGTGGTCGTCGAGCTGGTCTGACCGGGCACTGCGGTGCCCAGAGCCGGGATTCGCGCGGTGGCATCCGAACGGCCCTGGCAGGTGCCGTAACGCGACCCAGGGGGAACCTGAGAGGACCCGCGGGAGCTAGCTGCGGTCGAGGGTGTCGTAGTCCTTGGCGCCCTTGCCGAGCTCCTCGCCGCCCTGGCGGCCGCCGTCGTCGTCCTCCTTCTCCGCCTGGAAGACGACGTCGCCCTCGGGCAGCGCGATGCGGTTGCCGTGGACGAGCACTGTCTCCGTCACCGGGCCGCCGTCGACGACGACGGTGTCGAGGCCGCGCAGGACCACGAGCCCGTCCTCGGAGACCACGGCCTCGGCGACGGGAGGGGACCCGAGGCGCGTGACCCCGACGGGGAGCGGGATCTCCTGGGGGTAGGGCTCGTCGGACTGGTGCTCGCCGCCCGCGACGGGGACGAGGCGCGGGGTACCGGGGATGCTCATGATCGTCGTCTACCCCGTGGCTCGGAGAACGACACGTTGCCAGCGATCTCCCAGCCTGGTGCGGGAGAGTGGGGGCATGAGCCCCTCCCGCAGACCCACCGCTGCCCCCGGCGAGCTGCTCGACCGCGTGCTGGACGAGGTCAGCAGCGTCGTCGTCGGCCAGGACCTCATGATCGAGCGGATGCTCGTCGCCCTCCTCGCCCGCGGGCACTGCCTGCTCGAGGGCGTCCCGGGCGTCGCGAAGTCGCTCGCGGTCGACACGCTGGCCCGCGCGACGGGCGGCACGAGCGTCCGCATCCAGTTCACGCCCGACCTGGTGCCGAGCGACATCATCGGCACCAGGGTCTACCGGCCGTCGCAGGAGGACTTCGACGTCGAGCTGGGCCCGGTCTTCGCCAACCTGGTGCTGGCGGACGAGGTCAACCGCGCACCGGCGAAGGTGCAGTCGGCGCTGCTGGAGGTCATGGCCGAGCGGCAGGTCTCGCTCGCGGGGACGACGTACCCGCTCCCCCGCCCGTTCGTCGTCTTCGCGACCCAGAACCCCCTCGAGTCCGAGGGCGTCTACCCGCTGCCGGAGGCGCAGCTCGACCGGTTCCTCATGAAGGTCGACGTGCCCACGCCGTCCATGGCCGAGGAGCTCGAGATCGTGCACCGGATGTCGGTCGACCCGCCGCGGGCCGTCGAGGTGATCAGCCTCGACGAGCTGGTGCGGCTGCAGGAGGCGGCCGACGCGGTCTACGTCCACGACGCAGTGGCCGAGTACGCCGTGCGCATCGTCATGGCCACCCGCGAGCCGCACCAGTGGAACGTGCCGGAGCTCGCGCCGCTCGTCGTGCACGGCGCGTCCCCCCGCGGCAGCCTCGGGCTGGTGGCCGCGGCACGCTCGCTGGCGCTGATCCACGGCCGCGACCACGCGCTGCCCGAGGACGTCGCGGCCGTCGCCGTCGACGTGCTCTCGCACCGGCTGGTGCTGACCTACGACGCGATCGCCGACGGCGTGCCTCGCCGGCGGCTCATCGAGCGGGTGCTGGAGAAGGTGGCGCCTCCGGCCGAGGCGAGCCCGGTCTACGACGACGGCGCGGCATGACCGCTGCGTCCTTCCTGACCACGGGGGCGCGCGCCAAGCGGCTCTACCTCGAGGTGTCGGCCAAGGTCGACGGCTACCTGCACGGCGAGCACCTCGGCGTCCAGGTCGGCCCCGGCGGCGACCCGGCGGAGGCCCGGCTCTACAGCCCCGGTGACGACGTGCGGCGGATGGACTGGGCCGTGCTGGCCCGCACCGGCGAGCCGCACGTGCGCACGACCACGGCGCAGCGCGAGCTCGAGACCACCTTCGTCGTGGACCTGACGCCCTCGATGGGGCTCGGCACGCGCAAGCAGCTGAAGAAGGAGCTGGCGCTCACCGTCGTCGCGGCGTTCGCCCACCTGGCGTCCGGCCCGGGCGACCGGATCGGGGCGGTCGTGCTGTCCCGCGAGGGCGTGCGGAGGCTGCCGTCCCGCGCGACCACGACCGCTGCCCCGCACCTGCTGTCGGTGCTCGACCGCATCGACCCCGGCGAGGGCTCCGGTCCGTCGCTGGGTACGGCGCTCCTAGCCGTCCCGGTCCAGCGGCGCGGGCTCATCGTCGTGGTGTCGGACCTGCTCGGCCCCCGCGACTGGGAGAAGCGGATGCAGCTGCTCTCGGCCCGGCACGACGTCATCGTCGTGCACGTGACCGACCCGCTCGAGCAGCAGCTCCCGGCGGTCGGGCTGCTGCGGGTCCGCGACCCGGAGACCGGGCGCTCCGTCGAGGTGCCGACGAGCAGCCGCGCCGTGCGCGAGGCCTACGCGAGGGCCGCCGCGTCCCGGTCGGCGGCGCTCAGCCAGGCCGTGAAGGGCACCGGGTCGGCGTACCTGCCGCTGTCGACGGCCGACGACTGGCTGCGCGAGCTGTCCCGGTTCCTGAGCCTGCGGCGCCGGGTGCGCGCCGCCCGGAGGGTGGCGGGTCGATGACGTTCTCGATCCCCCGGCACTGGCACTTCGCCGAGGAGCCCCGGCTGCTCCTGCTGCTGGCCGTCGCGGTCCTCGCCGGGCTCTACGTCTGGCTGCAGCTGCGCCGGTCCACCTACGAGACCCGGATGGCCGACGTCGACCTGCTGGCGTCGGTGCTGCCGAAGCGCCCGGGCTGGCGACGGCACCTGCCGGCCTCGCTGCTGATCCTCACCCTCGCAGCGCTGACGACCGGCTTCGCCAAGCCGACGGCCGACGTGAAGGTCAAGCGCGACAAGGCGACGGTCATCGTGGCCCTCGACGTGTCCGCCTCGATGACGGCGACCGATGTGTCCCCGTCGCGGATCGAGGCCGCGAAGACCGCCGCTGAGCAGTTCGTCAGAGGGCTTCCCTCGACGTTCTCCGTCGGGCTGGTCGCCTTCAGCGGCACGGCCGCCCTCGTCGCCCCGCCGACGACCGACAAGTCCTCGGTCGCGGGCTCCATCGAGGCGCTGCAGCTCGGCGGCGGCACGGCGATCGGCGACGCAGTCGGGCAGGCGGTGCGGGCCGCGCAGGCGGTGCAGGCAGGCGGCAACAAGGCGCCGGTCCGGATCGTGCTGCTGTCCGACGGCGGCAACACCGTCGGGCAGCCGGTGGAGGCCGGGGCGCAGCAGGCGGTCGACGCGGGCATGCCGGTGACGACCATCGCCTACGGCACGCCGGACGGCTACATCGAGGTCCGCGGGCAGATCATCCCGACCCCGGTCGACCAGCCGACGCTCGAGGCGCTCGCCCGGACCACCGGCGGTCAGCACTACCAGGCGCTGACCGAGAAGGAGCTCAAGCAGGTCTACAAGTCCATCGCCAAGGAGGCGGGGACGACGACCAAGCGCAAGGACATCTCGAGCTGGCTGACGGGCCTGGCCCTGCTCCTCGGGATCACCGCGGCCGGGGCCTCGCTGATCTGGTTCCGCGCCCTCCCCTGACCCGCCCGTCCCGCGGGGGAATGGATACGGGCACTCGCTTCTGCGCCCGGATCTCGAGTGCCCGTATCCATTCACCCGGGCGGTTAGCGGGGGAGGATCACGTCGTAGGTCGTGGTCTGGCCGCTGTTCACGTAGAGGTCGTGCTCGACGACGCTCTTCCCGACCTGGATGCGGACGTGGTAGCCGAGGTTGTCGCCGAGCTGGCACAGCTGGAGCTGGTAGATCCCGTTCGCCTCGGTCAGGGTCGTGACCCGTGTCGGGCACTGGGGGGTGCTGCTGGTGTCGCCGGCGGTGGCGCGGGTGACGGTCACGCTGGCGCCCGCGATCGGCCGTCCGGCGGTGTCGACGACGTGGCCCTGCAGGGTGCCCAGCGCCGCGGGGTCGTTGCTGATCGGCTGACCGGGCTCGCTCGGCACGCCGAAGCCGTTGACCGCACCGGCGGGCGGGATCGGCGTCACGGTGGACGGCGTGGGCGCGGGCGTCGGGCTGGCGAGGCCGGACGGCTGGCTGCTCGGTTGCGTCTTGGGCGGCTGGACGACCTGCTCGCTCGAGCCCGAGGCGGCGTAGACGATGGCCGCGAGCACGGCCGACAGGGCCGCGACCGACTGGGCCCCGACGACCAGGGTGCGGCTGTCGCGCTCGGCGACCTTGCGCAGCGCGATCCACCCGGTCACGAGCGAGACGGCTGCAGCGAGCGCGGTGACGGTGGCTCCGGGACCGGGCCGGTCGGCCACGCCCGACACCAGGACGAGCAGCACCAGGGCACCGAGGCCGCTGCCGATGCTCACGACGCCGAGCGGGGGCACCCCGTCGAGAGCCTTCGACCAGCGGCCGGGCCCCTGCACGGGAGCCGAGGGCGGCGCCGGCAGGGGCGTCCAGGTCGGCGCGACCGCAGGCAGCGGGTACGGCAGGAAGTCAGGGCCGGGATGGGTCACGGTCTCATCCTCCAACACGCGCCTGGGAACCACCTGTCAGGCCGGGAAGGCCTCCTTCAGCACCCGCTTGCGCTCCTTGCTCGAGATGCGGTCGACGTAGACCGTCCCGTCGAGGTGGTCGCTCTCGTGCTGCAGGCACCGGGCCAGCAGGCCGCTGCCGATGATCTCGACCGCCTGGCCGTGCACGTCCACCCCGCGGACCACCGCGTAGTTGGGACGGGCGACGTTCGACGACGGGCCGGGCACGGACAGGCAGCCCTCGAGGTCGTCGTCGAGGGTCCGCTCCCCGGGCAGCTCGAGCTCCGGGTTCACGACGTGCGCGACGATCCGCTCGTCCTCGCCGTTGGGGCAGTCGACGACGAACACCCGCAGGCCGACGCCCACCTGGTTGGCGGCGAGCCCGACGCCCTTCGCCTCGTACATGGACTGGTACATGTCCTTGACCAGCATGACGAGCTCGTCGTCGAAGACGGTCACCTCGGCGCAGCGCTCGTGCAGGACCGGCGTGCCGTGCATCGTGATCGGGCGTGCGGTGCCGCCCACGGAGAGCGGGTCAGTCACTCTCGAGGTCTCCTTCAGTGGCGAGGAACGTCGCCCTCAACTCTGCCAGTGTCTCCGCGGTCGGCTCCGCCCAGAGCCCCCGCTCGTGCGCCTCCAGCAGCTTGCCGGTCATGCCGTGCAGCGCCCACGGGTTGCTCTTCTCGAGGAACTCCCGGTTGACCGCGTCGAGGACGTAGGTCTGCGCCACCGTCTCGTACATGTGGTCCGTGACGACACCGGTCGTCGCGTCGTAGCCGAAGAGGTAGTCGACCGTCGCCGCGAGCTCGAAGGCGCCCTTGTAGCCGTGCCGCCGCATCGCCTCGACCCACCGCGGGTTGACGACGCGTGCGCGGAAGATGCGGGACGTCTCCTCCGTCAGGGTGCGGGTGCGCACCCGGTCGGGGTTCGTGCTGTCGCCGATGTAGGCCTCGGGCGCCTTGCCGGTTAGCGACCGGGCCATGGCGATCATGCCGCCGTGGTACTCGAAGTAGTCGGACGAGTCGAGGACGTCGTGCTCGACGGTGTCGACGTTCTTCGCGGCGACCGAGATCCGCCGGTACGTCGACTCCATCTGCTCCCGGGCCGGCACGCCGTCCCGGCCGCGGCCGTAGGCGTAGCCGCCCCACACGGCGTAGACCTCGGCGAGGTCGGCGTCGTCGCGCCAGTTGCCGCCGTCGAGGAGCTGGAGGATCCCCGCGCCGTAGGCCCCCGGCTTGCTGCCGAAGACGCGCGTGGTGTGCCCGTCGGCCTGCGCGTGCAGCCGGACGTGGTTGTCCGGCTCGTCCTGCTGGGCGGCGAGCTGGACGGCGTCGTCGAGCATGTTGACGACGTGCGGGAAGGCGTCGCGGAAGAAGCCCGAGATGCGGACCGTGACGTCGATCCTCGGTCGGCCCAGCTCCTCGCGGGACATCGGCTCGAGCGCGGTGACGCGCCGGCTCGCGTCGTCCCAGACCGGCCGGACGCCGAGCAGGGCGAGGACCTCAGCGATGTCGTCACCGCTCGTCCGCATGGCGCTCGTCCCCCACGCGGAGATCCCGACGCTCTTCGGGTAGTCGCCGTGATCCTTGAGGTAGCGGTCGACGAGCGAGTCGGCCATCGCCTGACCGGTCTCCCAGGCGAGCTTGCTCGGCACCGCCTGCGGGTCGACGGAGTAGAAGTTGCGGCCGGTCGGCAGCACGTTGACCAGGCCGCGCAGCGGGGAGCCCGACGGACCGGCCGGGACGTAGCCGCCGTCGAGGGCGTGCAGCACGGCGTCGATCTCGCCGGCCGTCGCGTCGAGGCGGGGTACGACCTCGGTGCACGCGAACGCGAGGATCTCCGCGACCGTGGGGTCCTGGGTGAGGTGCGCGATCCGGCCCGGGTCCCAGTCGTGCTCCTCGAGGTCGGTCACGAGCGCGAGTGCCTGCTCCTCGAACGCGTCGGTCTCTGCGCGGTCCTCGCTGTCGAGGCCCAGGGCCTGCCGCAGCCCGGGCAGTGACTGCTTGCCGGACCAGATCTGCCGGGACCGCAGGATCGCCAGGACCATGAGGGCCCGGCCCTGACCGGTGGGTGCCTCGCCGAGCACGTGCAGGCCGTCGCGGATCTGCACGTCCTTGACCTCGCACAGCCAGCCGTCGACGTGCAGCAGGAAGTCGTCGAACTCTGTGTCGTGGGGGCGGTCGTCCAGCCCCAGGTCGTGGTCGAGCTTCGCCGCCTGGATGAGGGTCCAGATCTGCGCCCGGATCGCGGGCAGCTTGGCCGGGTCCATCGCGGCGATGTTGGAGTGCTCGTCGAGCAGCTGCTCGAGCCGGGCCATGTCGCCGTAGGACTCGGCCCGCGCCATCGGCGGCACCAGGTGGTCGACGAGGGTGGCGTGGGCGCGGCGCTTGGCCTGGGTGCCCTCCCCCGGGTCGTTGACGAGGAACGGGTAGACGAGCGGCAGGTCACCGAGGGCCGCGTCGGTGCCGCAGGTCGCGGACATGCCGAGGGTCTTGCCGGGGAGCCACTCGAGGTTGCCGTGCTTGCCGACGTGCACGAGCGCGTCGGCCCGGAAGGAGCCCGCCAGCCACTGGTAGGCCGCGAGGTAGTGGTGCGAGGGCGGCAGGTCGGGGTCGTGGTAGATCGCGACAGGGTTCTCCCCGAAGCCCCGGGGCGGCTGCACGATCAGCACGACGTTGTCGGCCTGCAGCGCGGCGACGACGATCTCGCCGTCCGGGTCCTTGCTTCGGTCGACGTACAGGTCTCCCGGGGCCGGGCCCCACGCCTTCTCCACCGACTCCTGGAAGTCGGGGTGCAAGGTGGCGAACCAGGCACGGTAGTCCGCGGCGCTGATGCGGACCGGGTTGCCCTGCAGCTTCTCCTCGGTCAGCCAGTCGGGGTCCTGGCCGCCGGCCTCGATGAGCGCGTGGAACAGGTCGTCGCCGTTGTCCGGCAGGTCACCCACCCGGTAGCCGGCGCGCTTCAGGGCGTCGAGCAGCTTGATGCAGGACGCCGGGGTGTCCAGCCCGACCGCGTTGCCGATGCGGGCGTGCTTGGTCGGGTAGGCGCTCAGCACCATGCCGATCCGCTTCTCCGAGTTCGGGGTGTGCCGCAGCCGGCCGTGGCGGACGGCCAGGCCGGCGACCCGCAGGCAGCGCTCAGGGTCGGCGACGTAGACGGTCAGTCCGTCCTCGTCGATCTCCTTGAACGAGAACGGGACCGTGATGATGCGGCCGTCGAACTCCGGGATCGCGACCTGCGTCGCGGTGTCGAACGGCGTGAGCCCGTCGTCGCTCGCCTCCCACGTCGCCCGGCTGCCGGTGAGGGTGAGGCCCTGCAGGATCGGGACGTCGAACGTCGCGAGCGCCCCGACGTCCCACGACTCGTCGTCCTCGCCGGCGGAGGCCAGCGCCGGCCTCGTGCCGCCGGCGGCGAGGACGGTGGTGATGATGGCGTCGGAGCCGGCCAGCGCCTCGAGCAGCCCGTCGTCCGGGGTCCTCAGGCTCGCCGCGAACAGCGGCCGCGGCGTGCCGCCCTTGGCCTCGATGGCGTCGCAGAGGGCATCGATGAACGCGGTGTTCCCCGCGATCTCGTGAGCCCGGTAGAACAGCACGCTGACGACCGGCCCGGTCGCGCTGCCGGTGGGGCGGTCGTGGTGACCCCAGGTGGGGAGGGCGACAGCGGGCTCGAAGCCGAGGCCGGTGAGCAGCACCGTGTCGCAGAGGAACGCGTGCAGCTGGCGCAGGTTCTCAGGGCCGCCCTGCGCCAGGTAGTCGTGCGCCTCCCGCGCCACGCCGATCGGCGTCGTGGAGGCCTCCATCAGCTCCGGGTCGGGGACCATCTCGCCGGTGAGCACGACCACGGGGCGGTCCTGCTCGAGCACGATGTCGAGCCCGGTCCAGGCTCGCCGTCCCCCGAGGATGCGGACGACCACCAGGTCGGCGGCGGCGACCATCTGCGGGATGTCGTCGAGGTCGAACCGCCCCGGGGCCGCGAGGGCGTAGTCGGCGCCGGAGGCGCGGGCGCTCAGCAGGTCGGTGTCGGACGTCGACAGAAGCAGGATGCGGGGCACGCGCTCTCCTCGGAGGTGGCCGTCGGGTGACGCTGCCGGGAGGTGCTCGGGCTCTACCGTTGCGGGACAGCCCCGGACTCTCACCGGGTTCCCCTGCCGACTGCTCGGCCATCTTAGGCTTTCGGGCGTGCGCACCGCCCCCGACCGCTGCCCCGGGGCGCTGCGCGTCCACGACGCGGTCGACGGCGGCCTCGTGCGGGTGCGCGTCCCCGGCGGCTACCTGACGTCGCGGCAGGTGCGAGCGCTCGCCCAGGCGTCCGCCTCCTTCGGGGACGGGAACCTCGACCTGACCTCCCGTGGCAACGTCCAGCTGCGTGGCCTGCGCACCTCCGACGGCCTCGGTGACCTGCTGGCCGACGCGGGCCTGCTGCCCTCGGAGACCCACGACACCGCCCGCAACGTCGTCGCCTCCCCGCTGCGCGGCCTGCGCGACGTGGTGGCCGAGGTCGACACCGGCATCCAGTCGCTGGAGCCGCTCCCGGGCCGGTTCCTCATCGGGGTCGGAGGACCTGACGTCCTGTCGGTACGACCTGACCTGGCGCTGGTCGACGACCGGCTGCTCGTCGACGGCAGGGACGCCGGGCCGGGGACGGTGGGCACGCTGCTCGAGGCGGCCGCGCACTTCCTCGCGATCCGCACCACCGAGTGGCGGGTCCGGGAGCTGACCTGGGACCGCCCGCTCGGGCCCGCTGTCGAGGCCGGTCCTCCCGTCGCGCTCGGCGCCCACGGGGACCGGGTCGTCGCCCTGCCACCCCTGGGCCGGCTCGCGGCCGACGTCCTCGAGCGGCTGGCCAGGCACGACCTGCAGCTGACGCCGTGGCGCACCGTCGTCGTACCCACCTCTGCCGACACCACCGGACTGGTGACCGACCCCGCCTCGCCGTGGGTCGGAGTGAGCGCCTGCGCCGGTCTGGCGTGCGCCAACGCGCTGGCGGACGTACGGTCCGATGCAGCAGCAGACCTCGGCCCGGGGCCGCGTCCGCTTCACTGGTCCGGGTGCGACCGCCACTGCGGAGCGCCGACCGGGGCGGTCATCAGGACGGCCACTGCAGAGGGGTACGTGTGAGCTACGAGAAGGACGGCGCCGAGATCTACCGGCAGTCGTTCGCGACGATCCGGGCCGAGGCCGACCTGGCCCGCTTCCCGGGCGGCCTCGAGCGCGTCGTGGTCCGGATGATCCACGCCTGCGGCATGGTCGACCTCGCGGCGGACGTCGCGTTCTCGGAGGGCGTGTACGACGCGGCCTACGACGCGCTGCAGGCCGGTGCCCCGGTCCTGTGCGACGCGCAGATGGTCGCGTCCGGCATCACCCGCAAGCGACTGCCCAAGGACAACGAGGTCATCTGCACGCTCCCCCAGGTGGGGCCCGCCGGGGAGAACACGCGGTCTGCGATGGCGGTCGACCTCTGGGAGCCGCACCTCGAGGGCGCCGTCGTCGCCATCGGCAACGCGCCGACCGCGCTGTTCCACCTGCTCGACCTGGTCGCCAAGGGCGGCCCGAGACCCGCTGCTGTCCTGGGGATCCCGGTCGGCTTCATCGGTGCGGCCGAGTCGAAGGAGGCCCTCATCGCCTCCGACCTCGAGCACCTGGTCGTCCGCGGCCGGCGCGGCGGCTCGGCCATCGTGTCGGCCGCCGTCAACGCGCTCGCGACGGTGGTCGAGTAGATGACGCTGTACGGCGTGGGGCTCGGCCCCGGCGACCCGGAGCTCGTCACGGTGAAGGCCGCCCGCATCCTCGGCAGTGCCGACGTGGTCGCGTTCCACTCCGCCCGGCACGGCCGCTCCATCGCGCTCGGCATCGCCCGGTCGTACCTGCCCGACGGCGTGGTCGAGGAGCACCTCGTCTACCCGCTCACGGTCGAGACCACGGACCACCCCGGCGGCTACCGGGGGGCCCTCGAGGAGTTCTACGAGGACGCCGCCGCCCGGCTCGCGGTGCACCTGGACGCCGGTCGCGACGTCGTCGTGCTGGCCGAGGGCGACCCGATGTTCTACGGGTCCTACATGCACCTGCACAAGCGGCTCGCCGACCGCTACGAGACGGTCGTCGTGCCCGGCGTCACGTCGGTCGCGGCGTCCGCCGCTGCTCTCGGCGCTCCCCTGGTCGAGGCCGAGGAGGTGCTGCAGGTCCTGCCCGGCACCCTGCCCGTGGAGGACCTCACCGCACGGCTCGCCCTGGGCGGACCCGCCGCCATCATGAAGCTGGGCCGGACCTTCGACAACGTCCGCGCGGCGCTCGAGGCCTCGGGCCGGCTGGACGAGGCCTTCTACGTCGAGCGGGCCTCCACGGACGTCCAGCGCACCGCAAGGCTGGCGGACGTCGACCCGTCCACCGTCCCCTACTTCTCGATGGCGGTGCTCCCGTCGTCGCAGCACGGCCCGCTCCCCCAGGTGCAGCCTGTTGCGGGTGTCGGCTCCGTCGTCGTCGTGGGCCTCGGTCCGGCCGGCCGCGACTGGCAGACCCCCGAGTCGCTGGCCGCGCTGGCCCAGGCTGAGGTGCTGCTGGGCTACGGTCCCTACCTCGACCGGGTGCCTCCCAACCCGCGGCAGGAGCGCATCCCGAGCGACAACACCGAGGAGGACGCGCGCGCCCGGCACGCCCTCGACCTCGCTCGCGCCGGCCGTCGCGTGGCCGTCGTGTCGAGCGGCGACCCGGGCGTCTTCGCCATGGCCACCGCCGTCTGGGAGGCGGCTGCCGACTACCCCGACGTCGACGTGAGGACCGTCCCTGGCCTCACGGCCGCGCAGGCCGTCGCCGCCCGCGTGGGTGCGCCCCTGGGTCACGACTTCTGCGTCATCAGCCTGTCGGACCGCCTGAAGTCGTGGGAGGTCGTCACCGAGCGGCTGTCCCTCGCCGCCAAGGCCGACCTGGTCATCGCGATCTACAACCCGCGGTCCAAGGCCCGCCCGTGGCAGGTCGGCGCGATGCGCGACGTCCTGCTCGAGCACCGCACTCCCGCGAACGTGGTCGTCCTCGGTCGCGACGTCGGCGGCCCCACCGAGCGGATCATCATCACCACCCTCGGCGACCTCGACCCGGAGCTCGTCGACATGCGCACCCTGGTGATGGTCGGCTCGTCGACCACGCGCGTCCTCGAGCGCCCCGACGGCACGAAGGCCGTCTTCACCCCCCGCCGCTACCCGGCCTGAGGGGACACTGCGCTGCGGTTCTAGGGCCGATCTTCGAAGCGCAGTATCCATTCGCGGGCGGCGTCGACGGTCTCGACGACCTCGGCTGCGAGGACCGGTGGGCGGTCGACCACGATGACCTCGAGGTCCAGCCGGCGCGCTGCCTCGAGCTTCGGGGCCGCCGGTCCCCCGGAGTCCTTGGTGACCATCACCTCGACGCCGTTCTCGGCGATCTGGGCGAGCTCGTCCTCGAGCGACCACGGCGGCCGGCCGAGGACGCACACCCACGACGCCGGGATTCCGGACGGTCGCTCGATCGCGCGCAGCACGACCCGGGACAGCCCGAGAAAGGGCTGCACCGCCTGCCGCCCGGTGGTCAGCAGCACCGTGCGATCCCCGACCGCCGCAGCAGCCGCCTCGAGCGACGGCACGCGGGTCCACCGGTCACCAGGGACCTCGACCCAGCCGGGCCGCTGCAACCGCAGCAGCGGTACGCCGACAGCGCCGCACGCCGCCACCGCATGAGCAGACATCTGGGCGGCGAAGGGGTGCGTCGCATCGACCACAGCGACCGGCTGGTGCTCGCGCAACCACGCGACCAGGCCTGGGACGCCCCCGAAGCCACCGACCCGCACGTCCCCCACCGGCAGGTCAAGCTCCCGGATCCGGCCGGCCAGCGACGTCAGCACCGGCACCCGCTCGGCGAGCGCGCGGGCTTCGGCGGTCCCGCCGAGGAGGAGGATCAACGGCACCGCTCGGTCGAGTAGAGGTGGCTGTCCGGGAACCCCTCAGCCGCCAGCACCCGACCCACGACGATGACGGCCGTCCGCTTCACACCGGCCGTCCGCACCTGCGACGCGATGTCGCCGAGCGTCCCGCGCAGGATCACCTCGTCCGGGCGGGACGCCTTGGCCACGACGGCGACCGGGCAGTCGAGCCCGTACGACGGCGTGAGCTCCTCGACGACCCGCTCGATGTGCTGGACCGCGAGGTGCAGCACGAGCGTCGACCGCGACCGGGCGAGCGAGCGCAGGTCCTCCCCGTCCGGCATCGGCGTGGCGTCCACCGCGATCCGGGACAGGATCACGGTCTGCGCGACCGACGGCGCCGTCAGCTCGCGCTTCAACGAGGCAGCCGCGGCAGCGAAGGCCGGCACACCGGGCACGACCTCCCACGGGATGCCGAGAGCGTCGAGCCGCCGGGCCTGCTCGGCCACCGCGCTGAAGACCGAGGGGTCGCCGGAGTGGAGGCGAACGACGTCGAGACCCGCCTCGTGCGACTCGGTCAGGACCTCGAGGATCTGGTCGAGGTCGAGGTTCGCGCTGTCGACCAGCCGGGCACCAGCCGGGCACGAGGCGAGCAGCTCCGACGGCACCAGAGCACCGGCGTAGACGACGACCGAGGCCTTCTCGAGCAGCCGCAGCGCCCGCACCGTCACGAGGTCGGCAGCACCCGGCCCCGCACCGACGAAGAAGACGGTCACCTCGTCACCGACCAGATGGTCACCGTCGTCATCGGCTTCCACCCCGTGAAGGACCCCACAGGAGCCGTGCGCTGCACCGACAGCCGCGTCAGCGTCCCGCCGTGCTTCGCCTGCCACGCCAGCAGAAGCGCCTCGGACTCGGTGGTGACAGCGGTGGCCACGAGCCGCCCGTCGACCGCCAGGGCGTCCCAGCACGCGTCGAGCAGGCCGGGCGCCGTCGCGCCTCCGCCGACGAAGACCGCATCAGGGGCAGGCAGGGCTGCCAGGGCCTCGGGGGCGTCTCCGACCGTCACCTGGACCAGGGCGCCGAGCGCCGCAGCGTTGCGCTCCACCCGCTCCGCCTTGGCGGGGTCGCGCTCCACAGCGCTGACCAGGCCACCGGCTCGCGCCCACTCGATCCCGACCGACCCGGTGCCGGCCCCGACGTCCCACAGCCGCTGACCGGGAAGCGGCGCGAGCAGGGCGAGCACGACGGCGCGGACCTCGCGCTTGGTGATCTGCCCGTCGTTCTCGAACGCCTCGTCAGGCAGGCCGGGGACCACCGGCCGTCGACTGCCCGTCACCTCGACGGCGACGACGTTGAGGTCCGACCATGGCTCCCCCAGCCGCTCGTCGGGACCGCCGAGGTCGGAGAGCACCTGCAGGACGGCGTTGAACCCCTGGGCCAGCACCAGGTCGGACACCAGCGACGGGGTGGTGGCGTCGGCCGACAGGACGAGCAGCCGCTCGCCGTCCCGCAGTGGGCCGAGCGACGGGGCGCGGCCCACGAGGGAGACGACCCGGACGTCCTGCTGCGCCCAGCCGAGCCGGGCGCAGGCCAGCGAGATGCTCGAGACGGACGGGATGATCCGCACCCCTCGCGTCCGCGCGAGGGTGGCACCGATGCCGAAGTGCGTTGGGTCGCCCGAGGCGAGCACGACGCAGTCGTCGGTCAACAGCTGTTCGAGCTCCGCGAGCTTCGTCCACGGCCGCCCTTCGACGGGCACGAGCGCGAGCTGGCGCGGCGACCCGAGCACGAGCGGAGCGGCCGAGATCGCCTGCTGCGCAGCAGGAGTCAGTCCCTCCCACCCGTCGGCGCCGATGCCGACGACCGTGATCACCGGGCCTGCCGCAGCAGGTAGGTGTCCATGATCCAGCCGTGCTCCGCACGCGCCTCGGCCCGGACCTTCTCGATCTCGGCGCCGACCGACCCGACGGTCCCCGACAGGAGGATCTCGTCGGGCGTACCGAGGTAGGCGCCCCAGAAGATCTCGGTGTCGGCATCCAGCGACAGGAAGCTGTTCTGCGAGTCCAGCATGACGAGCACGTCGGGCGCGGTCATGCCCTCGGCCCGCAGCTTGCGGCCGGTCGTGATGTGCACGGCACCGGCGATCCGGTTCCACGTCACGGCGTGCGCGGCCGCCAGCGTCTGCGGGGCGGTGATGCCGGGGATGACGGTGACCGACACCTCGGTCTCCATGAGGGCGATGACCCGGAGCGTGCTGTCGTAGAGCGCCGGGTCGCCCCAGACCAAAATCCCGAGCACCCCGTCGTGCGACGCGAGGCACTCGTCGTACAGCGGGGCTCGGGCCACGTGCCAGTCGACGACGGCGTTCTCGTACTCGGGCCCCGTCCGGTCGCGCGAGGGGTCGGGCACCTCGACCCACTCGTACGGGCCGGTCATGTGGTCGGCGAGCATCTGCCGCCGGAGCGCTGCGAGGGAGTCCTTCTCCGCGCCCTTGTCCATGTGCAGGAAGACCTGGCACTCGTTCATGGCGCGGATCGCCTGCAGCGTCAGGTGCTCCGGGTCGCCTGCACCGATGCCGATGACGTTGATCTGCCGCACGCGGCAACTCTAGGCGGCGCGGCACCCCAGTCCCTCGCCCGGCGCAGCCGCGGCCAGGTGAGGAACGCCTCAGCCTCCAAAGCGGCCAGGGCGACGCGGGGCAGGTCCGCCGGCCCGGGGAAGCACAGGTAGCGCGGCTCCCACACAGGTCGGAACTTGGCGTTGAAGCGGTAGAGCGAGTCGATCTGGAACCACCGGCTCGCGAGCAGGAGCAGGGACCGCCAGGCGCGCAGGAACGGCCCCGCCCCCAGCCGCTCCCCCGAGGCCAGGGCCTGCCGGAACACGGCGAAGTTCAAGGACACCCGGCGGACCCCGAGCGAGGCGGCCGCTCGCAGCGTCGACACGATGAGGAACTCGTTGAGCCCGTTGTCCGCGTCGCGGTCGCGCCGCATCACGTCGAGCGAGAGGCCGTCCCGCCCCCACGGCACGAAGTGCAGCACCGCGCGGAGCTCGTCGTCCCGCAGCGCCTCGACCAGCAGGCAGCAACCGTCCTCAGGATCTCCGAACCGGCCGAGGGCCATGGAGAAGCCGCGCTCGGTCTCCGACGACCGCCATGCCCCCACCGCGTCCTGCACCGCTGCCTTCTCCTCCTCGGAGAGGTCGGCCGTCCGCCGTACCCGGCAGGTGTAGCCCGCGCGCTCGATGCGGCTCACGGCCTGGCGCACGCCGCGCATCGCCCGTCCCTCGAGCGTGAAGTCGTCGACGTCGACGACCGCCTCGTCGCCGATCTCGAGCACCTCGAGGCCGGCACGCGACCAGACCCGGCCGGCCCGCTCACCGCAGCCCAGGACGGCCGGCGTCCACGCGTGGTCGGCGGCGAGGGCCAGCAGCGCCACCACGGCTCCCGGCCACGCCTCGGGGTCTCCGACCGGGTTGCCGCTGACGAGCGCGACGCCGCTCACGACGCGGTAGCCGATGCCGGCCTTGCCCGACGGCGCCCAGACCACGGACTTGTCCCGCCGCAGGTTGAAGTAGCCGAGCGAGTCCTCGTCGCCGTGCCGGTCCAGGAGCTCCCGGAGCTGTCGCTCGTCCCCGTCCGTCAGCCCCGGAGCCGGCTCCGCAGGCCGAAGCAGTAGGTACGTCGTGACGACCGCCGTGCCCAGCCCGAGGCTGCCGAGGGTCAGGGAGACGACGTCGGCGTCGTAGTCGCGCCGGAAGGTCAGCGGCCCGCCGAGGCCCACCAGCCCGCGGAGCACCTGGGTGACCTGGTCCGACCACGATGGCGAACCCGCGATCCGCAGCCGGACCAGGACCAGGCCCACGACGACGCTCAGCGCCAGCAGCGCGACCGCTGCCTGCACCACCACCCACCGGGTGCGGGGGTCGCCGGTGGCGGTGAAGGCAGACCTGCTGCGGAGCAGCAGGACCAGCAGCACGGCGCTCGCACCGGCTTCCTCGACGTCGAGGCCCTTCACGACGTGCAGCACCATGACCGCGGCGACGACGGCCACGACGGCCACGTACGCGCGCCGCTTGCGCCGCCGCAGGCCGTGGGCCAGCAGGAGCAGCAGCACCCCCGCCAGGGCCGTCGCTGCCGCGGCCGCGTGCGCGAGCGTCGGTGGCACGACCCGCACGAGCAGGTGGAACCGGTCACGGTCGGCCCGGGTGACCGCGGACGCGAGCGAGACCAGGGCGAGCAGCCGCGTCGCCCACGCCGCGAGCCGCGGTCCGATCACGACGTCACCGGGACCAGGCCGCTGAGGTGCTGCGACAGCCAGACGAGCATCTCCGGCAGGGCGACCCGCAGCACCTTGAGGTTGTGACCGCCGTGGTCCGCGACGGAGCTGTAGGTCCGGGTCGGGGCCTTCGAGAGCGCCAGCAGCTCTTTGCTCGACGCGTACGACGAGTCGTCCTCCTTCGTGGTGAAGACCAGCAGGTCGGCGTCGGGGTGCAGCCCGTGCTTGGTCAGCCAGAGCAGGTCGTTCTGGTCGCGCACCGCCTCGCTCCCGCCCCACAGATCGCCCGTGGTGTCGTCCTTCAGCGCGTCGAAGTACGCCGACGCCGCGACGGCCACGTGGAAGCGCTGCGGCCGCAGGTAGACCAGCTTCGCCGCGCAGTAGCCGCCGGTGGAGTACCCGACAGCTCCCCAGGACTGCGGCTTAGTCAGCACCCGGAAGCGCTGGGTCACGAGCGCCGGCACGTCGTCGGCGAGCCAGCTGAATGCCTTCGTCGAGTGCGGCACATCCGTGCACTCGGTGTCACGAGGGAGGGCCACGTTGACCGTCGGCATCACGCTGATGAACGGCTGCACCTGGTGGCTCTGCTCAAGCTTGGCCAGGTCGTCGAACATCAGCAGCTGGCTCAGCCAGGACCGCGGGTAGCCCCGCCAGCCGGCGAGGAACTCGACCACCGGGAAGGCGCGGTGCGCGTAGGCCGGCTCGTCGTACTCCGGCGGCAGGTGCACGAGGACCGGCTGCTCGATGCCCGACGACGGGCCTCGGTAGTTGCGGAACTGCAGCAGCCGCCCGCCGTCCGAGGCGCGGAGCGGCCCTGAGCGGCCGGACGTGGCGACGATCGCCGGTGCTGCCGACGGCTTGCCGAGCAGGTCGTCCCAGCTGGCGAAGAAGACGTAGTCGTCGTTGACCCAGACGAAGGTCAGCAGGACCGCCAACAGCTGGGCGCCGACGACCAGCGAGAGCCGCTGACCCGCGCGCAGCACGCGCGGTCCGCGGACCCGCGACCACAGCAGCAGGGCAGCGGCAGGGACCAGCAGCGCAGCGAAGACCAGCAGCCACTTCAGCGTCGTGCTCGTGAGGCTCACGCCCTCTGCACGTCCGGGGCGGGGCGTTAGTGCCCGTCGTCCAGCAACTGCTCAGGCACCGTTCAGGCACCTAGGCTGACGCGGTGCGCGCGGCGACCGAGGACGAGGTGTGGCTCGCGCTGGCCGCGCCTAGCACCTGGCCGGTCGCCCTCACGACGGACGCGTCCTTCGTCCCGCTGGACGCCGACGACGGCATCGCGGACCGGATCAGCGCCCGCCTCGGCGACGCACCACGCCGGGTGGGCGAGTCGACCTACGTCCTCGGGCTCGCTGCCCGGCTCTGGGGCGCGACCCTCGGTTGCGTGGTGCGTGACGGCGTCCTGCCCGACCCCGCCGCGCTCGTCCGGAGGGACGAGGACGGTGCGGTGCAGCTCGGGATGAGCCGGTACGAGGGATGGCGCGACGTCACGCCCGCCGAGCTGCACGCCAGGGTGATCGAGGTGCTGAGGCCGGTGGTCGAGCAGAGCCGGCTCAGCCCCCGGTTGCTGTGGGGCAACGTCGCCTCGGCCCTCTACGCCGCACCGCGGGTGCTCGAGCTCCCGGCGGCCCGTCCGTGGGCCACCGAGATGCTCGCCATCCCACCACTGCAGGGCGAGATGGTCGGGGACCGACGCGCCACGTGCTGCCTGTTCTACGAGGTCCCGGGCGGCGGGCTGTGCGGGGACTGCGTGCTCAGACGAGTGCCGGCTCGCGCCTGACGACGACCGGCCGGCCGGACTGCTTCAATGCCTTCTCGGCCCACGGGCCGAGGACGAGGCCCAGCACGCCCCAGAGGATCAGCTGGCCGCCGAGGGCGTAGAGCCGGAACCGGTAGAGGTCGTCGGGGTCGAAGCCGTTCAGCACGATCCGCCCGGCGCTGTCGCGCAGCGGTCCGGGCGTCTCGTGGACCGGGTCGAGGACGGCCATCGTGACCCCGACCACGGCCACGTAGGCCAGCCCGGCGAGGAGCGAGGCCTGCCACGTGCCGCGGCTGCGGGACAGCGCGCGACCGAGCTGGACCGCGAGCACCATCGCGACGACCGACACGACCTGCATCACGAGGTAGAGCGATCCGCGGGTCTGGATCGTCTCCTCGCGCCCGACGGCCGGCGGGTTGGCGGGGTACTTGAGGAACGGGACGAGGTAGACGCTGACGAAGGCCGCGCCCGCGAGCAGCAGCGCGAGGGTCCGGGGCCGCAGGTGCCGCGCCGAGCCGCGCTGCATGAGGGTGAAGACGACGGCCAGCAGGGCGCCGAGCGCCATGCCGAACACGACGAGCGCGACGGCGATGCCGATGTCCTCCTGGACGGTCCTGCTGAACAGCTCAGGTCCCCCCGGCGCGACGGGAAGGCCGGCCGCCCTGTCGAGGGCGGCCTGGGCGGCGTCGCGTGCGCTCTCGTAGTCGATCGCGCGAGCGATCACCGGCTCCGCGAAGATCCGTGCGAAGACGAACGAGAGCAGACCGGCGAGGGCGCCGGAGGCGAGGCCGCGGAGGACGAACTTCCGCTCCACGTGAGGCCTAGTGGCAGGGGAAGCCGAGGAAGTGGCGGCCGTCGTGCACGAACTCGTGCACGTGCAGGTCGCTGCCGAACACCGAGACCATGCCCTGGTCGAGGCCGATGAAGAAGATGGCCAGGAGCGCGAAGACCGCTGCCCCGAGGAGCCAGAGCGCGCCGCTCAGGCCGGAGACGTCGACGGCGTCGGTCTCGATCGGCTGAGCACCGGTGACGGCGGTGAGGTTCGGGGTGGTCATGTGGTGCCTCCTGAAGGGATCCAGCGTCCCTGTTGCGGTGTTGGGCGGTGCCTGATCCCGAGTGTCTGACTCTCCCAGCCGCCGAACGGAGGGCTCACAGTGGCGCGAC
>CBIHPE010000020.1:0-26217 GCA_966212015.1 uncultured Frankiales bacterium | reverse complement strand
GTGGCTCGGCGTGCTCGACGACGAGGTGCACCTGCGCGCGGGCGACGTGCTGCACCGGGTGTCGCTGCGGCACGGCAGGACGGTCTCCGAGCCCGCCCCGTGGTGACCTCACCCCACGAAGCCGCTCGCTTCGCTCACGCCTCCGCGGGGACCCCGAGACAAGCGGCCCTCGAGCTCATCGACCTCCGCGCCGGCTACGGCTCGATCGAGGTGCTGCACGGCGTCAGCCTCAAGGTCGAGCCCGCCACCGTCGTCGCGCTGCTCGGCCCCAACGGGGCCGGCAAGACCACGCTCCTGCGCACGACCTCGGGGACCATCAAGCCGATGGGCGGCTGCCTGCACGTCGGAGGCGTCCACGTGAACGGCGCCGACGCGGCATCGCTCGCGCAGGCCGGGGTCTGCCGCATCCCGGAGGGGCGCGGCATCTTCCCGAACCTCACGGTCGCGGAGAACCTGCGGATGTGGACCGGAGTCGGCAACCTGCGGCTCTCCGAGGTCGAGGAGCGCACGTTCACGCGCTTCCCGAGGCTGGGGGAGCGGCGCAAGCAGCTCGCGGGGACCCTGTCCGGTGGTGAGCAGCAGATGCTCGCCATGTCGCGCGCGCTGCTCGTCGACCCGGCCGTGCTGCTGCTCGACGAGATCTCGATGGGTCTCGCCCCGCTCATCGTCGCGGAGCTCTACGAGCTGGTCCGGTCGCTCGCAGAGGAGGGCATCGCCATCCTGCTGGTCGAGCAGTTCGCGCAGACGGCCCTCGCCGTCGCCGACCACGCGGTCATCCTGGCCCAGGGCAGGGTGACCCGGCGCGGCACACCTGCCGAGGTCGAGGAGCACCTGTCTGCCGCCTACCTGGGAGGTGCTGCGTGAAGCGCCTGCTCCTGCTGGTCCCGGCCGTGGCCTGCTTCGTGACCGCGGTGTTCCTCTACCCGGCGGCTGCCGCGGACGGCCCGGGCAGCGGCTTCTACGGCTACGACCTGTCGGCCCAGTCGGCCGCGATCCGCTTCACCGAGGACGAGCCGAGCGCCAACTCCCACCCGGAGGCCGAGGGCGACATCCCGCAGAGCCAGGTGTCCCTGGCGGGCGGCGTCGGCTACGCGCTCGCCTCCGTCGCGTGGCCCGGCGCTCTCGTCGGCAACGCCGGCTCGCTCGTGCTCCTGGTCCAGCCGGGCGCGCCGTCGCAGGTCTCCCTGCTCAACGACCCCGTGCGTGCGGAAGCCCGCAGCGGCAGCGCCACGCACTCCGCGACCAACGACTCCGTTCCCGGGTCGCACATGGGCGCCGACGCGACGCTCGCGAAGACGACAGCCGACGCCAAGGTGGACGGCGGGTCTGCCGGAGCGACGCTCGGCTTCGGCAGCACCTCGAGCAGCAGCGCGGCGACCCTCGGGTCGTCCACCGCGAAGGTCACCGCGGACAGCACAGCCAAGGACATCAGCCTCGCAGGCACCGTGAAGATCGGGTCAGTCGTCTCGCACGCCGAGGCGACGACGGACGGCGTGAACGCGACGGCCAAGGGCAAGACCACCGTCTCCGGCCTGACGGTTGCCGGGATCCCCGTCGTCGTCGACGACCACGGCGTCACGGTCGACACCCAGCACGGCGCGGTGCCACCGGCCGCCGTGGCAACGGTGAACTCGGCCCTCTCCGCGCTCGGCATGTCCATCACCCTGAGCGGGGCGACGCAGCAGAAGAGCGGCGGCACCATCGCCTACGACGCCGGTTCGCTGCTCGTCCTCTGGAAGACGCCCGGCTACCCGAGCACGATCGCCGCCAGCTTCGGCGGATCACGCGTGGTCGCCGGCGCCAGCGCGAGCGCCCCGCTCGTCGCGCCATCGCTCCCGCCCGGCATCCCGCCGATCGTGACGGTGCCGTCATCGGGTCCTCCGCCGATCGGCGGCGGTACGAGCGGTGGGCAGCTGCCCCCGATCAGCACCGGCTCGACCGGAGGCGCCGGCCCCGTCGTACCCGGCCCGTCCACTGCGCCCGTCGGCGGCGGCGGGACACCGGTGGCGCTGGAGCCTCTCGCGTCCGGCTCGCCCGCCCCGACCTGGTCGGTGCTGCTCGCTGTCGTCGGCGGCCTGCTCGGCCTGGCCGGCCTCTGGCAGGTCCCCGGCCTGGTGCTCGTCGAACCTCGACCCGTCCGCTGCCCCCTGGAGGAGGACATCCATGACTGAGCTCTCAGCAGAGATGGCAGGGAGGTACGCGCACCTCTCGGAACGAGCAGGCAAGCTGCGCGGCAAGACGTCGACGGACCGCTCGAAGCTGCTGTTCGTCGTCGGGGGCGCCGCGATGTCGCTCGGGCTGTGCATGGTGTTCCTCGGCTACATGGGCGCCTCGCACACGATCTACGTCTTCGAGCAGATCCCGTACCTGATCAGCGGCGGCATCCTCGGTGGGTGCCTCGTCATCGCCGGCGGCTTCAGCTACTTCGCGTTCTGGCTGACCCGGCTGCACGCCGAGATGGCCCAGACCCGCGCGTCCAACGAGCGCATCGAGGTGCTGCTCACTCAGCTCGTGGAGAAGTCATGACCGCAGTCGAACAGGTACGTGCGGGCGGCCGGGAGGTCTGGTCGCCGTCGGTCACGCCGCCCATCGGCGTCGAGCTCACGATGCAGCAGCAGCTGGCCTGCTCGTTCCGCATCCTGGCTCGCTCGGGCTTCTCCGAGAACATCGCCGGCCACATCACCGCGGACTACGGGCAGGACGGCAGCATGTGGGTCAACCCGTGGGGCCTGTGGTGGGACGAGGTCAAGGCGTCCGACCTGTGCCGCGTCGACGCCGACGGCAAGGTGCTCGAGGGCACGTGGGACGTCACGCCCGCGATCCACATCCACACCGAGCTGCACCGCCGCCGCCCCGATGCCCGGGTCGTCGTGCACAACCACCCCTACCACGTCAGCGTCCTCGCGGGTGCCGGCATCCTGCCCGAGCTGGTCCACCAGACCGGCTCGATGTTCGACGACGACCTGCACCTCGTGGAGGAGTACTCCGGCGAGGTCGACAGCGCCGAGCTCGCCGTCCAGCTGGCCGAGCAGATCGGTGACTACAGCACGACGATCCTCGCGTCGCACGGCGTCATCGTGACGGCTCCGACGATCGAGGAGGCGACCTACAAGGCCGCGTCTATCGACCGCGTGTGCCGGCTGGCCTACGACCTGCTGGCGATCAACCGCTCACCGCTGCCGATCTCGCGCGGCATCAAGGTGGGCATGAAGAAGTCCCTGCTCGAGCGCGGCACCGAGGTCTACTGGAACGGTGCCGTGCGTTCCCTGCTGCGCACTGACCCGGAGGTCCTTTCCTGATGGCCGATCTCGACGATCTCATCAACAACGGCAGCGACTTCACCACGGCGGTGAAGGGCAAGGTCACGCTGCTGCCGGACCCGCCGCGGGCCAAGCGCGACCACCTGTTCATCAGCGTCGACGACCACATCGTCGAGCCGCCGCACACGTTCGAGGGCCGGATGCCGGCGAAGTTCGCTGAGCAGCAGCCGAAGGTCATCGAGAAGGACGGCGGGCACGTCTGGGTCTACGACGGCCAGGTGTTCCCCAACGTCGGCTTCAACGCCGTCGTGGGGCGCCCCGTCGACGAGTGGGGCTTCGACCCGTCGCGCTTCGAGGACATGCGCCGCGGCTCGTGGGACATCCACCACCGCGTCCGCGACATGGACCTCTCGGGCGTCTACGCCTCGATGTCGTTCCCGTCCTTCCTGCCCGGCTTCGGCGGCCAGCGCCTGCAGCTGTCGACGAAGGACCCCGAGCTCGCACTGGCGGCGGTCCGCGCGTGGAACGACTGGCACTACGACGAGTGGTACGGGTCCTACCCGGACCGCATCATCCCGTGCCAGATCCCCTACATGCTCGACCCCGAGATCGGGGCGCAGGAGGTCTACCGCAACGCGGAGCGCGGCTTCCACGCCATGACCTTCACCGAGGCGCCGCACAAGCTCGGCCTCCCGTCGCTGCACACGGGTCACTGGGACCCGATCATGCGCGCGTGCGCCGAGACGGGCACGGTCCTCAACCTGCACATCGGCTCGTCGTCCTCGTCGCCGTCGACCTCCGACGACGCGCCGCCGGACGTCGTCGGCGTGCTGTTCTTCGCCTACGCGATGTACGCCGCGGTCGACTGGCTCTACTCGCTGATCCCGGTGCGGTTCCCGGACATCAAGATCGCGCTGTCCGAGGGCGGCATCGGCTGGGTTCCCGCCCTCATGGACCGGCTCGACCACATGTCCACGTACTCGTCGATGTACGGCACCTGGGACCACATCAAGGACGTCTCTCCGGCCGACGTGCTGCGTCGCAACTTCTGGTACTGCGCCCTCGAGGACCCGTCGGCGTTCCGGCTGCTCGACGTCATCGGCGAGGACCACATCCTCATGGAGGAGGACTACCCGCACTGCGACTCGCTCTGGCCGAAGACGCAGTCGGTCCTGTCGAAGTGCCTCAGCGACCTCCCGCGCGAGACCCAGGGCAAGCTCACCTGGGGCAACGCGGCGAAGCTCTACCAGCACCCGGTCCCGCAGTCGGTGATCGACGACCCCGAGAGCTTCAGTGCTTCGATCCCTGTCTGACCACGTCAGGGGAAACACGGGCACCGCCTACGTCACGCCCTCCGGCAGCACGTCGTGGGCTGATCTGTCCGCCCTGGCGGACGAGATCGCCTGGGGGCTCAGGGATCTCGACCCGGGAGACCGGGTCGGGATCCAGCTCCCGGACGACGAGACGGTGCATGCCGCCTTCCTCGGTACGGAGCGGGCAGGCGTCGTCGGGGTGGGCATCGGAGCCCGGGCCTCGGACGCGGAGCGGGACCACCTGCTGGCGCGGACGGGTGCCCGCCGGCTGCTGACGCTCGGCTCGTCCGGTGGTCAGGTCGACGCATCGAGGTCGCTCGGCGTCGACGACCTGTGGCTGCTCAACTCGACGTCGGGCACGACGGGCATGCCGAAGGTCGTCACGCAGACCCAGGCCCGCTGGATGCGCTTCTTCGAGCACGCGGTCGAGTTCGGCGACCTCGGCCCCTCCGAGACCTTCATGTCCGTCATCCCCGCGCCGTTCGGCTTCGGGCTCTGGACCGCCCACGTGGCGCCCATCGTCAGTGGCCGTCCTTGCGTCGTGATGCCGCGCTTCGACGTACCGACGATGGCTCGGCTCATCGAGGAGCAGCGGGTCACGGTCCTGATGTGCGTCTCGACGCAGTTCCGGATGCTGCTCAACCACCCGGCGTCGCGGGAGCACGACCTGACCTCGCTGAAGGTGATGTTCACCGGCGGCGAGATGATCCCGCCCGACCGCGCCCGCGAGTTCGAGGACCGCACCGGTGCCGTCGTGCTCAGCTTCTTCGGCTCCAACGAGACGGGTGCGCTGACGGCGACCCGGCACGACGACCCGCGCGACAAGCGCCTGACCACCGTCGGACGCGTCGTGCCCTCGATGCAGATGAGGCTCTACTCCGCGGAGGGCGAGGTCGTCGAGGGCACCGGCATCCCTGGCGGGCTCGGCCCGCTGCTCTGCAACGGCTACTGGGACGACGACGAGGCCAACGCCCAGCTCTACGCCCCCGACGGCTTCATGCTGATGGGCGACCTCGTCTCCGTCGACGACGAGGGCTACGTGTCGGTCGTCGGCCGGACCTCCGACATCATCATCCGCGGCGGCAAGAACATCAGTGCCGTCGTCGTCGAGAACCACGTCGACAGCCACCCCGCCGTCGACGCCGTGGGGATCGTCCCCGTGCCCGACGAGGTTTTCGGCGAAAAGGTGTGTGCAGTGGTCACACTTCTGCCCGGTGCGACGCTGACCCTCGAGGAGCTCCTCGCGCACCTGGGGGAGCGGGGCCTCGGCAAGGAGTCCTGGCCCGAGCACCTCATCGTGCTCGACGAGCTGCCGCGGTCCTCCGGCGGCAAGCTCGCCAAGGGCGATCTCAAGCAGCTCGCCGCCGCCCACCTCACCTGACCCGCCCCCGGCTGCGGTCCCTGGGACTTCCCGAGCCCGACAAGCCGGCGTGTCGCGCCCGGATGTCCCAGGGACTCCGGGGGGTCAGGCCTCCGACGCGAGGAGGGCCTGGGCGGCGGTGTACGTCGTCATGACGATGCCCTCGTGGAGGGGGAGCGTGACGCCGGCGAACCGCTCGAGGGCGAGCAGGGTGTCGCTCGCGACGAACAGCGCGCCGCCGGTGGCGATCGCCCGGTCGTCGGTGTCGAGGGCGGTCAGCGCCGTGCCCATCAAGGCGGCCGAGTAGACGAGGACCGGCAGGCGGTCGCGACCAGTGCGCTTCCAGAGGAACGCGTTCAGGCCGACCCACGCGGCGACGTACGGCGCGGCCTTCGCCGGCGTCAAGGCGCCCTGGGACTTGGGACGCAGCGCCGCCATCCACGCGACGTGCCCGGCGAGGAACGACCCGAGGCCTGCCGTGAACGCGAGGTCCGACGTGCCCAGGAGCGCGACGTCGCCGGCCCCTCCAAGGGCGAGGGCGCGCTGGACGGGTCGCGGCTTGCCCGCGAGCAGCGTGGGCATCAGCAGTGGCTTCGTGACGAACCGCTCACGATGACGACCGGTCGCGGCGAGCAGCGTGTCCGCCAGGGCGACCAGCGGGTAGAGCTTCATGATCGCGAGGCTAGGGGGTCGTGAAGCGCGTGGTGTGCGAGGGTGCGGTTCATGACGAGCCCTGCACCTGGCTGGTACCCGGACCCGGGCGGTTCGCCCCAGTTCCGCTGGTGGGACGGGAGCGCGTGGAGCGCGCACACCTCCGCCGCGCAACCCCCGCCCGGGAGCACCGAGACCTGGCTGCTGCCCGTGGGCCGGCCGTGGCAGGCGATCGTCGCCGGCTACAGCGGCCTGCTGGGGCTGGTCATCATCTTCCTGCTGCCGGTGTCCCTCGGGTTCGGGATCTGGGGCCTCTACGCGATCAGCAAGAAGCCGGACGCGATCGGCAAGGGCCGATGCTGGTTCGGCATCGCCAGCGGCGTGTGGAACCTGATCGCGTTCGGGCTCATCGCGGCGAACGGCGGCTGAGCTACTCGACCTTCTGGAACTGCCGGATTGCGACGAGCATCAGCCCGGCGCCCATGACGGCGACCAGGCCGAGCTGCATCCAGGTGGGGACGTCCCAGCCGAACCAGGTCAGCGGCGGGTTGAGCCGCTCGCGCACGGCGTCGGGCAGCTCCAGGTGCGCGAACACCGCGGTGCGCACCGGGTGCACGGCGTAGGTCAGCGGGTTGAAGCGCACGACGATCGACAGCCAGGTCGGCAGGTTCGACAGCGGGTAGAGGGCGCCGGACAGGAACGACAGGGGTAGCAGCAGCATCTGCATCAGGCCCATGACGGTCTGCACCTGCGTGATGCGGGCGACGATCGCGAGGCCGAACGCGGTCAGCGTGAACGACAGCAGGAAGACCTCGGCGAGCAGCGTGACGACCAGCCCGAACGTGTAGGGGACGTCGACGAACGCACCCAGGACCATCACGATGATCGCCTGCGCCGTCGCGATGGTGGCGCCGCCGAGGGCCTTGCCGAAGATGATCGAGCTGCGCCGGATCGGAGCGACCAGCATCTCGCGCAGGAACCCGAACTCGCGGTCCCAGACGATCGACATCGCGCTGAACATCGCGGTGAAGAGCGTCGAGGTCGCGAGGATGCCGGGGAACATGAAGGTGCGCAGATCGATGGGTCCGGTGGCCTGACCGGTCAAGGACGACAGTCCGGACCCCAGGACGAACAGGAACAGCACGGGCTGGATCAGCTGGGCGATGAAGCGCGTGCGGTCCTGGAAGGTGCGGATGAGGTCGCGCTGCACCACGATCTTGATGGCGCGGACGTCGAGGGCGAGCGTGCGCTTCGGCACGACGACCGAGGCGACGGGGAGGGCGGTCATCGGCGCATCGCCGCGAAGAAGGCAGGCATTCCGGGGTTGACCTCCGAGTCGCGGATCGTGCGTCCGGTGTAGGAGAGGAAGACGTCGTCGAGCGACGGCTTGCTGATGCTCACGCTGGTGATCGGGACGCCGAGCTCGGCGAACAGCTTGGGCACGTAGCCCTCACCGTCGTCGACGTTGATGACGATGCCCTCGCCGGTCTGCACCGCGTCCGGGAGGCGGCGAAGGGCTTCCTCGTCGTCGGCCGTCCGGATGGTGACGCGGTCGGTGCCGACGCTCGCCTTGAGAGCCGCCGGCGTGTCGAGGGCGACGAGCTGCCCGTTGTCCATGATGGCGATCCGGTCGCACTGCTCGGCCTCGTCCATGTAGTGCGTCGTGAGGAAGATGGTGATCTCCTCCTGCTGACGCAGCTCGTGGATGTACTCCCAGATCGACGCGCGGGTCTGCGGGTCGAGACCGACCGTCGGCTCGTCGAGGAACAGCACACGTGGGGAGTGCATGAGCCCGCGCGCGATCTCGAGCCGGCGCTTCATGCCACCGGAGAAGGTGATGACCTTCGAGTCCTTGCGGTCCCAGAGGCCGACCATCTTGAGCACCTGCTCGAGGCGCGGCGCGACGGTCTCGCGCGGCATGCCGTAGAGCTCGGCGTGGAAGCGCAGGTTGAGCTCGGCCGTGAGGTAGGAGTCGAGCGTCGTGTCCTGGAACACCAGCCCGATCTGCCGCCGCACGTCGTCGCGCTGGGTCGTCACGTCGTAGCCCGCGACCTTGGCCGTCCCGCCGGTCGCCTTGGCCAGCGTGCAGAGGATCTTGATGGTGGTGGACTTGCCGGCGCCGTTGGGCCCGAGGAACCCGAACGTCTCGCCTGGCTGCACGTCGAAGTCGACGCCGCGCACGGCCTCGACCTCGCCGTACGACTTCTTGAGGCCGCGCACCTCAACCGCACTCATGTGTGCTCCAAACCGTTGGTCTTTCCAACGATAGGACACCCGCACTACTCTCGTCACGTGGACATCCCCCTCGGCCGGCTGGCCCTCGCCTACCGCACCGCCGTGGTCGCGCGGCTCGGCGAGCACGAGGAGTTCGCGGAGTGGCGGTTGCGCCCGCCGTCGATGGGCGTGCTGAAGGTCATCGCCCACCACGCCCCGATCTCGCAGCGTGAGGTCTCCGACAAGCTCGGTGTGCACCCGTCCGACATGGTCAAGGTCGTCGACCAGCTCGAGGAGTACGGCCTGGTCACCCGCGTCCGGGCAGAGACCGACAGGCGGCGGTACGACCTGACGCTCACCCCCAAGGGAGAGCGCATGCTCGGCCACTTCGACGCCCTCGCCCGCGAGGTCGACAAGGACTTCTACGCCGTCCTCAGCAAGACCGAGCAGAAGCAGCTCGAGTCACTGATGGCCAAGCTCGTCGAGGGCCACTTCGCCCGCTAGCCGGTGGCCCCGTTCATCCAGTGTTCGCAAGGCTTTCACCCCAGCCAGACACCCTCCGTTTACCTTCCGTTCATACACTCGATGAGGCCCGTTCACCTGAAGGGGGGCCTCGATGACGAGCACGACCACAGACGCCGACGTGCCCTCGGCGCAGGGGTTCCGCTCGGTCCTGCGCAGCCGCTGGCAGACCGACGAGCTCACCGGCCGGCTCGAGATGCGCTGGGAAGAGGTCCTGGAGCTCTGGCCGCCGGACCCGGCTCCCTCGCGCTAGTCCCGCCTGCCCACGAGGCAGGATGAGCCCATGACGACACCAGCGTGGGTGGCCGGGAAGCCTGTCAGCGACGGCGAGACCCGGGACGTGACCAGTCCGGCCGACGGCTCGGTCGTCGGCACCGTGGTCGTGCCGAGCGAGGCCGACGTCGAGCGAGCGGTCGCCGCGGCGGATGCGGTGGCGCGCGAGCTCCGCGCCACCCCCGCGCACGTGCGTGCCTCCGCGCTGGACCACGTCAGCGCCGGCATCCGCGCGCGGGCCGACGAGTTCGCCGAGACGATCGTCCGGGAGAACGGCAAGCCGCTGAAGTGGGCGCAGGGCGAGACCCACCGCGCGGTCTCCACCTTCCGCTGGGCGGCGGAGGAGGCGCGCCGGTTCTCCGGCGAGCTGCAGCGCCTCGACACCGACCCTGCTGCGAACGGCCGGCTCGCCGTCACGAAGCGCGTCCCCTACGGACCGGTCCTCGGCATCGCGCCGTTCAACTTCCCGCTCAACCTGGTCGCTCACAAGGTGGCGCCGGCGATCGCGGTCGGTGCCCCGATCGTCCTCAAGCCCGCCCCCGCGACACCGCTCTCGTCGCTGCTGCTCGCGGAGCTGCTCGCCGAGACCGACCTGCCCGAGGGCGCCTGGTCGGTGCTGCCGCTGGACAACGATGCGACCGCGAAGCTCGTGCAGGACCCGCGGCTGCCGGTCGTCTCCTTCACGGGCTCGGTCCCGGTCGGCTGGGGCATCCGTGACGCCGTACCCCGCAAGCAGGTCGTGCTCGAGCTCGGCGGCAACGCCGCCGTCGTGATCGCGGCCGACTACGCCGACCTCGACTGGGCTGCGCAGCGGGTCGCGGTCTTCGGCACCTACCAGGGCGGCCAGAGCTGTGTCGGCGTCCAGCGCGTCTACGTCGCCCGCCAGGTCCTGGACGCCTTCCGGGGCAAGCTCGTCGCGGCTCTCGAAGCCCTCAGCCTCACCGACGACATCGGCCCGCTCATCGACGAGAAGGCCGCCGTGCGGGTCGTCGACTGGGTGCAGGAGGCGGTGACCGGCGGAGCCACCCTCGTCACCGGTGGTTCCAGGACGGGTACGACCGTCGAGGCGACGCTGCTCGAGGGCGCGCCGGCCGGCTCGAAGGTCCTGGCGGAGGAGGTGTTCGGGCCCGTCCTCGTCCTGGAGGCCTTCGACGACCTCGACGAGGCGTTCGCCAAGGTCAACGACAGCCGCTTCGGTCTCCAGGCCGGTGTCTTCACCACCGACGTGCAGGTCGCCTGGAAGGCCTTCAGCGCCCTCGAGGTCGGCGGCGTCGTCATCGGCGACGTGCCCAGCTATCGCGCTGACCAGATGCCGTACGGCGGGGTCAAGGACAGCGGCAGAGGGCGCGAGGGCCTTCGGTCGGCGATGGCCGACTTCACCGAGGAACGCGTGATGGTCCTGACGGGACTAGACCTCTAGATCCCTCCAGCGGGCCATGGAAACTGGTCACAGTGTTGCGGTCGAGTTGCGCCATGCGCACCCTGACTCGCCTGCTCGTCGCTCTCGCCGTCATCGTCCCGGTCTCCGCGCCCGTGGCAGCGGACGCCAAGGCACACACCTCGGTCACAGTGATGACCCGCAACCTCTACCTCGGGTCCGACCTGACGCCGGCACTGGCCGCGCCGTCGCCGATCGCGTTCCTGGGGGCGGTGGCGCAGATCTGGGGCAACGTCCAGGCCACCAGCTTCCCGACCCGCGCTGGCGCGCTCGCCGACGAGGTCGCCGCTCACCACCCGGACCTCATCGGGCTCGAGGAGGTGTCGCGGTGGACCGTGACCGGACCGTCGCCGACGCCCAGCCTGGACTTCCTGGCGATCCTGCAGGACCGTCTGGCCGCGCGGGGGCTGCACTACGTCGTGGCGGCCGTCTCGGACAACGCTGACATCGGCCCCATCCCGCTCGTCGGTCCCTTCTGCTCGTCGTCGACCTTCGGCGCCTGCCTGCTGCGCTTCCAAGACCGCGACGTGATCCTCGCCAGGACCGACCGGGCCGGGCTGTCGGTGTCCGGCGCGCGGCACGGCAGGTACGCCACGCAGCAGGTCGTCACGACGTCCGTCGGACAGCTGTCGTTCGCGCGCGGCTGGGCGACGACCCAGGTGTCGCTCGACGGCCGCTCCTTCCGCTTCGCCGTGACGCACCTCGAGACGGAGGACTCGCCGGCGGTGCAGCAGGCGCAGGGCGTCGAGTTCCGGGCCGCCGTCCAGACGCCGGGTCCGGTCCTGGCCGTCGGCGACCTGAACAGCGCCGCCGACGGGTCGAACACGACGACGTACGCCGACCTCACCGCGGACTACTTCCGTGACGCAGCCGCTGGGGTCGGCGACACCTGCTGCCAGGACGGGCTGCTCGCCTCCGGGACGTCCGGCCTGCACGAGCGCATCGACCTGGTGCTCACGCACGGCAACCTGCAGCCGCAGTCCGCGGGGCGCACGGGCGACGTGCCGTTCCAGGGCAGCGCGCCGCGCTGGGCCTCCGACCACGCGGGCGTGGTCGCGACCCTGCGGGTGCCTTAGAGCATCTCCAGGAGCTGCTGGGCGAACAGGTAGGCGTCGCCCGGCCAGCGCGCTGACAGGTAGCGACCGTCGCGGACGGTGAACGCGTGGCTGTGGTCAGTGCGGGTGCCGCGCCGACGCAGCTCACGAGGGCCGTTGACGATGACGGCGCCCGACGCCCTCACCTCGTCCTCGACGTACGCCGGGTAGGTCCGGTAGTAGCGGCCGCGCAGCCAGGCCGTGGAGAAGTACGCCGAGCGCTCCATGTACTTCGGCAGGCAGGTGGTGCGCACGCCCTTCAGCACGCCGGCGCGGGCGAGCGGGAGCACGCCGTGGCAGATCGCGGCAACGGGCTTGCCGGTGTCCCAGAAGGCCCGGATGCGGCCCTGCAGCAGCTCGCTGCCGAGGTACTGGCGCATGCCGGGCGCGTGGCCGCCGGGCAGGAGCAGGGCGTCGTACGACGTGTCCACCGCGTCCCAGGTGATGGGCCGCAAGGCGCGCAGCATCTCGTCGTAGAACTGCTTCGGCTCGGGCTCCGCACCGAGCCGGCCGAACAGGACCCCGGTGAGCAGCAGGGGATCTGCGTCAGGAACCGCACCGCGCTCGGTCGCGAAGACGACCTCGTGCCCGGCCTCGGTCAGCAGCTTCCAGGGCACCGCGACCTCGGTGACGTCGAAGTCGGTGTCGGGCAGCGGCAGCAGCACACGGGCCATGCCGCCGACGTTACGGCGTCGGGACGATGCCCTTGGGCGTCGGGCTGGCCGAGGGCTTCGGCGTGGGGCTCGGCGTGGAGCTCGGCGTCGGGGACGCGGTCGGTGCCGTCGTGCCGGTGTCGCCGCCCGGGTCGTCCGTGCCCGGAGCAGTCGAGCCGGCGCGGAAGACGTGCGTGCCGCCGTAGGCGTAGACGTGCGTGCCGACTCCGATCTGGTCGAGCAGCCAGGTGCCGTTGGCGCGGGAGACGCGGATGCAGCCGTGCGACGCCGGGTAACCCGGGACGCTGCCGGAGCCGTGGATGGCCCAGCCCTTGTAGAAGTACTGGGGGTCGTAGAGCGTGCCGAGGTCGGCCTTGCGGACGCCCTCGATGCGGCGCTGGATGACGTAGTGCCCGACGGGGCTGAGGGCCGTCGCGCGGTGGCCCTTCTTGGTCAGGTAGTGGTCGCCGCTGCCCGAGCTGACGGGCAGGATCCGCACGATCTTGTTGTCGTGGACGAGGTAGAGGACCTGCTTCGTGAGGTCGACCTCGAGCCGGACGCCGGGCGCGGACTCCTTGAGCTTCGGGAGCGGCTTCGGTGCTTTGAGGGCCGCGAGGGTCTTCTTGCCGACGACGCCGTCGCCGTACAGGCCGTTGACCTTCTGGAACGCGGCGATCGCGGAGGCGAAGCCGCCGCCGGGCTTGCCGTCGATCGGGCCGATGTAGAAGACGCCGGCCAGCTGCTGCTGGACGCCCTTCACGTCGTACGACGGCGGCTTGGGCTTCGGGCTCGCGGTCGGGGACAGCGTGGGTGACGGCGGGCTCGTCGTCGGCTCGAGGGTCGGCGCGCTGGTCGTGACGACCGGGGCCGGCTCGGAGGGCTGCTGAGCGGTCGGCAGTGCTGACGACGGTGCTGATGACGGAGCGTCGTTGCACGCGGCGGCGAGAAGGAGGGCGAGGGCGGCCAGCGGGAGGCGGCGGGTCACGGTCACACCTGTCAGACGTCTGTCACGCGCAAGGAGTTGCCACCGTAACCGAGACGTGACCTCCTACAGGGGACCTACGAGGTAGCGCTGGAGTGTCTTTCCCATCACGGGAGCCAGCTCGTCGGGGTGCGCCGACGCGATCGGCTCGAGCCTGAGGACGTACCTGGTCATGGCCAGCCCGACCACCTGGCTCGCCAGCAGCGCGGCGCGCCGCTCGGGGTCGTCGCCGCCGGCGCCGCGTGCCAGGGGGAGCAGGAGCGAGCGCAGCAGCAGGTCGCGGAGCTTGGCGGCGCTGTCGTCGTGCGCGACGGCGCTGCGCAGCATCGCGAGCATCGGCCCCTGTCCGGGGAGGCTGTCCCAGACCAGCAGGAAGGTCCGCACGACCCGTTCGCCCAGCCCGCTCACGCTGCCCTCGAGCAGGGTCGGTACGAGGGCTGCGGGGTCCATCGGCAGGGCGAGCGACGCCTCGAACAGGCCGTCCTTGCTGCCGAAGTAGTGGGTGACCAGCGAGGGGTCGACGCCGGCTGTGCGGGCCACCGAGCGCAGCGACGTCGAGGCGTACCCCTGGGTGGCGAAGGCCTCCTTGGCGGCGGCGAGGATCGCCTCGCGCGTGCCGCTGTCGCCGGGCCGGCGGCCCGTCACGGGCTGCGCCGCTGCAGGGTGACGGCTCCGAGGGCGAGGGCCAGCACCGAGGCGCCGGCCACGATGGCCAGGTCGCGGGCCAGGTGGCCGCTGACCGACGAGGTGCGCGCCAGCTCCTGCATCCCGTCGACGGCGTAGGTCAGCGGGAAGACGTCGGACAACCAGCGCAGCGGAGCAGCCATGGCTTCGCGCTTCGCGAACAGCCCGCACAGCAGCAGCTGGGGGAGCACCACGGCGGGGAGGAACTGCACCGCCTGGAACTCCGACCGGGCGAAGGCCGACAGGAACAGGCCGAGCGCCATGCCGAGGAGGGCGTCGAGGACCGCGAGCAGGACGACCAGACCGGGGCCGGCCGTGAGGTCGAGGCCGAGCGGGCCGAGGGCCAGGGCGGACGCCAGGGAGGTCTGGACCACAGCCAGCAGACCGAAGGCGAGGGCGTAGCCGAAGAGCAGGTCGCCCTTGGCCATCGGCGTCGTGAGCAGCCGCTCGAGGGTGCCGGTCGTGCGTTCGCGCAGCATCGCCACAGACGTCACGAGGAACATCGTGATGAACGGGAAGAGCGCCAGCAGCGGACCGCCGACGTGGTCGAAGACCTGCGGCTGGTCGTCGTAGACGTAGCGGAGCAGGGTCAGCAGCACGAGCGGTACGACGAGCAGCAGCGCCATCGTCCGGTGGTCGCGACGGAGCTGGGTGAGGACGCGTCGCGCCGTGGCGAGGGTCCTCATGACGCCAGCGCCAGGGCGAGGAAGGCGCCTTCGACGTCCGAGGCTCCAGTGCTCGCCAGCAGCCCGTCGGGGGAGTCGTCGGCGACGAGCCGCCCGTCGCGCATGAGCAGCAGCCGGTCGCAGCGGGTGGCCTCGTCCATGACGTGGCTGCTGACGAGGATCGTCGTGCCCGCGTCCGCGAGCGCCCGGAACAGCGCCCAGAGGTCGCGTCGCAGGACCGGGTCGAGGCCGACGGTCGGCTCGTCGAGGACCAGCAGCTCGGGCTTGCCCAGCAGGGCGCTCGCGAGCGAGACCCGTGCGCGCTGGCCCCCCGAGAGCGTGTCGACGAGCTGGTCCGCGCGGTCGGCGAGCCCGACCTGCTGGAGCACCTCGTCGACGCCGGTCGCGCCGAGCACGCTGGCGAAGTACCGGAGGTTCTCCGCCACGCTCAGGTCGGTGTAGACGGCAGGCGCCTGCGTCACGTAGCCGACCCGGCTGCGCAGGTCCTTCGACCCTGCCGGTTGCCCGAGCACCGTGACGGTCCCGGTGATGCCCGCCTGCACGCCGACCAGCGCCCGCATCAGCGTCGTCTTCCCGCAGCCGCTCGGGCCGAGCAGGCCGGTGATCCGGGACGGCTCGAGGCTGAAGCTCAGGTCGTGCAGCACCTCGGTGCGCCCGCGGACGACCGTCAGGCCCTCCACACTGACTGAATTCCTCATGTGTTGAGTTCTACACCTGTGGAATTCGGCAGGTCAAGAGCCGGTCGCGTCGAACCTTGCCGCCGTGCGTCGCTTCCTCCTCCCCCTGCTGCTCCTCGCCACTGCCCTCACCGCTGTCCCCGCGTCGGGTGCTACGAAGGGCCCCGTCGTGCTCCACCGCGAGGGTCGGTTCCTGGCGGACGCGCAGGGCCGGATCGTGACGCTGCACGGGGTCAACGCGGTCTGGAAGCGCGCGCCCTACGTCCCGCCGACGACCGCGGCCGGGTTCACCGCGAAGGACGCGGACTGGATCGCTGCTCGCGGCTTCAACGTGGTGCGGATGGGCGTCATCTTCGCCGGCGTCATGCCCCAGCGCGGCGTCATCGACCAGCGCTACCTCGACAAGGTCTACGCCGAGGCCAAGCTCCTCACCGACCGCAAGGTCTGGGTGCTGCTCGACTTCCACCAGGACCTCTACAGCGAGAAGTTCTCCGGTGAGGGCTTCCCGGCCTGGGCGGTCGACGACGACGGCCTGCCGACCCCGGTGAACGCGGGCTTCCCGGGCAACTACTTCCAGCCGTCGACCAGCCGCGCGTTCGACAACTTCTACGCCAACAAGAACGGCCTCGCCGACCTCTACGCCCAGGCCTGGGGCGCCGTCGCGAAGCGGTTCGCGAAGACCTCGTACGTGCTCGGGTACGACCTCATGAACGAGCCGTGGCCGGGCACCCAGACAGCGACGTGCGCCCAGCCGGCCGGCTGCCCCGCGTTCGACCAGCTGGTGCTGCAGCCCGTGTACGAGAAGGCGCTGGCAGCCATCCGCAGGGCTGACACCGTCCACCTGGTGTGGATCGAGCCGCAGGTCCTGTTCAACGACGGCTCGCAGACCAACCTGGACCTCCAGGGCGCGGGCCTCGGCCTGTCGTTCCACCAGTACTGCACGTCTGCCGGGCTCACCCACTCCTCCGGGGGCAAGGCCACGCCGGAGTGCGGCCCGCAGGGCGACCTGGTCTTCGACAACGCTGACACCGTCGCGAACCGGAACGGCTGGGCAACCCTCATGACGGAGTTCGGTGCCTCCGACGACCTGGGCGACATCAGCCGGGTCACGGCGTCGGCCGACAAGGCGCTCACCGGCTGGGTCTACTGGCACTACAAGGAGTGGGCCGACCCGACGACGGAGTCGCAGGACTCCGGCGGCCAGGGCCTGTTCACCGACGACGCCGACCTGCGCACGGCCAAGAAGGCCAAGCTCGCGCTGCTCGAGCAGCCCTACGTCCGGGCCTGGGCGGGGACACCCGGCTCGACCAGCTTCCTCGGCGCTGCGCTCGTCGCGGCCTGGAAGGGCAGCGCGCACAAGGGAGTGACGGAGGTCTGGGTGCCGAAGAGCTGGGCGCCGAAGGGCTACGTCGTGCACCTCTCCGGCGGCACCGTGGTCTCGAGGGCCGGCGCGCAGGTGCTGCTGATCAGGTCCAACGGCGCGACGACCCTGACCGTCACGCCGCGGTGAAGCCCCCGCGCTGCAGCGTCTCCCAGTAGCCGTTGAGCGCGTTGTTCGTCTTCACGAACCACACGATCCCGCCGCCGATGCTGCCCGCCAGGAAGACCAGCCCCGCGACGACCAGGAACGCGATGCTGCCCGAGGACGGGTCTGTCGTCTCGCCCGTGACCGGGTCGGTCGTGGTCGAGGCGATGAGCGTGACGAAGCTGACGAACAGCAGCACGTAGCCGACCAGCACAGGGATCAGGGACCACAGGCCGGTGATGGCCTTCACCGGCGCCGGGCGACCCTTGCGCAGGTAGAGGTTGCCGACCTCGTTCGGCGTGAGGAACGGCATCGCGATGTTCGCCAGGAAGGTCAGCAGCAGCGCGATGCCGCCACCGATGCCGCGACCGCTGTGGCGCTTCATCTCGTCGTGCACCTGGTAGTTGTAGACGTAGCCGTAGATCCCGAGCGTCACGACGAACAGCAGGATGGTGGTGCCGGTGGGGCGGACCCGCCCGGGCGGCCCGTCGTAGCTGTAGCCCCACGCCGGCTGCGCGTACCCCGGCGGCGGCACCGGCGGGTAGCCGGGCTGGTACGTGGGCTGGTACGTGGGCTGGTACGCAGGCGGGTAGCCCGGTGGGGGCTCGTTCGGCGGGACGGTCATGCGCGGACCCTAGGCCCGAGGCTTCCCCTTCAGCGGTGGAACGTGTTCTATGTCAGCCATGACGACCTCCTTCGAGATCCTGGGCCAGACCGTCACGCTCCCCGTCCGGGTGGCGGATGCCTCTGCGGGCACGGTCATCTTCGACGTCGACCTCGCGGCCGCGCAGGCGCTGGCCCCTGAGGGGTTCGACGTCATCGAGGCCGCGCCTGGGCGTGCGCAGTTCGCGCTGGCCCTGGTCGACTACCGGGTCAACGACCTCGGCGCCTACCACGAGGTCGGCACCATCCTGTTCGTCCGCCCGACCTCCGGTGGCGAGGACGGCAACTTCATCACGCACCTGCCCGTGGACCAGGAGTTCACGAACGCGGCCGGCAACCAGATCTGGGGCTTCCCGAAGAGCGTCGAGCAGATCGACGTGACCCAGACCGACACGACGTCCCGGTGGGTGCTGACGATGGGCGGCGAGCTCGTCCTCGACATCACGGTCCCGCGCGGTGGCACCGACGAGATGCCGCCGCTGCCCATGACGTCGTACACGCTGATCGCCGGCAAGCCGCACGCGACGAAGTTCACGCAGGGCGGGACGGGCTCCTCGATGGGCTTCGGCGAGGGGGTGACGCTGAACCTCGGCACGCACCCGATCGCCAAGGAGCTGCAGTCACTGGGCCTCCCGGACGCCCCGGTCGTCATCACGACCTGGACCGAGAAGATGCAGGCCACCTTCGAAGAGGCCCTGCCCCTCTAGATCTGTGCGCGTCCACGCGTGATTCTCACGCGGGCGGGCGGCACTCATCAGGCCAGCAGCACCCAGGCGAGGGCTCCTGCGCCGAGGACGCGGCGGAAGGGGCTCTGGCCCCGGAGCAGCTCGAGCAGCGCCCACCCGACCAGCGCCGCTGTCGCGACCCAGCCCAGCCAGGACCAGCCCGTGATCCGGTGCCCGACCGTGGCGACGATCCAGACCCACAGCGGCGCGTTGGGCCACTGGGCGATGACGTAGCGACCCGTCGTGCGGTCGGTGAAGAACCACCTCACGGGTGCAGCAGCTCCTGCACCAGGGCGACGAGGTCGCCGGCCGGCAGCTTCTGCAGCTCGGGGAAGGAGCCGGACGCGCGGCCGAGGACGATGCCGGCGAACGCCGCAGCGACCACCTCGGCGCGAACCTGGGCGTCCTCGTGCCCGGCTGCCTCGAAGCGCTCGCGCAGCGGTGTGACGAGCCGCGAGTGCAGCGCCTCGCGGGCCTGGGCCTGGACGCTCTCGTCGTCGTGCGGGTGGACCGCCGACTGGAAGACGGGACCGGGTCCGCGGTCGTCGATGCGTCCGAGCAGCGCCGCCATCCGGTCCGGCTGCAGCAGGTCAGGGGGTGGGCCGTCGCCGACCTCGGCGCGGACCGACGCGAGGTAGAGACCGGTCTTGCTCCCGTAGTAGCGCGCGATGAGAGTCGCGTCGACGCCCGCCAGGTCCGCGATCTCGCGGGTGGTGACCCGCGCGAAGCCGCGCTGGGCGAACAGCGTCTGGGCTGCCTCGAGCAGCCGCTCTGCGCCGCGGGCCATCAGTCGACGCTCGCAGGGATGCCGTCGACGACGCTCTCCTCGACGAGATCCTCGTCCGCCTCGGCGGAGCGGCCGGGGACGACCGCGCTCACGACCCCCGTGACGAGCAGGATCGCGACGCCGAGCAGGGCGACCGTCGTGTAGCCGGAGGCCGTCGGCAGGAGCTTGCCCGAGGGCGTGTGGGCCTCGAGGACAGTTGCGGACAAGGCGGATCCCGTCGAGTAGCCGACGTAGCGCAGGACCTGGTTGAAGCTCATCGCACTGCCGGTCTCGTGGGCCGGGACGCTCGCGACGATGAGCCCCGGCAGGGCAGCGAAGGTGCAGCCGACGCCGAGTCCGGCGAGCGCCATGACGACGACGACCGAGAGGTAGCTGCCGCGCTCGAAGGCGAACAGCAGGTTGGCCAGGACGAAGACGCCGCACCCGATCGGCAGCACTGCCCGCTGCCCGAAGCGACGCCCGAGCAGCGGTGCGATGCGGCTCGACGCGGTCGACATGACCGAGAGCGGGAGCAGCAGCAGGCCGCTGACGACGATGCTCGACCCGAAGCCGTAGCCCGCCGACGTGGGCGTCTGGGCGAAGCGGATGATCATCGACATCAGGGCGTACATCCCGACGCCCGCGAGGACGCCGGTCAGGTCAGCGGTGAGGACCGTGCGGTCTCTGACCAGCCGCAGGTCCACGAGCGGGTACGGCGTGCGCAGCTCGTGCCGGAACCACCCGGCGAGCACGAGGGCACTGCCAGCGATGAGTGCGACGACGAGCGCTGAGGACCAGACCTCGGCCTCGCCGATGGCCAGCAGCACGCCGGCGACCCCGATCGCGAGCAGCACGGCGCCGACCACGTCGAGGGGAGCCGCCGGCCGGTCGGTCACGTCCGGCACCGTGACGAGGGCCAGCAGCAGGGCGACCGCCACGACGGCTGCTCCGAACCAGAAGCCTGCCCGGAACGACCACTGCTCGGCGATGATCCCCGTCAGCGGGTAGCCCAGTCCGATGCCGGCGACGGCCGCGATGGAGAGCAGCCCGACGATGCGCGTGCGGCGCTCGCCCTCGAGGTTGTCGCGCGCGATCGCCATGGTGAGCGGGATCAGGCCGAGCCCGACGCCCATCAGGCCGCGGCCGACGAGCAGCAGCCAGAACGGGCCGGGGATCGCCGCGAGGACGCAGCCCGCGAGGACGGCGGTGAGGGCACCGAGGACCGCGGGCCGGCGCCGGGTGCCGTCGCCGAGGCGGCCGAGCGTGGGGGTCGCGACCGCGCCCAGGAGCAGGGAGATGGTCAACGACCACTGCGCCGTCCCCAGGGACACGTGCGTGTCATGGGCGATGGTCGGCACCAGGGGGGCACCGAGGCTGCTCACCACGGAGGTGACCATCGCCAGGTAGACGAGCACGGGGACGAGCCGGGGGCGCATGCAGGACCTCGATGTCAGCGCGTGATGTCATCAGATGATGACATGTCTCGACCGCGCCAGGGCGGGAAGGTGGGGGACCTCACATGGACGCACTCGCCGAAGCCCTCCTCGACGCCAACCGCCAGGTCGTCGCGCTGCGGGCTGCCCGCGACGAGATGGTCGCCGCGACCGAGGGCGCGAACGCCGACGACGAGCACGACCCCGAGGGCGCCACGATCGCGTTCGAGCGCGAGCAGCTCGCCGCGCTCATCGCGCAGGCGGAGCGGTCCGTCGTCGCCGCCGAGGAGGCGATCGCCGCCCGCGACGCCGGGACCTACGGCACCTGCTCGTCGTGCGGCCAGCCGATCGGTGAGGAGCGCCTGGAGGCCCGTCCGACGACGGACGTCTGCGTGGCCTGCGCTCAGCGCACCCGCTGACCCGCGCGCCACACCTGCTGCACGAGGTCGACGCCCGGCCGGTAGGCCAGGTGCGTCGGTGAGGGGGCGTCCAGCACGACGAGGTCGGCAGCTGCACCGATGCGCAGGTGACCGGCGTCGGTGCCGAGAGCGGTCGCCCCGCCGAGGGTGGCGGCTCGCAGCGCCTCCAGCGGCGTCATCCGCAGCTCGCGCACGGCCAGTGCCATGACGAACGGCATGGAGGTCGTGAAGCTGGTGCCCGGGTTGCAGTCCGTCGCCAGTGCGACGGTGACGCCCACGTCCAGCAGCCGGCGAGCGGGCGCGTACGCGGATCGGGTGCTGAACTCGGCGGCCGGGACGAGCACGGCGGTGACCGACGCGTCGCGCAGCGCGTGGACGTCCTCGTCGCTCACGTGGGTGCAGTGGTCGGCGCTCAGCGCTCCCAGCTCGGCGGCGAGCTGCACGCCGCCGCCGGCACGGAGCTGGTTGGCGTGCAGGTGGAGCGCCAGTCCACGGGCCTGGCCGGCCGTCAGGACCGAGCGGCACTGGTCGACGTCGAAGGCGCCCTCCTCGCAGAACGCGTCGACGGCGGTGGCGAGAGGTGCGCAGGCGTCGAGCATCGGTCCGGTGACGAGGTCGACGTAGTCCGCACCGTCAGGGACGTGCGCGCCGAGGAAGGTCGTGTGCGGGGTGATGCCCCGCGCCACCTCGAGCAGCCGTCGCTCGTCCTCGACCGTCAGGCCGTACCCGCTCTTCACCTCGAGCGTGGTCGTCCCCGACCGGAGGCACTCGGCGGCGAGCCGCCGGGCGCGCGCGGCGAGCTCCTCGGTCGAGGCGGCACGGGTGGCGGCGACGGTCGTGCGGATCCCCCCTGCTGCGTAGGGGAGCCCCGCCATCCGCGACTCGAACTCCGCCGTCCGGTCGCCGCCGAACACGAGGTGCGTGTGGCTGTCGACGAAGCCGGGGACGACGCAGCGGCCGTCGAGCTCGACGACGTCGTCGCAGGGCTGCTCGGTGTGCGCGACGACGACCCCGTCCTCGACCACGAGCGCCGTGGCCGGCTCCTCGGACCAGGTCGTGAAGGACCCGCCGCGGAAGAGGGTCGAGGTCACAGCATCGGCATGTCGATGCCGCGGGTGCGCGCGACGTCTCGGGCGATGTCGTAGCCCGCATCGGCGTGCCGGACGACGCCCATGCCAGGGTCGTTCGTCAGCACCCGCTCGAGCCGCAGGGCCGCGTCCGCGGACCCGTCGGCCAGCACCTGCGCCCCGCAGTGGATCGACTTGCCCATCCCGACACCACCGCCGTGGTGGACCGCGACCCAGGCCGCGCCGGACGCGACGTTCAGCAGCGCGTCGAGGATCGGCCAGTCCGCGATCGCGTCCGACCCGTCCATCATCGCCTCGGTCTCGCGGTAGGGGCTCGCGACGGACCCGCTGTCGAGGTGGTCGCGACCGATGACCACGGGCGCCCGGATCGCGCCAGTGGCGACCAGGTCGTTGAGGATGAGGCCGGCCTTCGCCCGCTCGCCGTACCCGAGCCAGCAGATGCGCGCAGGCAGCCCCTGGAACGCGACCTTCTCCCGGGCCATCGGGATCCACCGCTGCACGAAGGGCGAGTCGGGGAAGGCCGCGAGCAGCGCATCGTCGGCGGCCGCGATGTCGGCCGGGTCACCGGACAGCGCGACGAACCGGAACGGACCGATGCCCTCGCAGAACAGCGGCCGGATGTACGCCGGGACGAAGCCGGGGTAGTCGAACGCGTCGGTCAGCCCTGCCTCCCGGGCCTCGCCGCGCAGGTTGTTGCCGTAGTCGAAGACCTCCGACCCGGCGCGCTGGAACCCCACCATCGCCTCGCAGTGGACCCGCATCGACTCGCGGGACCGGTCGACGTACTCCTGCGGCTTGTCCTTGCGCAGCGCGAGCGCGTCCTCGAGCGACAGGCCGTGCGGGACGTACCCGTTGAGCGGGTCGTGCGCCGATGTCTGGTCCGTGACGACGTCGAACTGCTCGCCCGCGGCCAGCAGCGCCGGCAGGGCGTCGGCGGCGTTGGCGACCACGCCGATCGAGAGCGGGATCCCCTGCGCAGCAGCCTCTCTGGCCCGCTCGAGCCCGGCTTCAAGGGAGTCAGCGACCTCGTCCAGGTAGCGCGTCCGGATGCGCATCGCGATGCGAGCAGGGTCGACGTCCAGGCACAGCGCGACGCCGCCGTTCATCGTCACGGCGAGCGGCTGCGCACCGCCCATGCCGCCGAGGCCGGCGGTCAGCACGACCTTGCCGCGCAGCGTCCCGTCGTACCGCTGCTCCGCGAGGGCCGCGAAGGTCTGGAACGTGCCCTGCACGATGCCCTGGGTGCCGATGTAGATCCACGAGCCGGCCGTCATCTGGCCGTACATCGTGAGGCCCATCGCCTCGAGCTCCCAGAAGTCCTTCCAGGTGCTCCAGCCGGGGACGAGGAGCGAGTTGGCGAGCAGCACGCGCGGGGCGTGCGGGAAAGTGCGGAAGACCGCGACCGGCTTGCCGCTCTGCACCATCAGCGTCTCGTCGTCCTCGAGCCGCATCAGGGTCTGCTCGATCTTCGCGAGCGAGGCGTGGTCGCGCGCCGCCTTGCCGTTGCCGCCGTAGACGACCAGGTTCGCCGGGTCCTCGGCGACGTCGGGGTGGAGGTTGTTGCGCAGGCACCGCAGTGCCGCCTCCTGCAACCAGCCCTGGCACTCCATCAGTCCAGCCCTCCGGTGACGGTCTCGACGGCCGTGAGCAGCGCGCCGCTCTGCACGAGCTCCACAGTGCTCTCGATGTCGGGGGAGAGGAAGCGGTCCGTGCCCGGCAGGTGGCCGATCGCGTCGACCGCCGCCTGCGTCGCAGCGGCGGGTCGCAGGGGCGCACGGAGCTGCAGCGCCCGCGCGGCGGCCAGCGCCTCGATGGCCAGCACCCGGCCGAGGCCGTCGACGGACCGGCGCAGCTTGCGGGCCGCGGACCAGCCCATCGAGACGTGGTCCTCCTGCATCGCGCTCGACGGGATCGAGTCGACCGACGCCGGCACGGCGAGCCGCTTGAGCTCCGACACGATGCCGGCCTGCGTGTACTGCGCGATCATCAGGCCGCTGTCGACCCCTGGGTCGTCGGCGAGGAACGGCGGCAGCCCGAAGCTGCGGTTCTTGTCCAGCAGCCGATCTGTGCGCCGCTCACTGATCGAGGCGACGTCGGCGGCGGGGATGGCCAGGAAGTCCAGCACGTACGCCACCGGTGCCCCGTGGAAGTTGCCGTTGCTCTCGATGCGCCCGTCGGGCAGCAGCACCGGGTTGTCGATCGCTGCGGCCGCCTCCCAGGCCGCGACCTGCCGCGCGTGGCTGAGGGTGTCGCGCGCCGCGCCCGCGACCTGCGGCGCGCACCGCAGAGAGTAGGCGTCCTGCACCCGGGTGTCCTCCGGGCCGGCGTGCGACGCGACGATCGGCGATCCCTCGAGGACGCGACGCATGTTCGCCGCGGCGACCTGCTGGCCGGGGTGCGGGCGGAGTGCGAGCAGGTCGGCCGCGAGGGTGCGGTCGGTGCCGAGCAGCGCCTCGAGCGACATCGCCGCTGTGATGTCGGCGACCTTCAGCAGCTGGTGCAGGTCGTGGCACGCCAGCATCAGCGTCGCGAGCATCCCGTCGGTGCCGTTGATGAGGGCCAGGCCCTCCTTCTCGGCGAGCTGCTGGGGCTGGATCCCCTTGTGCGCCAGGGCCTCCCATGCCTCCATCTCGATCCCGTCGAGCACGACCGTGCCCTCGCCCATGACGGCGAGCGCGAGGTGCGCGAGCGGCGCGAGGTCGCCCGAGCAGCCGAGGGAGCCGTACTCGCGGACCACGGGGGTGATGCCTGCGTTCAGCAGCGCGGCGTAGGCCTGCGCGGTCTCCGGTCGTACCCCTGTCCGTCCCGTCGCCATGGTCTGCAGCCGCAGCAGCGCCATGCCGCGGACGACCTCGGCCTCGACAGGCGTCCCGGACGACGCCGCGTGCGAGCGGACGAGCGAGCGCTGCAGCTGGGCGCGCAGCTCCACGGGGATGTGCCGGTTGGCAAGCGCCCCGAAGCCCGTGGAGATCCCGTAGGAAGGGGTGCTCGACGCGGCGAGCAGGTCCACGGCGGCGCGGGCCTTGCCGAGCACCTCGACCACGGACTCGGAGAGCGTGACGGTGGCGGAGTGACGGGCGACCGCGACCAGCTCGGTCTCGGTGATCGGCGACCCGCCGAGGGTCAGCGCGTGGACAGGCACGCCGCCTACTAGAGCACGCCGGCTCCCGGCGCTCAACGGTTCGGCGTTCTGGTCGCTGCGTCCGCCGGCGAACGGTCGAGCACCGGGCACCGGCCGCACCTTGAGGGCACGACGGAACGCCCCGTCCCCACCCAAGGAGCTCAGATGACCACCACCCGCACCCACCGCGGCCGGATCGCCCGCGTCCTCACCGCCCTGACCCTGACGCTCACCCCCGCCCTCGCTCTCGTCTCGGCCGCGCCGGCCCACGCGGCCACCGGCACGACGACCGTCCGCATCTGCACCACCAAGCCGAGCGGCACGGCGACGGCGAGCATCATGGCCTTCTGGTTCAACGGCAGCACCTGGCAGCAGCAGGGCTCGACCGTCCGTGGCACCTGCGCGACCTTCACGCTCGGCCACAGCGGCTGGTGGCACTTCCGGGCTTCGACCTACGCCCTGCTGCCCTGCGTCGAGTACGTCTACGGCTGGAACTCGAACGACGTCATCAAGCAGCAGCTGCCCGCGAGCACCTCGATCACGGTGCCGCTCACCTACGAGTACTCGGTCCCGCTCTACTGCTGAGCCCCGGTCGAGGAGGGGGCGGCCGCGGGGGCCGGCCCCCCCCCCGCGGGGGCGCCCAGATGCGGGCCGGGCGGCGGGGCGGTGG
>CBIHPE010000019.1:0-26876 GCA_966212015.1 uncultured Frankiales bacterium | reverse complement strand
CCTCCATGACCATCTCGGTCGTCTCGACGCCCTTGTAGCCCATCTTGTCGATCTTCCCGGGGATCGTGATGCCCTGGGCGGTCTCACCGAAGCCGGGCTCCTTCTCGATGAGGAACGTCGTCATGTTCTTGTAGACGGAGTCGCCGCCCTCGTCGGTGCGCACGAGCGTCGCGACGATGCCGGCGCGGGCGCCGTTGGTCAGCCACATCTTCTGGCCGTCGAGGACGTAGGCGTCCCCGTCGGGGGTGCCCTTGGAGCGGATCGCCGCGACGTCGGAGCCGCAGTGCGGCTCGGACATCGAGAAGGCACCGCGGATCTCGCCGGTGGCCATCTTCGGGAGCAGCCGGTCCTTCTGCTCCTGAGTGCCGTGCTGCTTGAGCATGTAGGCGACGATGAAGTGCGTGTTGATGACACCGGAGACGCTCATCCAGCCGCGCGCGATCTCCTCGACCACGAGCGCGTAGGTCAGGAGCGACTCGCCGAGGCCGCCGTACTCCTCGGGGATCATGAGCCCGAACAGGCCCATCTCCTTCATCCCCTCGACGATCGCCTCCGGGAACTCGTCCTTGTGCTCGAGCTCGGTGGCGTAGGGGATGATCTCCTTGTCCACGAAGGTCCGGACCGCGGAGAGGATCTCGGTCTGGATCTCGGTGAGGCCCTCGGTGTTGGCCAGGCGTCCCATGGGTCGTGCTCCCTCGTCATGTGCCACGACGGAGTCGTGCCAGCAGCGTTACGGGAGAGTCTCCCACCGGCTACCCGCCAGTAGCCACCCGCGGGACGTGAGAACGCTCACGCGACCGTGATCGGCATCGGCGCGGACGTGGCCTGGCCCCAGTCGGCGTCGCCGGGGAAGCGCACGGTGTAGTCGCCCGAGACGAGACCGCTCGCGGTGAGGTAGAAGTCGCCGTGCTCGTCGGTCGCGCCGGTGGCCAGGGGGACGGCACCGAGGTAGAGCTTGACGACGGCGTTCGCCAGCGGCCGGCCGCCCTTGCCGCGCACGAGGCGCCCGGTGACGGCGAAGGGCACCGTGCGCCGGACGGTGCGTGGTCCGACGGCCGTGACGGTCGTGGGCGACGGACCGGAGGTGAGCTCCTGCAGCGCTGTGCTGTAGCCGCTGTCCCAGGAGTCGTAGCGCCCCGCCATCCAGAGGACCTTCACCTCGCCGGCCGGGCCCCACGGGACGACCGGGCGGATCTGGCGCACCCGGCTGTGCGACGTGAGCGACGCCGGCCGGTCCCACGTCGCGCCACCGTCGGGCGTGTGCCAGCGCTCGAGCTCCCACTGACCAGCGATCTCGCGGGACGCGTAGAGGGTCGAGGGATCGGACGGGTCGAGGTCCATGCCGCCGGAGTAGTCCGGCTCGTCACCGCTCGCCGCGATCGAGCCGCCGGCCCGCGCGAACTGGCGCGAGGCCCACGCGGTGCCGGTCCAGCGGGCGTACCAGTAGCGGTGGTCGCGGTCGTTGGGGAACGTCGCGAAGGCCACGACCGGCTTGCCGGCCCCGTCGAAGGCCGTGCTCCAGACCCAGGCCTTTCCCGCGGCGCCCGCGCCGTTGTAGAGCCGGGGCAGGGAGGTGAGCCGCACGGGGAGCCTGGGCACGCCCTTCATCTCGGTGCCCTGCAGCGTGGCGAGGGCGACACCAGCGACCGTGCGGAAGACGCCGCCGCGCAGGGTCATCGCGTAGACCGAGTCGTGCGGCTCGTCGCGAGGGTGGCCGTCGGTGAAGGACATCAGGACCGTGTCCCAGCCGTTGGTCGCGTACTTCACGTACGGCCGCGCGCTGCGGTACTTCCCGTTCGGCTCGACCATCGTGCGGGCCGGCGCCCAGGTCCGCATGCCGTCGTCGGACCAGGTGACCGTCGGCCGCGACGTGCCCCCGCGGAAGAACACGTACGTCCTGTTCTCGGCCGGCAGGTAGATCGGGTTGCCGTAGGTCAGTCCCGCGCTGCTGCCGGTGTGCGCGACGACGCGCTCCGGGCCGAACGAGGTCACGTCCTCCGGGTGGGTCGAGACCCGGTAGAGCAGGTCCTTGCCCGTGTGCTTCGAGTAGAAGACGCCGATGTGGCCGTCGGGCTGCACGACGACCCCCGGCGACGCGTGGTCGTCCCTCTGCAGCCGGGCATGGATGACGGAGACGGCCAGCTCGGACGTCCGTGCGTCCTGGCTGGCGATCTCGACGTCGCCCTTGGAGGTGACGAAGCCGATGTAGGTGCGGTCGTGCAGCCCGACGTGGTGGACGGCCCGCGGGTCCTGGAACCAGCACCAGGCGCCGTCGGCGACCAGCTGTCCCTGACGGCCCTGCGGGTGCAGCAGGTCCTTGGCCAGGGCGGGTACGGACGTGAGCAGGCCGACCACGACGGCCGCGAGCGCCAGGCGGCGGGGACGGGCTGACACGCGCTGGGTCTCCAGGGTTCCGGGGGTGCTCAGATCGTCGCATCCGGGATGTTCCGGGCCCAGCACCCGAACGGCCCCGAAATCAGGTGAAACCGGCCGCTTTCCCCCGAGCCACGGTCCGGAGGGCCAGCGCGCGGCTGGCCGCGTCGACCATCACGCCGTCGAGCATCCCGACCCCGTTGCCGGCGTCGACTGCCGCGACGACAGCCTGCGCCCGCTCGAACGCCTCGCGGCTCGGCGTGAAGACCTCGTGCGCGACCTCGACCTGGGACGGGTGGATCACCCAGGTGCCATCGAAGCCGAGCTGGGCGCTCCGGGTCGCCCGGGCGCGGAAGCCGTCGAGGTCGCCGACCCGCTGCCAGGGGCCGTCGACCGCCATGACGCCGGCGCTCGTGGCCGCAGCGCGGATCGTGAGCAGTGCCGAGTTGAAGGCCCCGACGAAGGGCTCCGCCCCGACGAACTCCGAGGCCAGGCCCAGGTCGGCGGCGAAGTCACCCGGGCCGAAGACCAGTGAGGTCACCCGGGGGCTCGCCCCAGCGATGTCGCTCGCCCACAGCAGACCGGCAGCGGTCTCGACCTGCGGCTCGATGCCGATGCCACCGGGCTCGAGGCCCATCGTCGTCTCGATCTGCGTGAGCAGCAGGTCCAGCCAGACCACGTGGTCGGGGCCGGTGACCTTCGGCAGCACGATCGCGTCGAGGTGCCGTCCAGCGCCCTCGACGACCTCGATGACGTCGCGGTAGGTGTGCTTCGTCGACAGGTCGTTGACGCGGACGGTCCGGGCGCGGTCGCCCCAACCGCCGGAGGTGAGCGCGTCGACGACGTGGCCACGCGCCCGCGCCTTGTCGGCGGGAGCCACCGCGTCCTCCAGGTCGAGGAACACCGCGTCACTGGTGAGGCCCTTGGCCTTCTCGAGCTTGTGCGGGTCGCTGCCGGGGACGGCGAGCACGGAACGCCTGGCGCGCAAGGGGATCTCCTACTCGACGGGGACGGCTGGGGTGCGGGAGCTCGCGCTGATGACGATGGCGAGACCGATCAGCAGCAGGGCCACGGACGGGACCGCCAGCCACGGGACGTGCTGGTTCGCTACGAAGACCGCGGCGATGACGGCGGCCCCCGGGATCTCGAACAGGATCGAGAGGCTGACGACCGTGGGGCTGGTCGTGCGGAGCACCACGTTGAACAGCGAGTGCCCGAGCAGCTGCGCCCCCGCCGTCAGCGCGACCAGCTTGAGCCAGTCGCGCCCGTCGTAGCCGCTGATCGCCTGGCCGCCCACGAGGCAGGTCACGAGCAGCAGCAGCGCGGTCGTCGAGTAGCAGACAGCGGTGTAGGCGGTCGTCGAGACGGAGCGCCGCACCTCGGCACCCGCCGTCATGTACGCCGCCGCGAAGATGCCGCCGAGGACCGCGAGCCCGTCGCCGAGCAGGGCGTCACCCGACACCTGCAGGTCGGCCCCCGTCAGCAGCAGCGCCCCGCAGAGGGAGACGGCGATCCCGATCCAGGTGCGCGCACCCACCCGCTCGCCGCGGGCTCTGCCGATGAGCGCCGACCACACCGGCTGCGTCGCGACCAGCGCCGTCGCGCTGGCGACCGAGGTGTAGTCGATGGCGGGGATCCAGGTCGCGAAGTGCAGCGCGAGCATCAGACCGGCGAGCAGCGCCAGCCGCCGCTCGCGCGAGGACAGCCCGCGCAGCTCGGCCCGGTTGCGGATGAGGGCGACAGGCAGCAGGACGGCCCCGCCCATCGCGTTGCGCCAGAAGGCGATCGCCAGCGCAGGCGCGGCGGTGGCAGCGATCAGCGGACCGCTGGTCGACACCGCGAGCAGGGCGACGACCAGGATCCCGAGGTCGCGCGTGGGTGGCCGGACGACGCCCACGGGCTCCATCGTTGCGGCGGTCACCCGCCCATCCTGCCTGTTCGCCGGATCACGGAACCTGGATCTCGCCTCGAGCGACGGGGACGACCTGCCCACTCACCGTCGTCCTCGTGGCCGCGCCTGACGCGACCGTGACCGAGCAGGTCAGCGTCGAGGGGCGACCCAGCTCGACGCCCTGCACCACGACGTAGTCGTGCGTGCCCTCCGGCAACGACGGCGCGAGGTAGACGCCGAGCGCCATCGCCGCCGACCCGGTCGCCGGGTCCTCCGGGATGCCGACGCCGCCCGCGAACACCCGGGCGCGGGCGACCGCACCGTCCCAGTGGAACAGGGAGATGCCGCTCGTCCCGGTGGCGATGACCCTCGCGTTGTCCAGCACCACCCGGCCCAGTGCTTCCCGCCGTACCGGCAGGAAGGCCCACTCGAGACCGACCCCGGCGATCCTCGGCGAGGGACCGGCCAGGTCGTCGCTGGTCAGCCCGAGCGCGTCGAGGAGGGGTCGCGGGTCGAGCGGCTCGCCCAGCGTCGGTGAGCCGCCCTGCAGCGTCACGCCGTCCGGCGCGACGTCGACGGGCAGCAGCCCGGCGCCGCAGTCCTGCACGTTCGGGCCGGCGTCGACCCGGCCGAGCCGGTGCAGCACCGCGGCCGCCCCGACGGACGGGTGCCCGGCGAAAGGGATCTCCGTCTCCGGCGTGAAGATCCGGAGCCGGTAGGTCGAGCCCTCGGTCGCCTTCAGCGGGAAGGCGGTCTCGCTGAGGTTGAACTCCCGCGCGATCGCCTGCAGCTGCGCTGTGGACAGCGCGTCAGCGTCGAGCACGACGGCCAGCGGGTTGCCCGCGAACGCGCGGTCGGTGAAGACGTCGACGACCTCGTAGGCGAGCGTCAGCGCCATCAGGGCATGACCATGCCGCCGTCGACGCAGAGCGAGACGCCCGTGATGTAGGACGCGGCGTCACTGGCGAGGAAGACGCACGCGTCGCCGACCTCGTGCGGCTCGCCGTAGCGGCCGGCGGGCGTGATCATCTTGACCAGCTCGCCCTCGCGCGGGTCGAGCTCGTCGGTCATCTCGCTCGGGAAGTAGCCCGGGCAGATGGCGTTGACGCGGATGCCCTTGCGACCCGTCCACTGCGCGGCCAGGTCGCGGGTCAGGCCGAGCAGCCCGGCCTTCGACGCGGCGTAGGCAGCCTGCGGGATGCCGCCGGGCCGGAGACCGAGCACGCTCGAGATGTTGATGAGCGATCCGCCCTCGGTGACGGCCCGTCCGAAGGCCTGCGCCATCCAGTACTGGCCGTTGAGGTTGATGTCGATGACGCTGCGGAACTGCTCGGGCGTCTCGCGCGTGGCCGGGTAGGCCGATCCGACCCCGGCGTTGTTGACCAGGACGTTGACCTTGCCGAACGCCTCGACGGCAGCCGCGACCAGGGCGGTGCACTGTTCGGGGGCGCTCACGTCCGTCTGCACGGTCAGCGCCCGGCGGCCGGTGGCCTCGACGAGGCGCTTGGTGTCCTCGAGCTTCTCGACCCGTCGTGCACCGAGGACGACGTCAGCACCGGCCTCCGCGAGGCACTGCGCGATGGCGACCCCGAGTCCTGAGGAGGCCCCGGTCACGAGGGCGACCTTGCCGGCGAGGGAGAAGCGGTCGATGACAGTCATGGAGGTGATCGTGCCGTACCGGGGTCGGAGCGCGTGCCGGCGGTAGCGTTCAGGCACGTGAGCACTGTCGGTCGGGTCTTCGTCGCGCGCCTCGCCGGCCTGCCCGTCTTCGACCCCAACGGCGACCAGGTCGGGCGGGCCCGCGACGTCGTCGTCACGCTGCGCGCCGGCAAGGAGGCGCCGCGCGTGCTCGGTCTCGCCGTCGAGATCCAGGGCCGCCGCCGGATCTTCGTGCCGATGGGCCGCGTGACCTCGGTGGAGAGCGACGCCGTCATCCTCTCGACCGGCACCCTCAACCTCCGGCGCTTCGAGCAGCGGGTCGGCGAGAGCCTGGTGGTCAGCGAGCTGCTCGACAAGCACGTGACCCTCGCGGACGGCGCCGAGGCGACCGTGGTCGACGTCGCCATCGAGCAGACCCGCACCGACTGGACGGTGACCAAGGTCGCTGTCCGCAAGGGCCGCGGACGCCGCCGGTCCGAGCTGCTGACCTTCGACTGGAGCGAGCTCGACGGGCTGACCCTGCCCGAGCACGAGCAGGGTGCCGCCAACCTGCTGGCCGTGCTCGAGAAGCTGCGACCGGCGGACCTCGCCGGCGTCCTGCACGACCTCTCCGACAAGCGGCGCGGCGAGATCGCGAACGCCCTCGACGACGAGCGGCTCGCCGACGTCCTCGAGGAGATGCCCGAGGACGAGCAGGTCGAGCTGCTCTCCGGGCTCGAGGACGAGCGCGCCGCCGACGTGCTCGAGGCCATGTCGCCCGACGACGCCGCCGACCTGCTCGGCGAGATGCAGCCGGCCGACGCCGAGCGGCTGCTCGAGCTGATGGAGCCGGAGGAGGCCGAGCCGGTCCGGCAGCTGCTCGCCTACGGCGAGGACACCGCCGGCGGTCTGATGACCAGCGAGCCGGTGATCCTGGCCCCCGGAGCGACCGTCGCCGAGGCGCTCGCCCGGATCCGGCACGTCGACCTGGCCCCGTCGCTGGCGGCGCAGGTCTACGTCGTGCGGCCGCCCTTCGAGACGCCGACCGGCCGCTACCTCGGCACGGCGCACTTCCAGCGGCTGCTCCGGGAGCCGCCGTCGACGCTGCTGGGAGCCGTCCTCGAGACGGACATCGACCCGCTGCCCCCGGAGTGCCCCCTGCACGACGTGACCCGGCACCTGGCGACCTACAACCTGGTCGCCGTGCCCGTCGTCGACGGCGACGGGCACCTGCTCGGAGCGGTGACCATCGACGACGTCCTCGACCGGATGCTGCCTCAGGACTGGCGCGAGAGCCGGGAGCGCCGCCATGCCTGAGCGCGCCACCCGGTCGACGGCGGCCCGGGCGCGCCTGGACCAGCCCGTCGCGCAGCGCGGCGGCATCCCGCGCCCGCACTACGACCCTGAGGCCTTCGGGCGCCTCTCGGAGCGGATCGCGCGCTTCCTCGGGACCAGCCGCTTCCTCGTCTACCTGACGGTCTTCTGCGTCGCATGGCTGGCGTGGAACACGGCGGTGCCGAGGAGCTTGCAGTTCGACCCCGAGAAGACCAACTTCACGCTGCTCACGCTCATCCTGTCGCTGCAGGCGTCCTACGCCGCGCCGCTGATCCTGCTCGCGCAGAACCGGCAGGCCGACCGCGACCGGGTCTCCCTCGAGGAGGACCGCAGCGCCAACCAGCGCCTGCAGGCCGACGTCGAGTACCTCACGCGCGAGCTCGCCGCGCTGCGCCTGAGCCTGGGCGAGACCGCCACCCGCGACTTCTTGCGCGACCAGCTGCGCGAGCTCGCGGAGGAGGTCGTGGCCCGCACCAGCGAGGGCGTCTACGACCAGCAGTCCCGGCTGCAGCGCGAGGAGCGCGAGAAGCGGGCCGAGCGCAAGCGCCGGGCCCGCGAGAAGGAGAAGTCGGAGACCCCCCAGAAGCTGTCGGAGCCGTTCGACGGCGAGGCGGACAGCGCCTAGTGGGAACCCCCGAACGGGGCTTCACCTCTGGTCCGAAACGGTCGAAGAGGACACAGTGAGCGCTGTGCCGTCCTCCGAGGCTCCCCTGCCCAAGATCGCCCCGCTGCCGTCCGGCCCCGTGCAGCCGAGCGGTGTCGCCCGGCGACGGATCGGTGAGGTGCTGGTCGACTCCGGCCTGCTGACGCCGGCGCAGCTGGCCGAGGCGCTCGACAAGCAGCGCGACGTCCTTCCCGGGCAGCAGCGCCCGCGGCTCGGCACCGTCGTCATCTCGATGGGGCACGCGACCGAGGCCCAGGTGGCCGAGGCCCTCGCCGTCGCCCTCGGCCTCGAGCTGGTCGACCTCGGCCGCACCATGATCATCCCCGAGGACGTCCGGTTGCTCCCCCGCGCGGTGGCTGAGCGCAGCAACGTCCTGGTCCTCGCGAAGGAGGGTCCCCGCCTCCGGATCGCGACCTCGGACCCGACCAACGTCGTGGCACTCGACGACGTCCGGCTCTACACCAACGCGCTCGAGATCTCCGTGGTGGTCGCGACCGAGAGCCAGGTGCGCGAGCACCTCGGGCGCGCGTGGTCGCTCTCGGAGGACAGTGCCGACGTCAGCACCCTGTTCGACGGCATCGACGACGAGACGGAGTCGTACGACGACCTGTCCGGCGGCTCGGCCGACAACGCACCGATCGTGCGGCTCGTCGACGTCATCCTGGCGGACGCGGTGCGGGCGCGGGCCTCCGACATCCACATCGAGCCGCAGGCTGGTGAGCTGCGCATCCGCTACCGCGTCGACGGTCTGCTGCGCGACGTGATGACGGTGCCCCGCAACGCCACCGCCGCCGCCGTGAGCCGCATGAAGATCGTCTCCGGCCTCGACATCGCGGAACGGCGACGGCCGCAGGACGGGCGCGCCAAGCTGTCGGTCGACGGGTCGACCGTGGAGGCGCGCGTGTCGACGCTGCCCACGCTGCACGGCGAGAAGGTCGTCATCCGGATCCTGCCGCGCGCCGAGAACGTCCCGCTCCTGACCAAGACCGGCCTGACGCCCGTCCAGCTCGAGGCGCTCAGCAGCGCGCTCATCCAGACGCAGGGCCTGATGCTCATCACGGGTCCGACGGGCTCCGGCAAGACCAACACGCTGTACGCCGCCATCCAGCAGGTCAGCACCCCCGACCGCAACATCGTGACCCTCGAGGACCCGGTCGAGGTGCAGGTCGGCGGCATCACGCAGGTGCAGGTGCACGAGCGGTCGGGCATGACGTTCGCGCGCGGCCTGCGGTCGGTCCTGCGGCAGGACCCCGACATCGTCCTGGTCGGCGAGGTCCGCGACCAGGAGACCGCGGAGCTCGCGCTGCAGGCCTCCCTCACCGGCCACCTCGTCCTCACGACGCTGCACACCAACGACGCGGTGAGCGCCGTCACGCGCCTCGTCGACATGGGCGTGGAGCCGTTCCTCGTCGCCTCCTCCCTCACGCTGGTCGTCGCGCAGCGGCTCGTGCGTCGGCCCTGCGCCTCCTGCGCCGCCGAGTACGTCCCGTCGCCCCGCACGCTCTCCCTGCTCGGCCTGGCCGAGGCCGACCTGGTCGGCGCTCGGCCGACCCGCGGCAAGGGCTGCGCCGACTGCGGTGGCACCGGCTACCGCGGGCGCACCGGCATCTTCGAGGTCCTGCCCGTCACGGCCGCCCTCCGCAAGGTGCTGCTCAGCACCCCGACCGAGGCGGCCATCGGTGCCGCGGCCCGCGAGCACGGCATGACCACGCTGCGGGCGTCCGCCCTCGCGGCCGCCCACCGCGGTGACACGACGTACGAGGAGGTCCTGCGCACGACGCACGTCGACGCCGTCGCCGGGCCCCGCTGCCCGTCGTGCGCCCGTGCCCTCGCGGACGACATGGTCTGCTGCCCGTGGGACGGCGCGCTCGTCCAGCGCGACCGGTGCCGCAGCTGCGAGAAGCAGCTCGACGCCGAGTGGACGACCTGCCCCTGGTGCCGCACCGTCGTCGACCACCCGGTCCACCACGTGCTCCCGGAGCCGCAGCGCCTTCCGCGCCTGCTCGTCGTCGACGACGACGAGAGCGTCTGCCAGTTCATCAACGTGGCGCTGGCCGGGTCCGCCGAGGTCGTGACCGCCCTGGACTCCGACACCGCGCTCAGCCTGCTCGGGTCGCAGAGCTTCGACGGCGTCCTGGTCGACAACGGCCTCCCGGACCTGTCGGGTGTCGAGTTCATCCGGCTGGTCCGGTCGGACCCCAAGACGCTCGTGCTGCCGCTCGTGCTCTTCACGGGCGCCTCGTCGCCGGACCTCGAGCGCGAGGCGCGCAACGCCGGAGCCGACGACTTCCTGTCGAAGCCGGTCGAGCCGGTGCTGCTGGAGGAGCGCGTGATGGCGCTGCTCACCCGGGAGACGCGGGCGATGCGGACCGCCACCGGCGGCGCGTCCACCTGAGCCCCTGGTACGAAGACCTGGTGTGCGCCTCTCTCGCCGGTCCCTCCTCGGCCTGCTCGCCGCTGCTGCGTGCGGTCGCATGACGCCTGAGCCGAAGGTGGCCGAGGGCACGGTGCGACTCGTCGAGGCGTACGGCACGACGGCGCGCCAGAAGGGCGAGTGGTGGGTGCCGGCGGCGGACGGCCCCCTCCCGCTGGTCGTGCTCGTCCACGGCGGCTACTGGCGCGACACCTACGACCTGAGCCTCGAGGACGCCGTCGCCGCCGACCTGGCCGGCAAGGGCTTCCTGGTCTGGAACATCGACTACGCACCGTCCTCCGACCCGTGGCCCGCGACCCTCACCGACGCGGCGAGCGCGTACGACTTCGCGTTCCGCGGCCACTACGCCTCCCGGATCGACGACCGACGGGTCGCCGTCGTCGGCCACTCCGCCGGCGGGCAGCTGTCGCTCTGGCTCGCCTCGCGCTCCCGGCTCCCCGCAGGGGCCCCAGGAGCGGGTACGCACGTCGTACCGGCCCTTGCTGTGCCGCAGGCTCCGGTGGCCTCCTTCCGCGACGCCATCACGCTGCGCCTCGGCGGCGGTGCCGTCGACGCGCTCCTGCAGGGCGAGCAGCACCTGCCGCTGGCCGACCCGCTGTCCCTCGCCCCGTCCGGCGTGAGGACGGTGATCGTCCACGGCGCCGACGACGACATCGTGCCGATGTCGCAGAGCGAGGACTACGTGCGGGCGTCGCCGACGACCCAGCTCGTGAAGGTGCCCGGCGGCCACTTCACCCACCTCGACCCGTCGTCGGAAGCCTGGGCCCAGGCCCTGCGTGCGCTGAGCGCGCTCTGACCCGCCGAGGGTCGCGACCTGGCTGTCAGGACCGTTCTGACCGCCATGGCGCGACCCTCGACCGAACCTTCGACGTCGCTGCGGGCTCTCCCTCGTACCACCCAGCAGAGGAGCCCCATGCGGATCAAGCTCGCCATCGCCACGGCCGTCATCGGCAGCTGCGTCATCGGCGTCGGTCAGGCCCACGCCGGCTGCACCACGGTCCTGAAGGACAAGGTCGCCAAGTCGGGCACCGTCACCGTCAAGGACGCGACCGCCTACGAGCGCTGCGTCGTCTGACGCAACGGCAACAGCCTGGGCTGCTGCCGGGCCGGGCCAAGCGCGCCACCAGCTTCAGAGACCTCAGGCTGTTGCACTTACGTCAGCGCGCGCACTAGTGCGGCCGCGCCGGCGGCGGCGATGAGCGCGACGAGGAACGGCAGCTTCCGCCAGAAGCAGAGGGCGCCGACGACGAGCGAGACGACCCGGGCGTCGAGGACGAGCGAGCGCTTGTCGGCGAACACCTGCGTCATCACGAGCGCGGCCAGCAGCGCGACGGGCAGCAGCGTCGCGCCGCGCCGGATCAGCGGTCGCTCGAGGACGGTGGACGGCACGGTCCACCCGGCCATCTTGAAGCCGAAGCACCCGGCGGCGGTGAGCAGCACCGCGGTCCAGATCACCGGCGCACCAGGGTCGGGAGGATCGCGAGACCGGCCACGAGCACGGGGACACCGGGCGGGGTGAGCGGGATCGCCATGATGGCGAGCACCGCGCCGCCGAGGGCCACCGGCCACGCCTCGCGCAACCGCGGCCAGAGCAGACCGAGGAACGCGGCGCCCACCGCCCCGTCGAGGCCGATGGCCCGGGGGTCGACCGACGACGCGAAGGCCGCCCCGGCCAACGTCGACAGGTTCCACATCACGTAGACCGTCAGCCCGGTCCACCAGAAGCCCACGGGCTCGAGGCCCGCCGGCGACGTGGTCGAGACGGCCGTGCTCTCGTCGATCGTGATCTGCGCGGCCGCGACCCGACGCCAGGACGGCGCCGGCACCTTCTCCTTGAGCAGCACGGCGTAGAGGCCGTTGCGACCACCGAGCAGGACGGCGCTGGCAACGCCTGCGGCCGTGGCGCCGCCGGCACCGAGGACGCCGACCAGGGCGAACTGGGAGGCGCCGGTGAAGACGAGCAGCGACGTGGCGCACGCCTGCAGCACGGAGAACCCCGCCGCTGCCGCGGCCGCCCCGAAGGACGCGCCGTAGAGCCCGACGGCGACTCCGAGCGACAGCGACCGCCGGACTGTGCTCGCTCGGCTGTCCGAGCGGATCAGCTCACGCCCTCTGCTGCGCCGCACCCGCCGGCGGGGGGCTCGAGCGGACCGTCGCCGAGCTTGAGCATGAGCACCTTGAGCTGGTCGAGCTCCTCGGCGGTGAGCCGCGTGGTGACGTGCTCGGAGACACCACGAAGGTGAGTCGGTGCCGCGCTGCGCAGCCGGTCCAAGCCGGCGTCGGTGAGGACCGCGTGCGTTCCTCGGGCGTCGTTGGCGCAGGCGACCCGCTCGACCAGGCGGTCGCGCTCGAGCCGGTCGATCAGCCGCGTGAGACCCGAGCGGGACAGCAGCACGCGGTCGGCGAGCTCGGTCATCCGCAGCCGCTGGCCCTCGGACTCGGCGAGCTGCAGCAGCACGTCGTAGGAGGCCAGCGGCAGGTCGTGCTCGGCCAGCAGCTCGGCCTCGAGCTTGCGGTTGATGTGGCTGTGGGCGCGCAGGAAGGCCCGCCACGCGCCCAGCTCCCGGACGCTCAGCACGTCGGCTGTCGTCTTCGTCACCACGTCCTCATGTTACTTGCAGGTGCAACACGGAATACCGTCTTCTCGTGCGCAACGCCAAGGACTTCTTCAAGCCCCTCGCCGTCGGAGCCCCCGCTCCCCTCCGCGAGGTCCCGTGGACTCCGTCGCGGATGATCCACTTCTTCGACCCGTCGAACGAGAAGATGGTCGCGAAGGTCCCCGACATCGCGACCAAGGTCGATGTGCTCCTCGGCAACCTCGAGGACGCCATCCAGGCCGACAACAAGATCGCCGCGCGCGAGGGCCTCGTGAAGGTCGCCGCGTCGTTCGACGGGCCGGCCGCTCTCTGGACCCGGGTCAACGACCTCGGCAGCCCGTGGATCCTCGACGACCTCACGACCCTCGTCACCGAGGCCGGCGAGAAGATCGACGTCATCATGGTCCCGAAGGTCGAGGGCCCCGAGGACATCCACTACGTCGACCGCCTGCTCGCGCAGCTCGAGGCGAAGGCCGGCATCAGCCGCCCGCTGCAGGTGCACGCGATCCTCGAGACGGCTCGCGGCGTGGCGAACGTCGAGGAGATCTGCGCGGCCTCTCCGCGCATGCAGGGGATCTCGCTCGGCCCCGCCGATCTCGCCGCCAACCGTCGCATGAAGACCACCCGGGTCGGCGGCGGCCACCCCGGCTACCTCGTCCGCGAGGACCCGACGTCCGAGGACGCGCCGCGTGCGACCTTCCAGCAGGACCTCTGGCACTACACGGTGGCCCGCATGGTCGACGCCTGCGCCTCCAACGGCATCTACGCCTACTACGGCCCGTTCGGCGACATCAAGGACACGGTCGCCTGCGAGGACCAGTTCCGCAACGCCTACCTGCTCGGCTGCGTCGGCGCGTGGTCGCTGCACCCGGTGCAGATCGACATCGCCAAGAAGGTCTTCTCCCCCGAGCCCGCCGAGGTCGCCTGGGCCAAGCGGGTCGTCGCGGAGATGGGTGAGGACGGCCGGGGCGCCGTGATGATCGACGGCAAGATGCAGGACGACGCGACGTTCAAGCAGTGCAAGGTCGTCCTCGAGCTCGCGACCCAGCTCGCGGCCCGCGACGCCGACCTCAAGGAGGCGTACGGCCTGTGACCGTCCTGCGCTCCGTCCTCTACATGCCCAGCTCCAACGAGCGGGCGCTCGAGAAGGCCAAGACGATCGCCGCCGACGCGATCATCTTCGACCTCGAGGACGCCGTCGCTCCCGACGCCAAGGAGGCGGCGCGCGGCAACGCGGTGGCCGCGGCCACGAGCGGGGACTACGGCAACAAGACCCTCACCATCCGCTGCAACGGCCTCGACACCCCCTGGGGCGCAACCGATCTCGAGGCGGCGGCGGCGGCCAAGCCGCACGCGATCGTCGTCCCGAAGGTCTCCGGTCCGCAGCACCTCGCCGCCATCACCGCCGTCACCGGCGACACCCCGGTCTGGGCGATGGTCGAGACGCCCGCAGCGCTGTTCGCGATCCGCGAGATCGCGTCGTACCCCCAGGTCTCCGCCCTCGTCATGGGCACCAACGACCTCGTGAAGGAGCTGCGGGCGGCGATGCTGCCGGGTCGCGGACCGATCCTGCCGCACCTCGCGACCGCGCTGCTCGGCGCGCGGGAAGCCGGCAAGACCATCCTCGACGGCGTCTACAACGACGTGAAGGACCCCGAGGGCTTCCTCGCCGAGGCCCGCCAGGGCAAGGACATGGGCTTCGACGGCAAGACCCTCGTCCACCCGTCGCAGGTCGAGCCGTGCAACGAGGTCTGGGCCCCCAGCGATGCCGAGGTGGAGCACGCCCGCAAGGTCATCGACGCCTTCGCCGAGGCGGAGCGCGACGGCCGGGGGGTCGTCACGGTGGACGGCCGGATGGTCGAGAACCTGCACCGCGACATCGCGCAGCGCGTCCTCGAGACCGCTGACGCGATCGCGGCCCTCACCTAGCCCCGAAGCCGGCCTCTCGCGCCTTCACGATCGCCTCGGCGCGGTCGGCCACCTGCAGCTTGCCGAAGATGTTGGAGACGTGGTTGCGCACGGTCTTCAGGGTCAGCACGAGCTCCTGGGCGATGGCCGCGTTGCCGCGACCGGCGGCGATGAGCTGCAGCACCTCGCTCTCCCGCTCCGTGAGTGACGGGAACGCCGCGCTGCGCGGCGACGGGCTGCTGAAGAAGGCAGCGACCTTGCGCGCGATGCTCGGGCCGAAGATCGCCTCGCCCGCTGCGATGGCGGTGATGGCCCGCACGATCTCCTCGCCGTCCGCCTCCTTCAGCAGGTAGCCGCGCGCCCCTGCTCGCATCGCGGCGAACACGGTGTCGTCGTCCTCGAACATGGTCAGCACGACGACGCCCGTCTCGGGACGGTCGCGGACGATGCGACGGGTCGCCTCGATGCCGTCGAGACCAGGCATCCGGATGTCCATGAGCACGACGTCCGGCCGCTCCATCGCGACGAGGTCGACGACGCCCTCGCCGCTCTCGGCCTCGCCGACGACGGTGACCCCGGGCTGGTCGCTGAGCATCAGCCGCAGGCCCGCCCGGAACGCGGGGTGGTCGTCGGCGAGGACGACCCGGAGGTCGGTCACGGCAGCTCCACCACCGGGACGAGCTCGGCGGCAGCACCGTGGAAGGGCAGCACCGCACGGACGACAGTCCCGCCCTCGTGACGGGCCGTCACCGTGCAGGACCCGCCGAGCTCGGCCGCCCGCTCCCGCATCGACCCCCAGCCGACGCCACCTGCCGCTGCCTGCGTGGGCCCGCACCCGTTGTCCGCGACGCTGAGCAGCAGGCCGCCGTCGAGCTCGACCGTCACCACTGCGCGGGTCGCACCCGAGTGCTTGACGACGTTGGTGAGAGCCTCGGTCGCGATCCGGAAGGCCGCGACCTCGACAGCGGCCGGCAGCGGGGGCGCCGACGCAGGTCCGTCGAGCATCACGACGAGGGCGGGGCTGTCCTGCGACCCGGGGCGGCTGAAGCGCTGGGCCTGCTGGCGCAGGGCCCCCATCAGCCCGACCTCGTCCAGGGCCGGAGGCCGCAGGTCGTCGACGAGCCGGCGGATGTCGGCGATCGCGGCCCGGGTCTCGGCGCGGGCCTCCTCGACCAGCGCGCGTGCCTCCGGATCGGCCACGCGCGCGCTCACCGAGCCGAGCTTCAGCCCCACCGCGGCGAGCGCAGGACCCAGTCCGTCGTGCAGGTCACGCCGCAGTCGCCGGCGCTCCTCCTCCCGCGCCGTCACGATCCTCTCCCGCGACTGCTGCAGCTCGATGCTGAGCCGCACCGCGCCGAGCACCACGTTCGCCTGCCGCGCCAGGTCCTCCAGCAGCGTCTGGTCCACCCGAGACAGCTGCCGTCCGGGCGGCACCTCCACCTCGAGCACCCCGCTGTCCACGGCGACGTCGACGACCCGCCCCGTCCCGCGCCGTCCGGACTCGGCGACCACCCCCTCGACGTGCATCCGGGCCCACGGGAGCCGCAGCGCCTCGAGCACCGAGCTGAGGATCCCGTCAGCGACCTCCTCCGGCGTGACGAGGCCGTCGACCCGCTGCGACAGCCGGCGGAGCGCACCGGCCGGGTCCGACCGGTCGCCGTAGACCCAGTGCTCGACCCGGCGGCGCAGCCGGGTGTGAGCGGGTTGAGCCGCGAGCGCGACCAGCCCTGCCGCGACGAGGCCGCCGGCCGTCTGCGGCAGCAGCTGCGAGAGGACGGCCACCGTGCCGCCGTACACGCCGGCGAGCAGCACCACCATCGAGACGTAGACCAGCGTCCGGGAGAGCACCAGCTCGATGTCGAAGAGCCGGTGGCGCAGCACCGCGGCCCCGATCGAGAGGGGCACGGCCGAGCCGAACAGCACGACGCCGAGCAGGGTGAGCGTGCCGCCCGAGCTCCCCGTGACGAGGCCGTCCAGGAAGCAGGTCGCGATGCCGAGCGGGATCGCGATGCCGCCCCACGCGACCCACAGCAGCTGCACGCGCTGCTCGGGAGGAGCGACCCTGATGCGCTGGCGCAGGCAGACCACGGCGCAGACCATCCCGGCGATCATGACCAGGATGCACGGCAGGCTCAGCCAGTCGAGCCAGGACAGCCACTCAGGGGTACGAGGACGGGGCAGGTCCTTGAGGTCGCCCTCGAAGGGCTGGTTGCTGAGGACCATGCTCACGACGGCCAGCAGGAAGCTCGCGACGGTGACCCGCACGAAGCGGCGCCACCGGTCCGGCACCCGGTTGTCCGGGAAGAAGAACCCGACGAGGGTCAGCGGGAGGAACAGCAGCGGCCACGCCGAGTCCGACCAGACCTCGACCCAGCCCGCGCCCGGGAGCTCGCCCGGCGTGCTCAGCCTCGGCCACTCGACGTAGGCGTCGACGTCGAGGACCGTCGCCGCCGCCAGCCCGTGCGCGACGAGCAGCCAGCCGACGACGTGCCGCGGGTGCCGGCGCAGGACGAGCGTGCCGATGACGGGGGCCACGAGAGTGTCGATGACGACGCCGAGGAACAGCAGCGGCGAACCCGGGTCCTCGCGCTGGTAGGCCCAGGCTGCCACGGCGTTCGCCAGCACGACGGCCGCCGTCAAGGCCGCAGCGAGCACCGCCGGGCGGCTCCACCGCGGTGCGATCGGCTCGGTCATGCGTCCCCCTCCAGCCACGAGTGTGGCCGCAGGCGGCGCTGTCCGACAGGGGGTGGACCCGGGAACAGTTCCCGACCTGCTCGGGACGCCAGGCCGATGCGGCCGGGCCGGCGGGACGGCGACGGTCCCACCAGAGACCGCAGGGGGCGGTCGAGAGACCGGGAGGTCACCATGTCCACCAGAGCGTCCGACACCACCAGCCGCTTCGAGCGCTTCCTTCCCTGGGCAGGCGTCCTCGCCGGCATCGCCCTGGGCGGCGGCGCGGTCCTCAGCGGCAGCGAGCCCAGCATCGAGGACGACCCCGCGAGCAAGGTCATCGCCTACTACCACGACAACGAGGGCGCCCTTTTCGGCTCCGCGGTCCTGGGCGGGCTGTTCGCCGTCTTCCTGCTCTTCTACGTCACGGCGCTCCGCGCGCGACTGCGCTCCGGGGAGGGCGGCGAGGGCCTCTACTCCGCGGCTGCCTACGCGGGGGGCATCGTGACGGCCGCCGCCGTCGGGGCGTGGAGCTGGGTCGGGGCGGCCGCGCAGGAGGCCGCGAAGGGCGGCCACGACGAGGCCACGTTGGCTCTCGGGTACCTCAACGACATGGGCTGGCTGCCCTGGGTCGTGGGCACCTCGGTCCTGATGATCAGCACGGGGCTGGGCGCCCTGCGGACCGCGACGCTGCCGAAGTGGTTCGGGATCGTGAGCACGGTCCTCGGCTTCCTCGCCCTCTGCGGGCCCGCCGGCATCGCCGTCTTCCTGGCCTCGCCGTTCTACTTCGTCACCGGCGGGTTCGTGCTCGCCCACCGCCCCGGGGTGCAGGCCCCGCTCGCGGCGTACGCCGACTGACGCTCGCGTCGAGAGGTGCCCCCGGCCGCAACTAGGCTGGGGGCACCATGACATCCCCGCAGACGCTCCCCACCGAAGACCAGCTGCACGCCGCCCTCGCGACCGTCGAGGACCCGGAGATCCGCCGGCCGATCACCGAGATCGGCATGCTCAAGAGCGCGACCGTCGACGCCGACGGCACGGCGCGCATCGGGGTCTTCCTGACGATCAGCGGCTGCCCGATGAAGGACACCCTGACCGAGCGGGTCACCGCCGCCGTCGGTGCCCTCGCGGGCGTGACGAGCGTCGTCGTCGAGCTGGACGTCATGAGCAACGAGCAGCGCCAGGAGCTGCAGACCCTGCTCCGGGGCGACAACCCCACGCGCGAGATCCCCTTCGCCCGGCCGGGCAGCCTCACCCGCGTCTTCGCAGTCGCCTCCGGCAAGGGCGGCGTCGGCAAGAGCTCGGTGACCGTCAACCTGGCTGCGGCCCTCGCCGCGAAGGGGCTGCGGGTCGGCGTCGTCGACGCCGACGTCTACGGCTTCAGCGTCCCGCGCATGCTCGGGGTCGAGCACCGCCCGACGCAGGTGGAGCAGATGATCCTGCCGCCGTCGGCGCACGGCGTGAAGGTCATCAGCATCGGGATGTTCACCAAGGACAACACCCCGGTGGTCTGGCGAGGGCCGATGCTGCACCGGGCGCTGCAGCAGTTCCTCGCCGACTGCTACTGGGGCGATCTCGACTACCTGCTGATGGACCTGCCCCCCGGCACCGGTGACATCGCCATCTCCGTCGCGCAGCTCGTGCCGACCGCAGAGATCCTCGTCGTCACCACTCCCCAGCTCGCCGCCCAGGAGGTCGCCGAGCGCGCCGGGTCGATCGCCCTGCAGACGCACCAGCGGATCGCCGGCGTCGTCGAGAACATGAGCTACTTCCCGTGCCCGCACTGCGGCGAGGCGGTCGACGTGTTCGGCTCCGGCGGCGGCGAGGCCGTCGCCGGCTCGCTCAGCCGGCTCCTCGGCGCCGAGGTCCCGCTGCTCGGTCAGATCCCGATGGACCGCCGGCTTCGCGAGGGCGGCGACAACGGCGTCCCCCTCGTGCTCTCCGATCCCGACTCCGCGGCCGGCAAGGAGCTGCTCAAGGTCGCCGAGGCGATCTCCGGCAAGCCACGCGGGCTCGCGGGCATGTCCCTGGGACTGAGCCCGGCGAAGAAGTAGCTACAGGTTGAACTTGTAGCGGACCCGCACGAAGCCCTTGCACTGGCCCTGCACCTGGATGGTTCCGCTGACCTTGCCGGAGAACTTCCCCTCGGCCTCGAAGGTGGGCTCCTGGTCGGTCTTCGAGGCGGAGAAGCCCTGGCTCTTCAGCTCGTCCACGACGGCGTCACGGACCTTGACCAGGTCGGCCCGGGTGCCTGGCAGGAACGTGTAGACGATCTCCGTCTTGCCCTGCTTGTCGACCTGCCAGAGCGTCTGCCCGTCGGGCACCGTGAAGTCGAGCCCGGCCGGCAGCGCGACGCCCGGCGTCGGGGTCGTGTAGGTCGAGCCGCAGGCCCGCTGCGCGTCCTCGACCTTCCCCTTGTGGTCGAAGTACTCGAACACGAAGAAGCCGCCGACGCCGAGTGCAGCGACGACGACGAGGGCGAGGACGATCTTCACGGGCCGGGTCATGAGGGCGGAGTCTAGGCGGCTGCGCTGGACGCCAGCCTGACGACGACGGGCCGTCCGGACGCGGCGTCAGGCCTGTCCGGTTGACCGTCAGGTGGTGTCGGGGTCCCAGGGCGCGGGCTCCCCCGGCATGAGGACGAGCTGGCGGCCGCTCGCCTGCGCCGGGGCGAGCTCCTCCGGGTCGTCCTCGAGCAGGTGCTTGCGCACGAACTCGCGCGGGTGCAGCGACCGCAGGTCGAGGTCGGCGACCTCCGGTCCGAGCTCGGCCTTCAGGTCGGCGCTCATGCCCTTGAGGTACTGCCGCACCTTGCGCAGGTTGCGTCCGGCGTCCTGGGCCATGCCGGGGAGACGATCGGGGCCGAAGACGAACAACCCGATCAGCAGCAGGACGGCCATCTCCGGCCACCCGAGTCCTCCCAGCACCAGGTCAGCCTAGGCGGACTTCTTGTCCTGCAGCAGGACCTTTGCCGAGCCGGTGGCACCACTTCTCAGGTAGGTGACCGTCACGAGCTCCCCCACCTTGTGCTCGCGCAGCGCGACCACGAGCTGGTCGACGCTGTGCACGGGCTCGCCGTCGATCTCCGTGACGACGTCACCGGGGCGCAGCCCGGCCTTCTCGGCGGCGCCCCCGCGGGTGACCGAGATGAGGCGCGCTCCTCGCGGACCGACGCCGTCGGCGCCCACGGTCCGGGCCAGCACGTTGATCGACGGGTGCGTGGCCTTGCCGGTGCGGATCAGCTGCTCGGCGATCGATCGGGCCTCGTCCACCGGGATCGCGAAGCCGACGCCGATCGAGCCGGACTGGTCGCCGGTGCCCGACGAGCCCAGCGTCGCGATGGCCGAGTTGATGCCGATCACGCGGCCGGAGGCGTCGACCAGCGCACCCCCGGAGTTGCCGGGGTTGATCGCCGCGTCGGTCTGGATGGCGTTGAAGAGCGGCTCGGCCTGCTTGCCCGCGGCACCGGACGGCACCGGGACGGTCCGGTTGAGTGCGCTGATGATGCCCGTCGTGACCGTGCCGGCGAGGCCCAGCGGGGAGCCGATCGCAATGACGGGGTCGCCCACGACGAGGTCGCTCGAGCTGCCCAGGGTGGCGGGGACGAGCGGCGGCCCGCCGATCACCTTGATCACCGCGAGGTCGGTCTCGGGGTCGGTGCCGACGACCCGGGCCGGGCGGTCGGTCTGCGACTCGTCGGTGAACGAGACGGTGAGGGTGCCGCCCTCGGCGACGACGTGGTTGTTGGTGAGGACGTAGCCGTCGGAGCGGAGCACCACCCCGGAGCCGGTGCCACCCGTCGTACCGCTGTCCACGTCGATGCTCACGACGCTCCGGAGCACCCTCGCGGAGATGCCCGCCACCGACGTCGCCGGGCGCGACACCGGCACGGTGCTGACGGGGGCGCCGAGCGAGGCCGTGGTGTCGTGGACCTCGACGGTCCGCTCGCCGCCGCGGGAGCCGACCCAGCCTCCGACGCCGCCGGCGAGCAGCGCCGTCGCGACCACCGTGGCCACGAAGGTGCGCCGCGACGGACCCCGGCCGAGCTCACCCGGTTCGCCCGGGATGTCGGTCGGGTAGCCCCATGCCAGGGCGCGCGTCGGCGGGGTCTCGTCGAGCTCGGTCAACCTGGGCTCCTCGCAGTGGTCACGCAAACGGGTTCAACCACGAACCCACTCGCGACATGCCCCGCCACACCTTCTCACCCATGCCCTCCTGCACCACCGGAGGGTCCGCGTGCGGGAGGACGAGCACCGCCTGCTCGATCGTCGACTCGGGAGCGTCGGAGACGAGCGTCCACGTGCGCCCTCCGCCGGACCAGACCAGCTCCAGCGGCGCGCTGCTCGTCACGTGGACCAGCGACCCGCCGACCTCGCTGAGGGTGCCGCCCGTGCCGTCGGGCAGCGCGCCCTCCTGGACGAACAGCGACAGCGTCGACAGGCCGTCGGAGTAGGACAGCTGCACGACGCCGTCCGGGTGCCGCAGCGCGTCGAACTGCTCCAGCCCACCGGGCAGGTGGTCGACGAGCGGCCAGCCGTCGTCGATGAGCTCCTGCAGCTGCGCGTCGCCCAGGTGCTCCGCTGTCGACGCCTCGGGCGAGGCGACAGGTGCGCTCACCGTGCGCGTCAGGCGGAGGTCCGAGAAGGCGGCGCTCAGCGTCATGACGCCCTCGTCGTCGAGCACGTCGCGGCGCCACACCATGTGCGTCGAGCGGTCGACCCAGAAGCGCCCGGCGACCCGGCTCGGCCCCGTCTCGCCCGGGCGCTGCGCCTCCACGAGCAGCGTGCGCCGTCCGCTCAGGACGACGCCACCGACGACGGTCAGGTCGTAGTGCCGGGTCAGCAGCTCGAACAGGTCCTCGTCGAGCAGGTCGGGCGCGACCGAGCGGCTGTTGTCGGCGAGGCCCTCGACCACGGTCCCCGCACCGGGCGTGTGGACGACCCGGAGCAGCTCGTAGCGGGGCAGGTCACCGCGGTTGGACAGGATCGACTGGGTGCCGGCCCAGCTGGTGTCGCGGGCGACCTGCGCCGCGCGCTCCAGCAGCGCCAGGGCCGACAGCGACCGGGCCGGGTGCGTCTCCGGCTCGACCGGGTCGGGCGGCACGCAGGCCCCCGCAGAGGTCACACCCACCAGCGCGCCGGCGCAGGCGACCAGCAGCAGCAGCCGCAGGCGCGTCACGGCGACGGGCTGGCCGAGCCCCGCGTCGAGGCAGGTACGACGTCCACGGTGTTGAACGGGACCTCGTACGAGGTGGTGCTGTGGTCGACGACGAAACCGGCGTTGGTGGGGTCGACGGGAGCCACCGGCTGGCGCGGCGGCGGGCCCGCCAGGCTGATGGCACCGCCGATGCCGATCACGACGAACGCGCCGGACACGGCGGTACGGCGGACGCGCGGGCTGAGGTGCACGCCCGAGCGGCGACGGGCGCGCGGAGCGGCGTCACCGGGGAAGCTGGCGGTGGGGAACGCGCTGACGGCCATCAGGCGGGCCGACAGGTCGTTCGGCAGGCAGGGACCGGTCTGGCGGAGAGCGGCCTTGAAGCCGCGGAGCGCCTCGACCTCGCTGCGGCAGGCGCTGCACCAGGCCAGGTGGGTGAGGACCTCGTTCTCGCGGGCCGCGTCGAGCTCGCCGTCGACGAACGCGTTCAGCGCCGCGCCGAGGTGGCCGGTCATGCGTGCACCTGTTCGGGGGCGGCGACGACGGGGACGACGACGGGGGCGACGACGGGGGCACGGTGGGCGAGGGCCTCGCGCAGCTGCGAGCGGCCGCGGTGGATGCGGCTGCGGACGGTGCCGATCTTGACGTCGAGGACCTCGGCGATCTCCTCGTAGGACAGCCCCTCGAGGTCGCAGAGGACCACGGCGGCGCGGAAGTCCGGCGGGAGGGCGTCGAGGGCCGCCTGGACGTCACCGTCGAAGTGGGTGTCGTCGTAGACCTGCTGCGGGCTGCGCTCGCGGCCGGGGAGGCGCTCGGCGTCGTCGGGCAGCGCGTCGAAGCGGATCCGCTGCTTGCGTCGGACCATGTCGAGGAACAGGTTCGTGGTGATCCTGTGCAGCCAGCCCTCGAAGGTGCCGGGGGTGTAGCTGGACAGGCTCCGGAAGACGCGGACGAAGACCTCCTGCGTGAGGTCCTCGGCGTCGTGCCGGTTGCCCGTGAGGCGGTAGGCGAGCCGGTAGACCCGGGCCGAGTGGTCGCGCACGACCTCGTCCCAGGTGGGCGCCACCCACGGCGCCGCCTGCTCGGTCTCCATGAGGAGATTCTGCCCCGCTTTCCTGTGAAGGCGCTGTCAGAGGGTCCAACGCTCCAGCCGGGCGATAGGTTCCGCGCATGACCGACCTGACCGGCTGGCTCGACGCCTGGCTCCCCGAGGACGCCCCGCTGACCGCTGCCCGCGCCCGGGCCGCCGAGGTGGGCGTCCCCTGCGTCGACCCGGTGACGGGCAGCCTGCTGCGGTTGCTCACCGCCGCCAGCGGCGCCAAGGCGGTCGTGGAGCTCGGCACCGGGGCCGGGGTGTCCGGGCTCTGGCTGCTGCGGGGGATGGCGCCCGACGGCGTGCTCACCTCGGTGGATCCCGAGACCGAGCACCAGCGCCTCGCGAAGCAGTCGCTCAACGAGGCCGGCTACGGCTCCGGGCGCGTGCGGCTGATCGCCGGTGAGGCCCTGAACGTGCTGCCCCGCCTGTCCGACGGCGCCTACGACCTGGTCTTCTGCGACGCCGCCCGCGGCGAGAACCTCGACTACCTGGCCGCGTCGCTGCGGCTGCTGCGACCCGGCGGGATGATCGTCTTCGCCGGCGCCCTTGCCGGGGGTCGGGTCGCCGACCCCTCCGCGCGCGACGCCGAGGCCGTCGTGCTGCGCGAGCTCACGAAGGCGGTCCGCGAGGAGGAGCGCCTCACCCCGGCCCTGCTCCCTGTCGGCCCCGGCCTGCTCGCGGCGGTCCTCACCGCCTGACCCTCCCCGCGGGAAACCTCGTGGATGCGGTTTCCCGCACGCTCAGGGTGCATGAGCCTTCCCGCGCGGGCCGCCGCCTCCATGAGGGTGCCCGGCGGCCGCTGCCCTAGGAGGCGCGGGCCCTCTTGCGGGCTGGGGCCGCCGACAGCTGCTCGAGCCAGGTCGTGAGCAGCCGGACGCCGTAGCCGGTCCCGCCCTTCGTGAGCTCCTCGTCGTCGCCGCTCGACCAGCCGGGTCCGGCGATGTCGAGGTGCGCCCAGGGCCGACCGCCGGCGAACTCCTGCAGGAAGAGCGCAGCAACGATCGACCCGCCGTTGAGCTTGAGGCGCGGGTCGCCGATGTTGCGCAGGTCGGCGGTGCCCGACTCGAGCGCCTGCCGGTAGTCGTCGGTGAGCGGCATCCGCCAGACCCGCTCGCCGGAGGTCGCGGCGGCCGTCTCGAGCTGGCTGCTCAGGTCGTCGTCGTTGCTGAACAGGCCGGCCGTCTTGCGCCCGAGGGCGACCGGCATCGCGCCGGTCAGCGTCGCGATGTCGACGATGACGTCGGCGTCGAGGACCTGGTCGGCGTAGGCGATGCCGTCGGCCAGGACGAGGCGACCCTCGGCGTCGGTGTTGAGCACCTCGACGGTCGTGCCGCCGTACTGGGTGATGACGTCGCTCGGCCGCTGCGCGCTGCCCGACGGCATGTTCTCGGCGATGCAGGCGATCGCGGTGACCTTGAGGGGGAGCTTGAGGTCGGCGACGACGCGCAGCGTCGCGAGCACCGCGGCCGCGCCACCCATGTCGCTCTTCATGGTCAGCATGCCGTCGTTCGGCTTGATCGAGATGCCGCCCGTGTCGAAGGTGATGCCCTTGCCGACGAGGACGACGTGCCGTCCCTTGCCGCCGACCCTGTTGTCGACGCACGCCTCGACGACCCGCGGCGGACGGCTCGAGCCCATGCCGACAGCCAGCACGCCGCCCCAGCCGTCAGCGGTCAGCTGCGCGTCGTCGCGAACTGTCACAGACAGGCCCTTGAGCAGCGACTTCGCCTGTGCTGCAAGCCATTGCGGGCTCTTGTCGGCCGGCGGCTGGTTGACGAGGTCGCGCGCGGAGGCGACGGCTCTCGTCACGGTGAGCGCCTTCGTGAGCGCGTCGGTCAGCGCCTCGGGCTTCGCGACCACGACGGTGATGCGGGTGAGCGGACGCGGCTCCGCCGACGGCTTCACCGTGAAGCCGTAGCTGCCGAGCAGCAGCCCCTCGGCGAGGGCGCGCAGTCCCTCCGCCGTGAGCGTCAGCCGGCGCAGGTCGACCGCCAGCGACTCCTGCGCCTTGGCCCGCCGCGCGATCGTCGCGCCCGCCTTGCGCAGCGCGGCTGGGCCACCGTCGCCGGTGCCCAGCAGCAGGACGCGCTCCTCGGTCGGGAGCGCGATCAGCTCCCCCGCCTCGCCCTTGGCCTTCTCGCGCTCGAGGAGCGCCGTGACGTCGATCGGCGGCTGCGCCAGGACCTTGGGTCGGTCGTCGCCAGGCTTGGTGGGCAGGGCGAGAACGGCAGCCGCCGGGACGACCCCGGACAGGGCGAGGGAGGGGAGCTGCGCCATCCCTAGGAGGTGACGGCCTTGAGGGCCTCAGCGAGGGCCGTGGCCTCCTCGGCGTTGAGCTCCACGACGAGACGCCCACCGCCCTCGAGCGGCACGCGCATCACGAGGCCGCGGCCCTCCTTGGTGACCTCGAGCGGGCCGTCGCCCGTACGCGGCTTCATCGCCGCCATCGCCGTACCTCCATCAGTCAGGTGCGGACACGACAGGTCGTCGGGTCCGCGGGTTGAGACCATTCTCCTGCATCAGCGGCGCGGCTGTCGAAAAGGGTCAGGCAAGCGGCTGGTGGGCGGCCTGCTCGACGAGCCGCGCGAACTTCTGCAGCGACCGCCGCACACCCGCCGCGAACAGCGGCCGGACCAACGGCCAGCCCGCCCTGCCGAGCGCCCCGAGGGGCAGGTCGAGCTGCTCCTCCCACCCGAACCGACTCTGCCCGCCGGGCAGCTCCTCCACCGCGAAGACGCCGGTCCCTCGCACCACGCGTCCGGTGTGGAGCACCTCGCAGCGGTGCGGGGGCTCCCAGACGGTGATGACCATCGTGTCGAGGAAGCCCAGCTTCCCGACCCCCGTGTACGCCTCGATCCCGCCGCCGACGCCCACACCGCCCTGGGCGGTGCCGCGCACGGTGGTCTTGTAGACCCACTCGCCCTGCGCCTCCCAGTCGACCGCGGCGCGCCAGGTCGCCTCGACAGGGGCATCGATGTCGACCGTCAGGGTCAGGACTGCCATGCCCACAGTCTCAGCCGCGGTCCGGCCTCTCGCCACTCGGCGGCTCCTGCAGGCTGGTCCACCAGTCCTTGCTCGACGGCTCCGACGGCCCCGCCGGCTCCGGCTCGTCG
>CBIHPE010000018.1:0-27214 GCA_966212015.1 uncultured Frankiales bacterium | reverse complement strand
AGGGCGATCGAGCAGGTGATCTGGCGGATGCCGTCGGCGGCCCACTCACGTTCGGTCGGAGCGGAGCTCCGCTTGTCCAGCCGCTCGGTGGTCCCGACGTAGTTCTGCGCTTCGGCCTGGCAGACCTTGCCGGCGTTCGAGCTGAAGTTGACGGGATACGGGGCGAACGGCCCGCGCACCGGCGCGAGACCGATGTTCTCGAAGTCGTGCGGCTTGTCGCACCCCACAACCCTGGAGTGCTGTCCGACCCCAGCGACGCAGTAGCGATCAGCAGGAGTCAGGGGTCGCGTGTGCACACCGAACAGAGACCCTCGAACGAGCCGCAGGTGCTCGAGGTGGACCGACGCGTCGCAGCGCAACCAGCGGGCGCCCCGTGCCCACAGCGCGGCGGAGGGGACCCAGGCGTACTCCTGCACCAGCGTGTAGTCGGGGTACACCGAACCGGTCAGCAAGGGCACGTCGTTGCCGCCGCCCAGCTGGACGCAGACAGCCTTCGCCTGTGCCCGCAAGCGGTCACCGGGGTACGCCGCGCTCACCGCCGTCGCCCCCTGGAACTGGGTCACCGCGTAGGTCTCCAAGGCGTGCAGGCCCGCACACGGCGTGGCGTGCCCGCTGTAGTGCAGCGAGTCGAGCGAGGAGTCCGGTGGCGCGGTCCAGCAGGTGCGCTCATGCGGAGTCTGAAGCTGAGCGGGCGTCGCGGGAGGACGAGTGACAGCCGGAGGAGCCGTCTCCGAGGCGAGCACGGACCTGCTCGGGCTCGGCGCGGGCGACGCAGACCCATGGGTGATGTCGGTCGAGCAGCCGGTCGAGACGGCCAGAGCGACAACGGCTGCGGTGAGACGTCGCATGCCAAGGCAGGATCTCAGACGGTGAGCTCGGGCGCAGGCCCCTAGGGTTGAGCTCATGACGGAGTTCGTGAAGTCCAACGGCATGGAGCTGGCGTACGAGACGTTCGGCGACCCGTCGGACAGCCCGATCGTGCTCGTGATGGGCCTGGGCACGCAGATGATCGCCTGGCCCGAGCCGTTCTGCGAGGAGCTGGCGAAGGCGGGGCACTACGTCGTCCGGTTCGACAACCGAGACATCGGCGAGAGCACCGTGCTCAAAGGGGAGAAGGCGCCGAGCATCGCTGCGGTGGCCGCCCGTCGTACCAAGCCGCCTTACACGATCTCCGACATGGGCCGAGACCTGCTCGGGCTGATGGACGCCCTCGAGCTGGAGACCGCGCACCTGGTCGGGGCGAGCATGGGCGGGTTCATCAGCCAGTCGGCCGCGATCCAGGCACCGGAGCGGGTGCGGTCGATGACGCTCATCATGACGAGCACGGGGTCACGGCTGGTGGGGCGCGTCGACCTGCGGCTCATCCCGCGCCTGCTGACCCGCCGTGCGGTCACCAACCGCGACGAGGCGGGTGAGACGGCGATCGAGACCTTCCGCACGATCGGGTCGCCCGGCTTCGCGTTCGACACCGAGTGGTACCGCGAGATCGGGCGCCGCTCGTTCGACCGGGGCCGGGACGTGGGCGGCTACCGGCGGCAGCTGTCGGCGTGCCTCGCCCAGTCCGACCGGACGGCCCGGCTGCAGAAGCTGGACACGCCGGCGCTGGTCATCCACGGGCTGTCCGACCCGCTGGTCGCCCCGACCGGCGGCCTCGCGCTGGCTCGGGCGCTGAGGAACAGCCGCTTCCTCGGCATCCCGGGCATGGGGCACGACCTCCCACGGCCGCTCTGGTCGGAGTTCGCCGGCGGGATCACGGAGCTCGCCGCCAAGGCTGACTGAACGGGCTGACTGAACGGGCCGACTGACTAGCCCGACGTCCGGTCTTGTCGGACCGCTGTGACACGGTCCCCCGGTGCGGCCTGACCATCGCTACGTGCGCGGCCTCGCGCAGGACCTCGTCGGGCTGAAGGGGCTCCGCCGCGAGCGCCTCGACCCGCCCGCCGTCTGGACGTCGGCGGGCGTCGCGGCCCGGCTCGCCGTCATCTGGGCGGCGATGCAGCGCCCGGCACTGGTCTGCGGCCCGCTGGCGCGCCGCCAGCCCGAGCGGCTCGCGGAGCTCGCCGAGCTGGTGGACGTCGGCATCAGCGCTGGCGACGACCTGGACCTGCTGTGCGACGTGCCGCTGCCGGTGCGCTGCGGGCGGGCGGTGCACGTCGTCGTCCTCCGCCAGGACGGCAGCTTCGCGCTGCTCGACCACCCGGGCGTCGACGTCGAGGCGGAGCGGGTCGCGGTGGCTCTCGGAGCGGCCCCGCTCGACTGCGTCCGCGAGGTCGTCCTGGCGCACCAGCCGCACGAGCACCCGGGCCGACCGTCGGGGACCTGCCGGCCCCAGCTCTCGGCGGGTGAGCTCTTCTGGTTCGTGCTGCTGTGCCGGACCTGGCTGGAGGAGGGCATCGACCTCGCCCGGGCCAGCGCTGGGCTCGACAAGGGACACGAGTACGACGCGGTGCGCGACCACCTCGAGGCGGGCCTGCTTGTGTCGGAGGCCGTGGCGTGGCACGGCTCGACCGTCGACGAGGCACGCGAGTGGGTGCAGCTCGGCTTCACCGCCGACGACCGGCGCGCGTGGCTCGAGGAGCAGCGCACCCTCGAGGAGGCGGCCGTCGCGGCAGCGATCGCGGGCAGCGGTCGGCGGCTGGTCCGGTGGGCGCGGGTCGTCCGCGGGCTCGAGGCCGAGCGGCTGGGGGAGTGGGCGGCGTGGGGCGACCCGATCAGCGTCTGGAGCGAGATCGCGTCCCTCGGGCTGCGCGCGGCCGACGTGCCGCGGTGGTCGGCGGAGCTGAACCCGGTGGAGATCCTCGCCTACGTCCGTGCGTGCGTGCCCCTCGAGGAGGCGCTGGCCTGGAAGGAGGCGGGCTACGGCGGGTTCAGCGCGACCGCCCTGCTGGAGCTCGGGGTGTCGATCGACCAGGCGCGGCGGATGAGCGGCCACCCCGTACGCCGGGTCCAGGCGCTCTGGAAGCAGCTCCGGTCGGTCGACAAGGTCCTCGCCGTCCTCGAAGCAGAAGAGGAGCGGACCCGCGGCCTGCTCGCGTGATCCGGCGCCGCGCCCGAGCGACCCGACGCCGGGCTGAGGGCCACCCTCGCCTGTCGTGTCCCCTGCTCGTCGGGGTGCCATGGGTTGTTCGTCGGCGCCTACGAATTCTGCACACTGCGAGTGTGCAGAATCCGTGGTCGGTCGGAAGGGGCTGAGAACTGCTCGCGGGTGCCTACGGATTTTGCACGCTGTGGGTGTGCAGAATCCGTAAGCGCTGGGTGGGGCGCCCCGCCCGTGCCGCGGCCGGCCGGTCTGCACATGCGCAGCGTCGCACCCGCCGCGTAGGTTGCCGCCGTGATCATCGCGACCTGGAACCTCGCTGCGCGTGCCTCCGACGCCCATGAGGCCTACCTCGCCAGCCTGCAGGCAGACGTGCTCCTGCTCACCGAGGTGCTGCCCTCGGTCGGCGCCGACGCCGTGAGCAGGGGCGTGATGACGCCGGGTCAGCGCTTCGCCGCACTTCGCGGGGTCGCGGCTGACGACAGCGGCGTCGACTTCACGGCTCGCGGGGCCAAGGACGGCGTCACCTACCTCAGTTCGGTGCTGCCCTGGCGGTCGATGGGCGGGCCGCAGGCCGAGCGGACGCAGGAGTGGGTCGACACGCTGGACGCGATCTGGCCCGACGGCCCGGTCGTGTGGGGTGGCGACTGGAACCACGAGATGCACGGCCGGATGTGGGTCGGCTGCCGCGAGGGCCGCGACGCCATCAACGCCCTGCTCCAGCGTCGCGGTCTGACCTGCCACACCGCGATGCTGCAGACCCGCCAGGGTGCGCGGTCGATCGACCACATCGCGCTGCCGTCGACCTGGACCGTCAGCAGGGTCGAGATCCGTGAGGCCGTGGGCCTCAGCGACCACGACGCAGTGATCGTGGAGTGCGAACCGGCCTGAGGTCAGGCGAAGGTCACGCAGTCGCCGGCACCGGCGAAAGCGAGACCGCGCAGATCGCCCGGGCCGAGGCCCTGCTGCGTGCCGAGCTCCGGGTACATCAGCTGGGTCGGGTCCTTCACGTGCTCGAGCCCGACGAGGTGGCCGAGCTCGTGGAGCATCACGAGGTAGACGGCGTTGCCGCCCTCCTCCGTGAGCTGGTCCTCGTCGAGGGCCACCTGTCCCGTCACGAGGTGGGGCCCGTGGTCGTCGGACACCCTCGGCCCGGCAAGACCGTCGACGTTCCCCTTCAGCTCCGGGACCTCCTGCACCGTGGCCCAGGAGATGAGGACCGGCGCCCAGCGGTTGCCGTAGCGGCTCTGCACGTTGGCCCGCTTGAAGGACGGCTTCTCGTCGGTCGACCCGTCGTTCACGAAGGTCAGGCCGGTGTCCTTGCTGATCTCGCGGATCGCGTCCGTGACCAGCTGCGACCCGTTGGCGGGCTCGCGGTCGTGCCGGACGACGTAGTGGATCGGGCGGCACGGGTCCCAGCGCAGGAAGGTCCCGAGGCTCTTGAGCTCGGGCATCATCGAGTAGCCGCCGTTGCCGGGCGGGCCCTTCACGACGGGCAGCAGCCGGTGATCCCTCGCGTCGGAGGGGCGAGGCGGGTGGTGGTTCGCCGCAGCGACGGGCGGCGGTTTGAAGAAGCGCGGGAACGCGACGAACAGGCCTGCGACGACGGCGATGGTGATCAGCACGGTGACCCAGGTGCGCGTGCCCTTGTCGCCCCCGCGACGCCCACGCTGCTGCTTGACCGGGGCGCGCCAGCTCCCGCCCTCCGCGACCCGCACGTGGTCGCGGGCGACCCGGCTGTTCGCCGCGATCCGCTCCTCGGCGCTCGCCTCACGCCGTGCGGCACCGCGCACGAACTCCTCGTCGAAGACGTACTCGTCCTCGCTCACCCGCACCCCCTCGAAGCAGCGGGCAGGCTAGCCGAGTCCAGGGAGCAGCAGGTGACTCCTCGCGTTCTCCTCGCGCCACAGTCAGATGTTGCTGACTCGCTGAAGATCCAGGGGAGGCGCGGCCGATGAGTGCCGTGTGGCAACGGCCTGGTCGCTGAGTGGAGAAGCGGTGCTCGCACCGTGGCGTGAGCGCGTGTCTTCGACGGTGCCGAGCCAGCGATGGCAGGTCGGGCCCACCCGATCCGAGCTGCTGCTGTGGTCGGCCCTCAGCGAGCTGAACCTCGGATGGGTCCGGGAGTTCGCCAACGGCAGGTACCGGCTTGACTTCTTCCTGCCGTCACACGCGCTCGCTGTGGAGGTCGACGGTTCGAGCCACTACGGCAACGTCGCGCGGGAGTACGACGCCAAGCGCGACGAGTGGCACGCGACACGCGGCATCGAGACGATGCGCGTCTCCGCCGAGCATGTCGAGCGCGATGTGCCCGGAGTGCTGGAGGACATCGCCAAGCGCGTTGCGCTCAGGGGCCTGAACGCCGGCGCCGCGGTCGAGAGTCCCCTGTCGGAGTCGGGGGAAGCCGTCGTCCTCGAGGAGGCGGCTCCTGCCCGCAGGCTGGACCAGGCGCTCGCGATGGCGGAGGCCGAGATCGAGTCGTTCACGACGGCTGATGCCTGTGTCGACGTCCTGCCTGACCTGGCCTCAAGGTGGCGCAGGCTCCGCGAGCTGTCGTTCCGCCGCTGACGTCAGGCGGTGGCGCTCTCGGTGTCGTTCGCGGCCAGCAGGCAGGAGGCGGCCTCGAGGACGGGGCACTCCATGAGGTGGCTCACGATCCGGAAGAACTGGCCGTCGCGGTCGTCGTCCCAGGCGGTGGGGACGGACTCGATGCGGTTCATGGGCTCGGCTCCCTTGAGGGGTTCTTGCTCTTGTGAGTTGAGACTCTTGCTTCACCCCTCGGGTTACATGACCAGAAAGTCGCAGATCGGACATGTCCGATTGGACTAGTCACACCCGGAGGGTCCAGGCGCCGCCCGTGGCCGTGACGTAGGCGCGCCGGCCGAAGAGCCGCACGGTGGCGCCGGCGACGACGGGCGCGCGGGTGTAGACGGCGGGCAGGGAGACGATCGAGGTCGAGCCCTGGGGCGAGCGGGCAGTGATGACGGCCCGCCCTGTGAAGGGGTCGGACGTGAACGAGTCCAAGGTGCCAGCGGTCGCGATCGGGTAGGCGGTGGCGATCCGGCGGGCCCGGGAGGCGGTGGCCCGGGCGCTCCAGCGGCCGTGCTCCTTCCAGACCCAGAGGGCGCCCCCGACGGCGAGGGCGTCCTGGTGGGCGTAGTGCTGCGCGAGGATCGCCTTGTCGTCGTCGGGGTCGTTGCCGAACTCGCCGACCCAGAGCGGGAGGCCGAGGGCCTTCGCGTCGTCGACGGCGGCCTGGTAGTCGGCATCGAAGGTCTGGACGTTGCCAGCAGCCCCCATGAGCAGGGTGTGGTCGGCGGTGAAGACACCGGTGTAGACGTGCGGGGCGTAGACGACGTTCGGGTATGACGAGTACGTCGACCACGGGAGCACGAAGGTGCGGGCGCCGGTGACGTTGCGGGTGCCGGCGGGCTCGACGAAGAACAGCTGGCGGAAGCCGGGTACGGCGGCGACGACGGCGTTGACGACCTTGCCGTGGAAGCGCATCAGCTCGGTGCCGTCCATGACGGCAGGGACGAAGCCGGGCTGCGGCTCGTTCATCAGCTCGAAGCCGGCGACGGCGGGGTTGTCGTGGAAGCGTCGGGCGAGGTGGACGACCACCTTGCCGTACTCGTCCTGCAGGCCGTTCTCGTTGTCCCAGAACCGCTGGGCCGCCTCCTGCACCGGAGGCTCGAGCTCCCGGGTCCCGCCGGGAGCGCAGGCCGGGGTGAGCGCGACCGAGGCCCACGCCGGAGCGCCGTCGCCTCCGTCCATCGCCGTCGAGCCGGGCGGGCAGACGGTGCCCTTGGGCGCGTAGACGTACTTGGACCAGGCGTCCTGGTGCAGGTCGATCACAACCCGGACGTGGCGGGCAGCGGCCCAGGAGACGACCTGGGCGATGCGGGCGACCGGGACCGGGTCGAGGTGGCCCTGGGTCGGCTCGAGCAGCGACCAGGAGACGGGCAGCCGGACCACGTCGAAGCCGAGGCCTGCGATCTGGTCGAGGTCCTTCTCGCAGAGCGGTACGGCGGTGGTGACGGCGCTGTCCTTCGGGCAGCGGCCGCTGCTGTAGGCGTCGGGACCGGTCGGGTACGGCGGCTTCAGCGACGGCGTCCAGTAGTCGACCAGGCCGTTCACGTTGACGCCGCGCAGGATGACCGAGCGCCCGGACTGGTCGACGACCTGGCCGTGGGCCGCGTGCAGGAAGTCGAGGGGCGGCTCGACGGGCGGGCGCGCGCGGGCCGGCAGGGCAGCACCCACGAGCAGGGCGGCGGCGAGGACCAGGCGCTTCACCACTCGTGTTTCGCTCTCGGGATGGTGAGTCCTGCCTGGCTGTGACGCGGGACACGACCCTCGACGCGCTAGCGATCACCCGCCCGGGAAGGGCTGTTGGCGCAACACCCGACGAGAGGGACAGGTGCATGACCGACAGCACAGCCGACCAGGCCAAGCACGGACTCGGAGCGACGCTCGCCGGCAAGGCTAAGGAAGTCGCCGGCGCCGTGCTGGGCAACGACTCGCTGGCCGCAGAGGGCCAGCTGCAGCAGGCACAGGCCGCCGCGCAGAAGGAGGCGTCGATCAAGGACGCCGTCGCCCGCGCGGAGGCCAAGGAGGCCGCGGAGGTCCTCACCGAGGAGCAGCGCGTCGCAGCCGCTCAGAAGCAGGCGGTCGCGACCGTCACCGAGGCCCGCACCGAGAGCATCGAGGAGCAGGCCGACCGCCAGGCCGTCGCGGCCGAGATCCGCGCGGAGCAGCAGGAGGCGGTCGAGAAGGCCCGCGTCGACGCGGAGGCTCGCGTCGCCCTGCAGGAGACCGCCCGCGAGAAGGGGCAGGAGCTCAGCGAGGCCGACCGCCTCGAGCAGCAGGCCCAGCAGCGCGCCGAGCAGGAGAAGGCCAGCGCCGAGGCAGCCGAGCAGGCCGCTGCGCGCGCCCGCAGCGAGGCGGAGCGCCTCGCCAACGACAAGGAGATCGCATCATGAACGTCCTCACGCTTCCACGCACGGTTCTGGGTGCGGAGTACGCCGTGCTCCGCCTCCCGCTGACCGTCGTCGAGACCCGGGTCGTCGGGCGCTACCTGCCGGCTGAGTCACCGTTCCGGCTGACGTTCGAGAAGGCCGTTGGCACCCTCGACCTCACCGTCGGCCGGGCGCTCGGCGACGCGGACCTGACCCGCCGGGGCGGAACGCTCACCCGTCGGGCCGCGATCCTCGACAAGGCGTCCGCCCTCGAGCAGAAGGCCGAGGAGCGCAAGCAGCAGGCCGAGGCCTCGCTGAAGCAGGCGAAGCAGACGGCCGACCGCAAGCGGGCCGATGCGCAGCACCGCGCGCAGACCGACGCGAAGGACATCCACGACAAGCAGCAGGCTGAGCGGCGCCTCGCCGAGGAGCAGGCCGAGGCCGAGGCGCGAGCCCGAGTCGAGGCCGCGGACCGCGAGGCGGCGGCCCGCATCGAGCGGGAGCAGCAGAAGGCCCAGGCCCAGGTGTCGTCGATCGAGGCGCGCACCCAGGCCCGCACGGCGAAGCCGAAGGCCGAGCTGAAGGAGGCTGCGGCCCTGCGGTCGGAGGCGGCCCAGGGCCGCAAGACCGCCGAGCGGCTCGGCGACCTCGCCGAGGTCGAGAAGGCCAGCCGCAAGAGCAGCTGATCACACGGGCACCGGCCGTCCCTCGCCAAGAGGGGCGGCCGGTCGCCTGTCGGGTAGGACTGACGCATGAGCCCACTGACCGTTGCTGTCACCGGACCCACAGGCACGTTCGGGCACGGCCTGCTGCCGCTGCTCCAAGAGGACGCGCGGGTCGGGACCGTGATCGGCATCGCGCGTCGCCCCTTCGACCCGGGCGAGCAGGGCTGGACGAAGATGACCTACCGGCAGGGCGACGTCCGGGAGCAGGACGCGCTGCAGGAGGCCTTCGCGGGCGCGGACGTCGTCGTGCACCTGGCGTTCCTCGTCGTGGGCGGCTCGGAGGAGCAGACCCGGTCGATCAACGTCGAGGGGACGCTCAACGCGTTCCGCGCGGCGGCTGCCGCCGGCGCCAAGCGGTTCGTCTACGCCAGCTCCGTCGCGGCCTACGGGTTCCACCGGGACAACCCGTTCGGCATGCGCGAGGACTGGCCCGTGCGGCCGGCGGAAACGCTGTTCTACGCGCAGGAGAAGGCCGAGCTGGAGCAGCTGCTCGCCGACGAGGCCGCCGCGCACCCGGAGATCGACCTCTATCTGCTGCGGCCGCCTGTCGTCGTGGGCCCGCACGCGATCGGCGGCAAGGGGCCCGCCCTGCTGCAGCGCATCGGGCTGCGCAAGTCGCCCGTACCGATCCCCGTCCTCGTCCCCGACCTGCCGCTGCAGCTCATCCACGAGGACGACGTGGGCACCGCGCTGCTGCAGTGCGTGGTCGCGGCCGGGCCGCCCGGTGCGTACAACATCGCAGCACCCGACGTCGTCAGCACCGTGGACGTCGCCCGCGCCTTCGGGCTGCGCCCGGTGCCGCTCCCGACGAGGCCCGCCCAGTCGGCGGCGCGGCTCGTGGCGAAGGTGCCGGGCCTGCCGTCGTTCGCGCAGTGGGTCGAGGCCTTCAGCCAGCCCGCGGTGATGGACGTCAGCAAGGCCCGCGACGAGCTCGGCTGGACGCCGCGCTGGACCGCCCTCGAGGCGCTCGAGGACACCCTGAGGGGTTAGCGACAGGACAGCACGACATCGTCGAGGACGCGGCGCCCGTCGGCGAGCGCGTTGTCGAGGACCTCGCAGTCGCAGAAGCCGCCGCGGCTCTGCACGAAGCGGGTCACGACGCGCGGGTCGACGGCGTGGTCGGTGCACCAGTCCTCGACGGCGGACAGAGCGCCGCCGCAGCCGCGCTGCTGGGCGCGCAGGTGGCAGGCGAGGCAGTCGTCGGGGCAGCGGGCGGGAACGAGCGACAGGGAGGTCATGCGGCGCAGCCTCGCCGAAGCAGGACGATGCCCGTCGCGGCCGTCCACAGGCCGGACGTCCTCCACAGGTGACGCCCACCTGAACACCTGCGCTCGGCCATTTGCCACGGCGGTTGCGCAGGACAAGGGTCAGGGGCATCCCCACCCTGGAGGTCGACGTTGAAGAAGACCGGACTGCTAGCGACCGCCGCAGCTCTCAGCTCTTTGGCGCTGCCGTTCGCGGCGCCCGCCGCGACGGCGGTCGCGGCCGTGCACCCGTTCTCGGCACGCGCTCCCGAGGCGCAGTTCCACGAGCGGACCGCTGCTGACACGGCCGTCTCGTGCACCCGCCCGGCGCCCGACAACCGGGTCTCGACGACGATCCACTGCTACGGGCCGGACCAGATCCGTGCCTTCTACGGCCTCGGGCCGCTGGCCTCGGCCACCGAGGGCGCCGGCCAGACCATCGTCCTGGTCGACTCCTACGGCAGCCCCACCGCGGTCGACGACCTGAAGTTCTACGCCTCCACCTTCGGCGGTCCAGCGCCGGACGTCGAGGAGGTCTACCCGATCGGCAAGGTCGACTACAAGCACGCGACCGGCAACGGCTCGGGGCAGTCCGGGCCGACGTCGGCGGACGGCTGGGCCGGCGAGGCGAACCTCGACGTGCAGTGGGCCTACGCGATCGCGCCGAAGGCGCACATCGTCCTCATCGGGACGCCCGTCGCCGAGACGCAGGGCGTGCAGGGCCTGCCGAACCTGATGAAGGCCATCGACTGGGGCATCTCCACCTACCCTGCCGGCACCGTCTTCTCCATGTCGTTCGGCACGGACGAGCAGGCCTTCGGTGGGCAGTCGGCGGCCAAGTCGCAGTTCGCCAAGCTCGACGCGACCTTCCAGCGAGGCCTCGCGAAGGGCGACACCTTCTTCTCGAGCTCCGGAGACGACGGCTCCACGGGCGTCACCCGGTCGCACCGGGCGTCGACGACGGGCACGGCCCCCGAGGTCAGCTACCCCAACGTCTCGCCCTACGTCACCTCCGTCGGCGGCACCCAGGTGCAGTCCGGCTGGACGTGGAACCCCACGCAGGACAAGCCGTTCAACGACGACGGCACCCGCAACCCGCTCTACTGGTCCTGGACCAGTGGCGGCTCGTCGGAGGCGGTCTGGAACGAGAGCTGGGCCGCAGTCGGCACCGGCGGCGGGCTGTCGACGGTCTACGGCCCCCAGTCCTTCCAGAACCCGGTGCGAGGCGTGGTCGGGCAGCACCGCGGCGTGCCGGACCTCGCGTGGAACGCCTCCATCAACGGCGGCGTGCTGGTCTTCCACTCCTACTTCCCGGAGATCGAGGGCCCGCCGGCGTGGGGCGTCTTCGGTGGCACCTCTGCCAGCTCCCCGCAGGTCGCGGCGCTGACGGCGGTCGCGAACGCGAGCCGCAAGGCCGCGGGCAAGGGCCCCATCGGTGATCTCAACAAGGTCATCTACGGCGCCGGCTTCAACCGGGCGGCGGCCTTCCGCGACATCACGGCGCACACCTACGGGACGACTCCCAGCGGCGTGCTGAAGGACAACCGGATCTGGGACACCGGCGCCGACGGCTTCGTCACGCCCGACCCGGTCACCGGCTACCCGACGACGGGTGGCTACGACCTCACCACCGGCTGGGGCTCGCCCTGGGCGCCTGGCTACGTCGCGCAGCTCACCAGCGCCTGACCTTCCCACCCACGAGCCGGTCGCCCTCGGGCGGCCGGCTCGCGGCGTGCCAGGATCGTCCGCATGCGCGATTCCGTGACGGTCCACATGAAGTCCACCCCCGACGCTGTCTGGTCGCTCGTCAGCGACGTGACGCGGATCGGCGAGTTCAGCCCCGAGACCTTCGAGGCGGAGTGGCTCGGCGGTGCGACCGGGCCCGAGGTGGGCGCGCGGTTCCGCGGGCACGTCAACCGCAACAACAAGGGCGTGAAGTACTGGACCGAGTGCAAGGTCACCGACGCGGTGCCCGGAAAGGCCTTCGCGTTCGACGTCGTCGTCGGCTCGCGGGTCGTGAACTCCTGGCGCTACGAGATCGAGCCCGCCGGTGACGGCGTCGACGTGACGGAGTCGTTCGCCCTCGACCAGAACCCGGCCACGAGGCTCTACTGGCTGCTCCTCGGCTGGGCCCGCGGCAGGACCAACCGCGAGGGCATGCGCACGACGCTGAACCGCATCAAGGCGGTGGTCGAGGCATGAGCGGGCGGGAGCACGACCTGGTCCTGCACGGGGCGACCGGGTTCGTCGGGGTCCTCACCGCCGAGCACCTCAAGGCGCACGGCGGCTCGGCGCGGATCGCGCTGTCCGGTCGCTCCCGCCAGAAGCTGGAGGACCTGCGCGCGCAGCTGGGCGTCGACTGGCCCGTGATCGTGGCAGACGCGGCTGACGAGGCCTCGATGAGAGCGCTTGCCGAGAGCACGACCGCGGTGGCGACCACCGTCGGGCCGTACCAGAAGTACGGCAAGCCGCTCGTCCGCGCGTGCGCCGAGGCGGGTACGGCCTACGCGGACCTCACCGGCGAGGTGCTGTTCGTCCGTGACAGCCACGACGAGCTCCACAAGGTCGCCGTCGACAGCGGCGCGCGGATCGTGCACGCGACCGGCTTCGACTCCGTCCCGTCCGACCTCGGGGTCTGGATGCTGCACGAGCAGGTGCAGGCCGACGGGGAGGGCACCCTCGAGGACACGGTGCTGCTGGTGCGCAGCTTCAAGGGCGGTGTCAGCGGCGGCACCATCGACTCGCTGCGCACGATCATCGACGAGGTCAGGAACGACAAGAGCCTGCGGTCGGTCATGCTCGACCCGTACTCGCTCAGCCCCGACCGGGTGCTCGAGCCGGACACCGAGAAGCGCGACGTGCTGACGCCGACGAGGGACCCGCTGCTGGGCCAGTGGGTCGCGCCTTTCGTCATGGCGTCCTACAACACGCGGATCGTCCGTCGTACCAACTCGCTCCTCGGGCACGCCTACGGACCGGGGTTCACCTACCGCGAGGTGATGAGCGTGGGGACGTCACCCGCTGCGCCGGTGCTCGCCGGTGGGGTGACGGCCGGGATCGGTCTGCTGGCGGGAGGTCTGGGCCTGCCTGGCATCCGCCGCGTCATGGACCGGGTGCTGCCGAAGCCGGGGGAGGGACCGTCGGAGAAGCTGCGCAGCAGCGGGCACTTCCGGGTCGAGGTGCACACGCGCACGTCCACCGGGGCGAGGTACGTCTCGACGGTCGCGGCGAAGGGCGACCCGGGGTACGCCGCGACGGCCGTGATGTTCGGCGAGAGCGGGCTGTGCCTGGCGCAGGACCCGGTGCCCGCCCGAGGTGGCGTGCTGACGCCGGCGGTCGCGATGGGGGACCTGCTCGTCGCCCGCCTCCGCGACCGCGGCTTCGAGATGTCCGTGCGCCGGGTCGACTGAGAGCAGGACTCGGCACGTCGCTGTCGAAACACAGGGCATGCGTGCACGCAACGTGCTTGTCCTCGCCCTCCCGCTGGTCGGTGCCCTGCTGAGCGTGCCCGCGCACGGCGCTCCGCGCTGCCCCGGCTCCGCAGAGGTGGTCAGCGCGTTCGCCGCCGACGGCAAGCCGGTGCCGTACCGCGGGACCGGCTGCACCGTCGGGACCGGGTTCCTCACGGGCGAGACCCACGTGCGGGTCGCCCCGGACGGGACCGTCGTGCAGCAGCCGGCGGAGCACGCACGCGGTGTCGCCGGGAGCGGCTTCGCACCGGGGGCGCCGGGCCCGCGGCCGCAGACCCAGATCAGCCCCGCAGGCTTCGCGATCACGTCGAACGGCGGCCGGTCGTTCCGCTACGTCGAGCCGGCGTCCACGCAGTGGGTCGCCTCCGACGGCGCGATCTACATCGACCAGCCGACGGGACGGCTCTACTACTACGCGCTGAGCCCGGTGACCGTCCCGTCGAGCGGCATCCCGCTGCAGGACCAGGCGCCCGCCGGCTACGCGCACCTCGTCACGAGCAAGGACGGCGGGCGCACCTGGCTCAACAACCAGGTGCCGGGCTACGTCGAGTCGGAGAACCCGCGCTTCACGTCCGGCGTCGCGCCGCGCGGTGGCGACAAGCCCGTCGCCGGGGAGCGGATCGCCTACTGGTGCGGCAACACGGCGATGTTCGCCTACGGCGAGCGGGACTGCTGGCGCACCCTCGACGGCGGTGCGCACTGGGCGTTCCGCTCGGCCCTGCTGCGGATCGCGACACCGGTCCACCCGGAGTGCGGGAGCGACGCGGAGAGCTTCGACGCCGGCGACGGCTACTACCCGCAGGCCGGGCCCGACGGCACGCTCTGGTCCGTCATCGCCTGCGGCAGCAAGCACTTCCTCGTCCGCAGCACCGACGAGGCCGCGACGTTCCCGGTCGTCCGTCCGCTGCCCGCGATCGACGAGCTGCGGGTCGACAGCTCGGGCGTGCTCTACGGCGTCACGCGCAGCGGCAGCCACCTGCTGCTGCGCACCAGCAGCGACCAGGGCCGGCACTGGTCCTCGGCCACCGACCTGGTGGCTCCCGCTCGGCGGCACCAGCCGGTGGGCCAGTGGGCGATGGCGCTGCGCGGCCCGGGGCAGGTGGCCGTCGCGTACCTCTCCGCGCGTGCGGAGGGCGGGTACGACGGCTCGGTGACCGTCCAGCGCGGCGGGCGGTTCCTGACGGCGACCGTGCACGGCGGCGGCAAGGCGCTGGTCACGTCGCCGCAGTCGGCGAAGGACGACTACATCGACCTCGACGTCGCTCCCGACGGCTCGGCCTGGGGCTCCTTCTACGGCGACTGCGGTGCCGACCCGGCCTGCTCCACGTCGTCCACGAACCCGATGGCGAAGGTCGGGGTCCTGCTGCACGTGGGTTAGCCCGTTCTGCTCATCCGCGGCTGACGGGGGAGTCGTAGCGTCCGGGAGCAGCCGCCGCCTTGTCCCCACGACGGGAAGCCACCTTCTCAGGGAGACCCGCATGAGCGTTCTCATGTGCCTGCGCGTCCAGGGCGACGCGAAGCAGCTCGAGCACATCCTCGACACCGACCCCGACGCCTTCAAGAACGTCGCCGCGATCGGCAAGGCCGCGGGTGCGACGTACCACCGCTTCTACGCCACCGACTCCGAGATCATGGTGATCGACGAGTGGCCGGACGAGCAGACCTTCTGGTCGTTCTTCCAGAGCCAGCCCGACATCCCGAAGTTCATGGCCGAGGCCGGCGTCACCTCCGAGCCCCAGGTCACCTTCTACCGCAAGCTCGAGCTCGGCGACGACATCGGCTGACGCCGGCTGACCGTCTCAGGTGCCCGTGGTCGGCTCGAGCTTGAGCCGTCCGCGGCGCACGTCGTAGAGGTCACGCAGCAGCACCTGCACGATGCCTGCGACGGGGATGGCCAGCAGCGCTCCGAGGATGCCGGCGAGCTCCACCCCCAGCAGGATGCTGACCAGCACCACCAGCGAGTTGATCTTGACCGTGCGCGAGAGGACGACCGGCTGCAGCAGGTGGTTCTCCAGCTGCTGGTAGACGACGAAGAAGACCACGGCCACGACGCCGGCGGTCACCGAGTGGAGGAAGGCCACACCGCACGCGATCACCGCGCCGATCGTCGCCCCCACGAGGGGGATGAGATCGACGATCGCGACGAACACGGCGATGACACCGGCGTAGGGGACGCCGGACAGCGCCAGCACGGCGTAGGTCAGCGTGCCGCACACGACCGAGATCACCAGGTTTCCCGCCATGTAGCCGGTCACCGAGCGCGCGCAGTCCCGCCCGACCCGCTCCACCCGCTCCCGCCGGTCGTCGCCGAGGGCGGTCAGTCCCGCTTCCAGCAGCCGAGGCCCTTCCAGCAGCATCAGGAAGGTCAGCACGATGATGCTGACGATCGCGGCCAGAGTGCTCGCGATCGTGCTGAGCACGTGCGTCGCGTTGCTGCCGAGCCCCAGGGCCTGCTTGCGCAGCTCCGCCTGGTGGGTGCTGACGTAGGTGTCGATGTTGAGCTGCTTCACGAGGTCGCCGACCGGTCCCTGGCCTCGCTTGGCCTGGTCGACGTAGTCGGGCAGCTGGTCGGCGAACTCCCTGCCCTGGCTGACCAGCGGGGCGACGAGGGCGGCGATGATGCCGGTCAGCAGCACACCGCCGACGACGAAGACGAGAAGCACCGCGAGGGAGCGGGGCAGGCGCAGCCTGCGCTGCGCTACGCCCACCACCGGCCACAGCGCCGTGGCCAGGAACAGCGACACGACGAGCCACACCAGGATCCGGGCGACCTGGATCACCACCTCGACGGCGACGACCGTGGCGAGGACGAGGCCGATGGTGGCCAGGATCGTGCGCACGGGGACCTGGGGCGGTGACGGCGTGGTCATGGCCGTCACTCTGCCCCACGGTCGGTGACCTACTGCCGTCCGTAGTACGCCGCGGTGATCCGGAGGGTCGGGCCCAGGACGTACTCGTGGTTGACCCAGCGCACGGTGTCAGCAGTCCAGAACGCGCCGCTTCGGTGCAGTCCCCGCAGCACCTCGACACCGGCGGGGAAGGTGCCGCAGTAGTAGTCGACGACTCGGCCCTTGTACTGGTCGTGCGCGCCCTGCGAGATCACGCAGGTGAGGCCGTTGCTCAACCGGAGGCCCCACGGGTAGGCACCGCCGAAGGGCACGGACCCGTCCCGGATCGGCTCCAGGGTGCCCCGAACCGTCAGCGCCGTGACGTCCTTGCTGAACGGGTCGTTCAGGCAGAGCACCGCGACCGTCGGTGCCTGTGTCGCGAACCTCCAGCACGGGTCGAAGATCTCGCTGCCGGGCGTGAAGCAGCGGTAGGCGGCGCCGAAGGCCTCGGATCCGCCGGAGCAGCTCGCGCCGTTGAGGCGACGCGTGATGCGGTAGCCCGGCGCGAGGTGGCCGCTCGAGGTCACCGGGCGGCGGCTGATGAGCAGCGTGTGCGGCGCGACGGGGGTGGTCGTCGCGCTCGGCGTCGGGACCGACGAGGGGGATGCCGTGGCCCCGGGTGTGGCCGTGGCCACGGCTGTCGGGGAGTCGCTGGGGGAGGCGACGGCGGAGGTCGGATCGGAGCTGGCCTGCGGAGCGGCCGACGGCTTGCTGCCGTTGCACCCTCCGACGAGAAGCGCGATCCCCACCACTGCTGCGCCCCACACGACCTTGCCCACTGCGTTCCTCCGATTCGGTGCGGACCTGCTCCGCTGCCCCTACTGACCGACGAGGAGGGCTGTCGGTTGCCATCCGTCTGGTCACGAAAAGGACACGAGCGGCCGGCGTCGAAGAAGTGGGGGTGCTGCGACGTCTGGGAGTGGTCGCGGTGCTGCTCCTCGGAGCGGTGCCGGCGACCGGTCGTGCCGTCGAGCCGGCCTGCCCGCGACCGGCGCACTGGGCTGCGGCGACCGGCTCCACCGACCCGCGGGGGGACCTGCGCGTGGTCGGGGTCCAGGCGCTGCAGGACGTGTCGCACGTCGTGACGGCCCAGTCGTACGCGCGCTGGGTGTCGTGCCTGACGGCGGACTTCGTCGCCCCGCACCGGCGCGGCACGACCCTCGTCGTGTTCAACGAGGACATCGGGCTGATGACCCTCGCGACCGGACCGCAGGGCGCGCTGGTCAGGGCGCAGGCCCAGTCCGCCGCGCGGGCTCCCGCCGGCGACCGCGAGCCGCTGTCGGCGGCGGCAGCGCTCGGTGAGCTGAACGCGGCGTACGCGCCCCAGGTCGCGGCGTACCAGGAGATGCTCGGGCCGATCGACCCGCGCAAGCAGGTGTTCGTCGCGGCCACCGACACGATGGTCCGGGCGTTCTACGACACCTTCAGCTCCCTCGCCCGGCGCGAGCACGTGTACGTCGTCGCGAGCAACAACATGGCGACCTGGCGGCGCTCGACCGAGCCGTTGGAGATCGCCCGCTTCGGGACGCCCGGGGCGAAGGACGTCTACGTCGCCACCTCGGCCAGGGTCACCAACAGCACCTTCCTCTGGGGGCCGGACGGCCGGCTGCTGTTCCGCAACGAGAAGGTCCCGCTGACCGACCTCGAGACCACCCTGCTCGGGCTCGACAGCGGGCCCACGACGGGACCGGCGGCGATCGCCAACGCCCGCGGGTACGTCGTCGCCGGGCACCGGCTCGGCTTCGCCACGTCGCTCCCGGCGTTCGCGTGGGGCTACCCGTTCGGGCGTCGGCCGGCGGGCTTCCAGCCGTGCCGCGACCTCGCGGTCTCCTACGCCGCGTGCATGGACGCGCAAGGCGTCGACGTCATGGTCCAGGCCGAGGCCAACCCCGGTCGCTGGGCCGGCACCGGGAGCGCGGGCCGGTGGCAGCCGCAGGAGTGGCTCGAGTCGGCGTACCGGGCCGTGGCCGACCCGACGCTGCACGTCCGCTACGCCGTGAACCCGTTCCTCGTCGGCAACCTGCTCGACCTCCCCTTCGACGGGCAGTCCGCCATCACGGCGCGGGCGGCCGGGGCTGGTTCGTCGGCGCGCGGCGCCTACATCGGCCTGCCTGCGCGACCGCACTTCCTCGCCCTGGCACCCTGGACCGGCAGCGGCAGCCGCGCCCAGCTCGAGCAGCACGCCGCCGACCTCGCGCCCGGATCCGGCTCACCGTCGGAGAACCAGTACCTGGAGACAGCTGTGTACGCGGACCTCAGGCCGTGACCCTCTCCCGCCGCGCCCTGCTGACGGGGGCTGCTGTCGCGTCGGCCGTCCCGTTCCTCGACGCGGAGGCCGCGACGGGATCGCTGTCCGCCGACGTCGTCGTCGTGGGCGCCGGGTTCGCCGGGATCCAGGCCACCCGCGACCTGGTGAAGCTCGGCCACGACGTGCTGCTGCTCGAGGCCCGCGACCGGGTCGGCGGCCGCGTCCTCAACCACCACATCGACAGCACCCACATCGTCGAGGTCGGCGGGCAGTGGCTCGGGCCGGAGAAGGACCTGCCGGACCGCGGCCTGTCCGACCCGAACAACTACCCGACCGACGACGCCGTCACAGGCCAGCAGCAGATCTGGAACCTCGCGAAGAACGTCGGCGTCGGGGCCTACCTCACCTACAACAAGGGCCTCTACGTCGACGCGCGGGGCGGGCAGGTCTCGACGTACTCCGGCCGCATCCCGACGGACACGCCGACCGGTGCCGCTGAAGCGGGCGAGGCGATCATCGCGATCGACAAGCGGCTCGCCACGGTGCCGCTGGACGCGCCCTGGACAGCCCCGCACGCCGCCGAGTGGGACGCCATGACCGCTCAGTCGTGGATCGAGCGCGGCGACTCCTTCTCGAGCTCGCCCTTTCAGGGCGTGACCTCGACCGACGGCAGGCAGCTCACGGAGCTCGCGATCCAGGCGGTCTTCTCGGCCGAGCCGCGCGACCTGTCCTTCCTGCACCTGCTGTTCTACGCCCGTTCGGCCGGCTCCTTCGGCGCGCTGCTCAACACCGACAAGGGCGCGCAGATGTACCGCCTGCACGGCGGCTCGCAGCTCATCGCGATCAAGGCTGCGGCGACGCTGCCGCGGGTCAAGCTGTCGAGCCCCGTGCGCCGGGTCGTGCAGAGCTCGACGGGCGTCGTCGTGTCCGGCGACGGCTTCTCGGTCAAGGCGAAGCGCGTGGTCGTCGCGATCCCCCCGACCCTGGCCGGCCGCATCGACTACGACCCGATCATGCCGGCGCAGCGCGACCAGCTCACGCAGCGGCTGCCCATGGGCACCGTCATCAAGGTGCAGGCGGTCTACGACGAGCCGTTCTGGCGGGCCGACGGCCTGGCCGGGCAAGCGACGTCCGACAACGGGCTGGTGCGCGTCACGTTCGACAACACGTCTCCCGACGCAGGTGCGCCCGGCGTGATGATGGGCTTCATCGAGGGCAGCGCCGGCCGGCACGCCATCGGCATGACCAGGGCGGACCGGCGGGCCGCCGTGCTGCAGTGCTTCACGACGTACTTCGGTCCGAAGGCTGCCAAGGCGCACGACTACGTCGAGAAGAGCTGGGCGTCGGAGGAGTTCACGCGCGGCTGCTACGCCGGCTACTTCCCGCCCGGTGTCTGGTCCGACTACGGGCACGCCCTGCGGACACCGGTCGGTCGCATCCACTGGGCGGGGACCGAGACGGCCACGGTCTGGAACGGCTACATGGACGGGGCGGTGCGCTCGGGCCACCGTGTCGCTGCCGAGGTGCACGCCCTGCTCTGAGGCAAGGAGTGTGGGACTTCTTGCTTAGGGCATCATTTCCGCGTGAGCAGCCGGGGGAGCAGTCCTTTCGAGGGCGGGGGCCAGGTCGGGGCGGACCTCGCGGCCGTCGACTGGGCAGCGACCTCCCTCGGCACGCCGGACACCTGGCCGGAGTCGCTGCGCAGCGCGGTCCGGATCGTCCTCACCAGCCGCTTCTCGATGTGGATGGCGTGGGGCCCCGACCTGACGTTCTTCTGCAACGACGCCTACCGGGCGGACACGCTCGGCAAGAAGTACCCCTGGGCCCTGGGCCGTCCGGCGAGCGAGGTCTGGGCGGAGATCTGGCCCGACATCGCTCCGCGCATCGACCGCGTGATGACGAGCGGCGAGGCCACCTGGGACGAGGGGCTGCTGCTGTTCCTGGAGCGCAACGGCTACCCGGAGGAGACCTACCACACCTTCAGCTACAGCCCCCTCCGCGGCGACGACGGCGCCGTCCGGGGGATGCTCTGCGTGGTGTCGGAGGACACCGAGCGCGTCATCAGCTCACGGCGGATCAGCACCCTCAGCGCCCTCGGGGCTGCGCTGGCCGCCGAGCGGTCCGAGCAGGACGTCATCGGGGCCGCGTGCGCGTCGCTGGAGGAGAACCCCTGGTCGCTGCCGTTCGTCCTCATCTACGGCTTCGGGGCGGGCGGCGAGGTGACGCTGCGCTGCTCGGCCGGCATCGACGCCGACCACCCCGCGGCGGCACCGACGACCTGGCCCGTGGCCGACCTGTCGAAGGGCCTCACCGTGCTCGTCGACGACCTCCCTGAGGGCCTGCCGTCCGGCGGCTGGCAGCTCCCCCCGACCCAGGCGCTCGCCGTGCCGCTGCGCCAGCAGGTGGACGCCGAGCCGCTCGGCTTCCTGGTCGCCGGGCTCAACCCGCACCGCGTCTTCGACGAGCCCTATGAGGGCTTCGTCACCCTCATCGCCGGTCAGGTCGCCGCCGGCGTCGCCAGTGCCCGGGCCTACGACGACGAGCGGCGCCGGGCCGACCAGCTCGCGGAGCTCGACCGCGCGAAGACGGCCTTCTTCACGAACGTCAGCCACGAGCTGCGCACCCCGCTGACCCTGCTGCTCGGTCCCGCCGAGGACGCGCTCGCCGACAGCACCGCCTCGCTGAACGCCGTTCAGCGCGGGCGGATGGAGGTCATCAACCGCAACGCGCAGCGGCTCCTGCGCCTGGTCAACACGCTGCTGGACTTCTCGCGGCTCGAGGCAGGGAACGCCCGCGGCCGGTTCCAGCCCGTCGACCTCTCGTCGTACACCGCTGACCTCGCGCGCTCGTTCGACGCGGCACTGGAGCGGGTCGGGCTGACCCTCACGGTCGACTGCCCGCCGCTTGAGGAGCCGGTCTGGGTCGACGAGGAGATGTGGGCCAAGATCGTCCTCAACCTGCTGTCCAACGCGCTGAAGTTCACCTTCGAGGGCGGCATCACCCTGTCCGTCCGCCGGGAGGACGACGAGGTGGTGCTGCGCGTCAGCGACACCGGCACCGGCATCCCGTCGGAGCAGCAGGACGCGCTGTTCGAGCGGTTCCAGCGGGTCGAGGGCGCCGCGTCGCGCACCTACGAGGGCTCGGGCATCGGCCTGGCGCTCGTCTCCGAGCTGGCGCAGCTGCACGGCGGCGGAGCCTGGGTGGAGAGCGCGCTGGGGGAAGGGAGCACCTTCTCGGTGCGGGTGCCGACCGGGCGCGACCACCTCCCCGCCGACCAGGTGGTCGAGACCGACGGCAGTCACGTCGACGTGGAGCGGCAGGCGATGGGCTACCTCGCCGAGGCCGACAGGTGGCTGGGCAACAGGGTCGGCACGAGTCCGGTCGTGACCGGCGACCGGCCGCGCGTGCTCGTCGTCGACGACAACGCCGACATGCGCGACTACGTCGCGGCGCTGCTCTCGGAGCAGTACGACGTGGTCACCGCGTCCGACGGCGGCGCGGGTCTCGAGGTGGCCCTGGGCAGCCCGCCCGACCTGATCGTGTCCGACGTGATGATGCCGGTGCTGGACGGCTTCCAGCTGCTCGCCCGGCTGCGGGCCGACGACCGCACCGCCCACGTGCCGGTCATCATGCTGTCGGCGCGCGCCGGCGAGGAGGCCACGGTCGAGGGTCTCGACGCGGGTGCCGACGACTACCTCGTGAAGCCGTTCTCGGCACGAGAGCTGCTGGCGCGGGTCCGGGCGAACCTCGAGCTCGACCGCGTGCGGCGGACGCGGGCTCAGGCGGAGCGCAGCCGGGAGCTGCTCGACCAGGCGCAGCGGCTCGCGGGCATCAGCAGCTGGGAGTACGACCTCGTCGCCGGCAGCATGCGGGCCAGCGACGAGTTCCTGCGGCAGATGGGCGTGACGCTCGAGGAGCTGCAGGGGACCGACCTCGCGACGCTCACCCTGCGGCTGGTGCACCCCGACGACCAGGCCGCCGTGCAGAGCGCCATCACCGCGGCCCTCGCCGGCGACGGCCGGATCGACTACCGCGTGCGGGTGCGGGACCGCGTCTACCGCAGCATCGGCGAGGTGATCCGGGACGAGACCGGCGCGCCGGTCCTGCTGCGCGGCTCGAACCAGGACATCACGCAGCAGCTGCTCGCCGAGATCGCGGTAGCGGAGGCCGCCGCCTCGAAGGAGGCCGCGGCGCGCGAGCACCGGATCGCCGACGAGCTGCAGGCCAGCCTCCTGCCGCGCCGGACGTTCGACCCCGACCACCTCGACGTGGCGACGTACTACAAGGCCGGGGTCGAGGGGACCCAGGTGGGTGGGGACTGGTTCGACGTCATCGAGCTCGGCGCGGGACGCACCGCGCTGGTGATGGGCGACGTCATGGGTCGGGGTGTGCGCGCTGCCGCCGTGATGGGGCAGCTGCGCTCCGCGGTCCGCGCCTACGCGCAGCTCGACCTGCCGCCGGCCGACGTGCTCGAGAACCTCGACGTCGCGGTCCGTGAGCTCGGCGAGGACCAGATCGTCACGTGCGTCTACGCGGTCTACGACCCCAGCGACCGCTCGCTGACCTACGCCAACGCGGGACACCTCCCGCCGCTGCTGTGCGAGCCCGGCCGGCCCACCCGACCGCTGGTCGCCTCGTCGTACCCGCCCCTCGGCGTCGGGCTGCCGGCCATGCGCGAGGAGACGGTCGAGCTGCCGCCGGACTCGCTGATCGCGCTCTACACCGACGGTCTCGTGGAGCACCGCGACCACGACCTGGACGCGGGCATCGAGTCGCTGCGCGCGCAGCTGGACGCCCGCGACGCACCGCTTGAGGAGCTGCCCGCCCAGCTGGTGGAGGCACTGCTGCCCGACGGGCCGGACGACGACGTCGCCGTGCTGCTGGCGCGGATCGACCAGCGCTCGTCCGAGGAGAGGTCGGTCGCGATCGACGTGCCCGCCGACCTCGCGGCGATCACGGACGTCCGCGCCCGCGTCGCGCAGGCGCTGGAGGCGTGGGGAGCCACCCGCACCGTCGTCGACGACGTGGTGCTCATCGTCAGCGAGCTCGTCACGAACGCCCTGCTGCACGGCCGGCCCCCGGTGCTGCTGAGGCTGCGCAACAGCCCGGTGCACCTGGTGCTCGAGGTGGAGGACAGCGCCACCTACCTGCCGCGCCGGATGCGGCCGACGCCGGACGACGAGCACGGCCGAGGCCTCCAGCTCGCAGCCCTGCTCACCCGCCGGTGGGGCACCCGTCCGACCCGTCACGGCAAGGTCGTCTGGTGCGTGTTCGGTCCGCTCTCCTAGGTTGCACGTCATGAGAGGCGACCTGCGCGCGGAGACCATCAGCATCACGGGCGACGGCGGGGCGGAGGTCGAGGCCTACACCGCCTCGCCCACCGACCCCGGCCGCCGCGGCGGGGTGGTCGTCATCCACCACCTCCCGGGGTACGACCTGGCCACCAAGGAGATCGTGCGCCGCTTCGCGGCCGAGGGGTACGACGCGATCTGCGTCAACCTCTACTCGCGCGAGGCGCCCGGCATGGACCCGGACGACGCCGCAGCCCTCGTCCGGTCGCAGGGCGGTGTCCCTGACGAGCGGCTGGTCGGCGACGTCGCCGGAGCCGTCTCCTGGTTGCGGGCGCTGCCGACCTCGAACGGCAAGGCCGGCACCATCGGCTACTGCTCCGGCGGGCGCCAGTCGTTCCTCTGCGCCGGCTCGCTCGACCTCGACGCGGCGGTCGACTGCTACGGCGCCTTCGTCGTCGGCAACCCGCCCGACGGCTGGCCCCTGAAGATGAGCTCGCTCGAGCACCTCGTGCCCTCTCTGCACTGCCCGGTGCTGGGGCTGTTCGGTGCCGACGACACCTACCCGCCCCCAGCCGACATGGAGAACCTGTCCGCTCAGCTGACCGCCGCGGGCAAGCCGCACGCGTTCCACTACTTCGAGGGCGCGGGCCACGGGTTCTTCAGCGTCGACCGCCCCTCGTACCGCCCGGAGGCCGCCAAGGAGGGCTGGCAGCTGATCCTCGACTTCTACGCGGAGCACCTGCGCTGATGTGCACCTACGAGACGGCCCGCGTGCCGCTGCCGCAGTCGTCGGGCAAGCTCGGCGGGCGCTGGGTCGCGCTGGAGGAGGCCACCGTCTACCTCGACCACCCGGTCGACGCGCCGGTGGACCACTCGGTCAACATCGACTTCCGCCGGGGTGCGGATCGCCTTGCGGTGGAGCTGCACCCGGCTGCCGCCCGAGACCTCGCCGTGGCGATCCTCACCCTGCTCGACGCCGCATCTGAGGGGCTCATCACGGTTAGCGCCGGCTGACGGGGCAACGGGTCTGGGGTGGTCTCTTCCATCGCACCCCTGTCCGACGTCAGCAGCTGGGCCCGCGGAAACGGGCTCGAGGTCGTGCTGCTCGTCCTCGGCGCGGTCCTCGCCAGTCGCCTGGTCGGCTTCGCCGGCTCGCGGCTGGAGGGCCGCATCGACGAGGGGAGTGATGCGCTCGTCAGGTCGGAGGCGGCGAAGCACCGGCACGCTGTCGTGCAGGTGCTCCGCTACGTCGCGATCCTCGTCGTGTGGGCCGTCACGGGCGTCCTCGTCCTCCAGCGGTTCGGCATCCCCGTCAGCGGCATCGCCGCGCCTGCCGCCGCGCTGGGCGTCGCCCTCGGGCTCGGCGCGCAGCGCTTCGTGCAGGACATCCTGTCCGGGTTCTTCGTCGTGGCCGAGAAGCAGTACGGCTTCGGCGACGTCATCCGGGTCACCCTCGGCAGCGGCATCGCGCCGGTCACCGGCACCGTCGAGGACGTGACCCTGCGCGTCACGACGGTCCGCACTCTGGACGGGGAGGTCGTCGTGACGCCGAACGGCAACATCATGCAGGTCACCAACCTCTCCCGCGACTGGGCCCGTGCGGTGATCGACGTGCCCGTCCCGGCCGGCGCCGACGTCAACGTCGTGTCCGACGGTCTCGTGCGGATCGGTCAGGAGGCGTACGAGGACAGCACCCTGCACGACCTGCTGCTCGACGCCCCCTCGGTGACCGGCGTGGAGTCGCTCGGCCGCGACGAGCTCAGCATCCGGCTCATCGCCCGCACGCTTCCGGGCAAGCAGTTCGAGGTGGGCCGGGAGCTGCGCCGGCGGATCGCCGCCGGGATGCGCAGCGAGGGCGTCGTGCTCCAGCCGCAGGTCGACACCGCCGTCCCGACGGCGCACGCGACATGAGGCGCACCCGCGTGTCGACGTGGGTCGTCGCCGCGCTGTTCGTCGCCGTGCTGGCGCTCTACCTGCTGGTGCGCCCGGACCCGGCCGCGACGGCCCGGCGGGAGCCGGTCGCGCCGGTGGCTCCGGTGGTGCAGCCCTCGCCGACGAGGACGGCGACGCCACCTCCGACGCCGACCGTCCGCCGTACCCCGACCCCGAGCGCGACCCTCACCACGACGCCCTCACCCTCCGCGAGCCCGTCAACGACCCTGAGGTTGCCCTTCCCATCGCCGACGATGTGAGCTCCACCGCGTCAGGGCGCTGTGGAGCTCACTCTGTCGTCGCGGACCGCCGTCAGGCGAGGCTGAGGCGGGCCACGGTGTCGTAGGCCTCGACGTCGTCGCCGAGCAGGAAGCGGTCGGTCTTGGCGCGGCGCCAGTAGAGGTGGGCGTCGTGCTCCCACGTGAACCCGATGCCTCCGTGCACCTGGATGAGGGTCTCGGTGGCCTGCTCGAGCACGGTGGCGGCGAGGCCCTTCGCGGCAGCCGCGGCGAGGGGGAGCTCGGACGGGCTCTCGTCGGCGGCCCAGGCGGCCCACCACACCAGCGAGCGGAGCTGCTCGACGCCGACGAGCACGTTGACCAGGGAGTGCTTCACGGCCTGGTAGGAGCCGATGGCGCGGCCGAACGCCTTGCGGTCCTTGGCGTACTGGACACCGATCTCGAGGGCGCGCTCGGCAGTGCCGAGGTCCTCGGCAGCGAGCAGCACCTGGCCGACGCGCAGGGCGTGCTCCCACCTGTCTGCGCCGTCGACGGCGGTCGGGTCGGTCAGCGTGACGTTCGCGAGCCCGCGGGTCGCGTCGAGCGGTGGGCCGCTGGTCACCGTGCCGGAGCCGCGGACCAGCTGCCCGTCCACCAGCGCGTAGAAGACGGTCGCGCCCGCCGCGTCGAGGGCGGGGCCGTCGTCGACGACAGCGCACCCGGCCGTGAGGTCGGCCGACGGGTCGAGGACCGACACCCGGCCGAAGCCCGCGATCGACGGGGCCGACAGCACCCGGCCCGCCTCGGTCGCGACGCAGGACAGGTCGAGGACGGAGCCGCCCTCCTGCAGGATCGCGTGGAAGCCGGTGTCGGCGATCGCCTTGAGGCCGGGGGCCAGCGGCGACCCGTCCTCGAGCGCGGCGCGGGAGTCGGCAGGGGAGGCCGCCTTCGAGAAGAAGTCACGGGCGGCAGCGGCGAGAGCCCGCTGCTCGTCAGACAGGTCGAAGTTCATCAGAGCTTCACCGACTCCTCGAAGGACAGGCCCTTGTCGGCACGCGGCTCCGGCGGGAGGCCGAGCACGCGCTCACCGATGACGTTGCGCAGCACCTCGTCGGTGCCGCCGGCGATGGCGAGGCCGGGGAGCCCGGCCTGCGAGGCCTGCCACGGCCCCTCGAACCAGACGCCGCCCTCGCCGGACACGCGGAC
>CBIHPE010000017.1:0-30274 GCA_966212015.1 uncultured Frankiales bacterium | reverse complement strand
TGCCCCAAGAACATCCCCGCGAGCAGTCCCGGTCGGTCTGGGTCTGTCTAACGAAGTGCAGGCTGGCGGTGAGTGCGCACCAAGGGCGCACGGATTCCGCACGGAGGGCGCGCGACTAGGGTCCGCTGGCTGACCGCGGCCGTGCACGGGCGCGCACGACCTCGCATCTCCGTGCGCCCACGGGTTTCCACAGGCCGCGCGAGCAGACGTCGCGATCGGAGGGCTGCGGCGGCATCGTCGAGGCATGGACGGGCGTGAGTGGCATGACGAGAACGGCTGGCACTACGAGGCACCCCGCGTGGACCCGCACGCCGACCGTCTCACCCTCGCCCTGCTCGAGGACCTCTCGAACCTGCTCGTGACGCACGGGTACCCGCCGCTGCGGGGCGTCGCCCTCGAGCAGATGGCACGTGTGCTCGTCCACCTGCAAGCGGACGGCTGAGGCCCCCCTCATGGCCACGCTCCGCCAGCCGCCGACTCCGCACCAACGCCCCAAGCCGCGCGCGCGTATCTGGATACCGGGGTGTGACCTCGATGTCGGAGGCGAGCCAGGGCTTGTCGAGGGTTGTCAGGCCGTGACGAGACGCGAGCGTCGAGAGCGTGCAGGAGCAGCTCGGGCGGGACATTCGGTTGGCCGGTCAGCGCAGTTGCTACCGGATTTCGGCAGCAACGGTTTCGTCGTTCATAGAGCCAACGGAGAACGCGAGCGATCAAGCTGGGTGCGCTTGGGGCGCTACTTCCGCCATTCGGCTGGCGTTGTTCGCGACCTGGTCAGCTGGCCCCGGCGGAGCAGCAGGACCAGGTGTGCCAGGGTTTCTGCGGCGGCGAGTCTTTGCATCAGCTCGTCGATGTCGGCCCAGGGGCGTGACCAGGTCAAACGCTGCGCGATGTCCCACGCGGTGGTGGGGGTGGTGTGCACGGCGTGCAGGGTTTCGCGCAGGCGATGTTCATGATGCTGCTCGATCTCAGCGATGCGACTGTCGAGGTCGGTGAACCGGTATTCGTGGGCGGGTAGGACGTCGTCGACGTCGTTGGCGACGGACCGCAGCATGTGCAGCGAGGTGAGGAACTGAGCGAGTGCCTGCTCGCCGGTCTCGCCGTGCAAGCCGATGTTGCCGGTAATGCGCGGCAGGATGTGGTCGCCGGTGAGCAGGATGCGCTGCCGAGCATCGAGCAGGCAGATGTGGCCGGGGGTGTGACCCGGGGTGTGCCGGACCTCTAACTGCCACGGGCCGAGGTCGATGAGCTCACGGTCGCGCAGCAGCCGGTCGGGGGTTCCTGCGGGGACGAAGTGCCGCAGTGCCCGCTCGTAGTCGTCTGGGTCGAGGTGCAGGTCGGGGGCGCCGGTCATGGTGAACATCGCGCGGGTCGCAGTCGCGAGGCGCGGAACGTCATCGTCAGTGTCGAGGAGCGCCGCGTCGGCGGGGTGCAGCCCGACCCACGCCCCGGAGTGTCGGCGCAGCTGGTCGGCCAGTCCGTAGTGGTCGGGATGGACGTGCGTGGCGAGGACCGCGGTGACGGACTCGACGGCATGCCCCGTCGCCTCAAGCCCCGCACACAGCGTCTGCCAGGAAAGTGGCGCGTTCCAGCCCGGGTCGACGACGGCGAGGCCGTGCTCGTGCTCGAGGGCGTAGCTGAGCGTGTACCGCAGTGGGTTGTGCGGGATCGGCACGGGGACCGCCCACAGCCCCGGTCGCACCTGTTCCACGTCGGGGGTGCCGCCGTCCTCCCAGGCCTGCCGCTGCGTCTGGGGTGGCTGCGTCGTGGCGTCGGGGTGGGGCGTCAACCAGTCACGTCCTCTCGACCGCGTGCCATCTGCGTGTTTAGACTCTCAGTCTGAACCCTGCGACTAGGAGTTGGCAACGTGCGTGCTGTCCCGTCACAGATCGCCGCCAAGGTGACCGCCGCTGCGGATCTGTTCGCCGAGCGCGGGCTGGACGGCACGAAGATCGAGGACGTGGCGGTCGCGACCGGCATCCCAAAGGCGACGCTGTACTACTACTTCTCCGGCAAGGAGGAGATCCTCGCCTTCCTGCTGCAAGACACCCTGACCCGCATCACCGATGAGGTCGCGATCGCCGTTGAACGCGATGGGTCCGGCGCCGAGCGGCTGATGGCCGTGATCGAGGCCCAGCTGGCGGTAATGGCTGAACAGCCTGCCGTCTGCCGGGCGCTGATCGGGGAGCTGGGGCGGGCGGGTCGCATTCCGGAGATCGCGAAGGCGCTGCAGCTGGCCTATTACGCGCCGGTCGAGACGCTGCTCGCTGACGGCGTCGCTGACGGGTCGCTGGTCGCGCAGGCGGAGCCGGCGACGGTCGCGCTCGCGCTGTTCGGGGCCACCACGATCACCGGGTTGGCGTTCCTGGTCTCCGGCGCCTCCTTGGATGCCCTCGCCGTGGCGGGCGTCATCCGCGGGCTGGTGCTAGAGGGCCTGCAGCCCCGGTGATGGACCGGTTCGCCGCGTTCGTGACCCGCCAAGCCCGGTGGCTGCTGCTTGCCTGGGTCGCCGTGGCCGTGCTGCTGACGGTGCTGGCGCCGTCGCTGCAGAAGGTCGCCACGCAGGATGCCGCGGCGTTCCTGCCCAAGGACGTCCCGTCCGAGGTCGCCGAACGCGCCTCCAGGGACGCCTTCCCGAACGACCCAGTGCGGGACGCGGCGATCATCGTGTTCGAGCGTGACCGCGGCCCGCTGACTGCGCCGGACCGGGCATTCATCCGCGCCCAGACCGCGTTCCTGCGCTCGCCGGAGCAGTCCGGCAGCGTCGGCGTCGTCCAGAGCGCCGCGACACAACCGGACCTCGCGCCGTTCCTGCGCGCCGCCGACGGCCAGGCGGAACTGCTGACCGTGAGCTTCCGGCAGACCTCGTTCAGCCCCACAACGGTCGAGGCGATCGCTCGAATCAGGGACCACCTGGCTGCCGACCGGCCGGCTGGGCTGAGTACGCACGTCACCGGGTTCGCGGGTCTCGCGGCTGATCAGGTCAGCGCCATCGAGACATCGTTCCAGCAGACTGCCGTCATCACGGTCGTGCTGGTGCTGCTGATCCTGCTGCTGATCTACCGCTCCCCCGTCGCGGCGCTGGTGCCGCTGGTCACGATCGGCGTCTCGTTCCTGGTCGCCCGGGCCGTGGTCGCGCTCATCGCTGACGGCGGGCTGTCGGTGTCCGGGCAGGCCGAGACGTTCATGGTCGTCATGGTGTTCGGCGCCGGCACCGACTACTGCCTGTTCCTGGTCTCCCGCTACCGCGAGCTCCGCGGCCGCCAAGACACTGCCGGCCCGAACGCGTTGCAGCGCACGATCGGTCTGGTCGGGCCGGTGGTCGCCGCCTCCGGGGCGACGGTGATCGTCGGGTTCGGCTCGCAGGCCGCGGCGAAGTCGGGCCTGTACAAGACGATGGGTCCCGCCATTGCGATCGCCATCGCGATCACCGTGCTGGCAAGCCTCACCCTGACGCCCGCGCTGCTCAGGCTGCTCGGGCGGCACGCGTTCTGGCCGCAACGCAACGCCTCAGTGGGGCAGCCCGAGGCTTCGCCCCGCTGGCAGCGCCGCGCGGCCCGGGTCGCGGCCCAGCCTTTGGTGCTGCTGATCGCCGGGGCGATCCTGCTGCAGATCCCCGCCGCCGGCCTGGGCTGGTTCAAGCAGTCCTTCGACCTGGTCGCCGAGCTGCCGGGCAGCGCCGACGCGAAGGTCGGCTACGGCGCGCTGGCCCGGCACTACCCGCCCGGGGTCGTCTCCCCGGTGTTCGTCATCGTGTCGGCCGACCACTCGCTGCTGAGCGACCCGAGCATCAGGGCGATCGACACCCTCACCGCCCGACTGGCCGCCACGGCCGGGGTCGCGCAGGTCCGGTCCGTCTCGCTGCCGGCCGCCGTGCCCCTCACGCAAGAGTCGCTGCCGGCGCTGCTCGGCAAACCCCCCGCGAAGCCGGGACATCCGAGCGGTGCCCCGGCAGTGGCACTGGGCCTGGACCCGAACAAGGTCGACGTCACGCCGCTCTACACCGCCCTCGCCGCCCCAGGCGGCATGCACCTGACCGGATCGCTGCTCAGCCAGTACCCGCAGATCACCAACCGGCTCGGTTACCTGCTCAGCGCCGACCGGCACACCACCCGGCTCGTCATCTCGCTCGCCCACAACCCCTACGACAACAGCTCGTTGGACACCTTCCGGGCGCTGAACGGCGTCGTCACCGACACCCTCGACGGCGGGCCACTCACCGGCGCCCGGGTGTATGTCGCTGGTCCCAGTGCCTTCTACGCCGACATCCGCACCACCCAGAACCACGACTTCCGCTCCATCGTCGCGATCCTGCTCGCCGGCATCTTCCTGGTGCTGGCACTGCTGCTGCGGTCGCTGCTCGCGCCGCTGTACCTGCTCGCGACCGTGCTGCTGTCCTTCGCCGCCACCCTCGGGATCACCGTCGCGGTGTTCCAAGGGCTGCTCGGCAACGCCGGCCTGTCGTTCTACCTCCCGCCGCTGCTGTTCGTCGTCCTGGTCGCGCTCGGCGCCGACTACAACATCTTCATCGTCGGCCGGATCCGCGAGGAGATCGCCCACGGTCTGTCGGTGCACGACGCCACCCAGGTCGGGCTCGCCGCGACCGGCAGCGTCATCACCTCGGCCGGCCTGGTCATGGCCGGCACCTTCGCCGGGCTGATGCTGTCCCCACTGGCCAACCTGCGTCAGATCGGCTTCGCCGTCAGCATCGGCGTCCTCATCGACACCTTCGTCGTCCGGACCATGCTGGTGCCGTCACTGATCATGCTCACCGATCGGTACGCGTTCTGGCCCTCCGGTCTGCGCGGAGCCGGCATCCCGATCCGCCGCTGGCACGGCGTCACCGCGGCAGCGGCCCTGCTGCTGTTATTCGGTGGGCTGCTCACCATCGCCAGCGGTGGCCAGGAACCTGCACCCCGCACCCGCATCGCCGCCGCAGCCGAGCAGACCACCCGTCTCAGCGAACCATCCAGCAAGGCCCCCGTCGCGTCAGCGCCGACCGCGACCGTCAGTCCCCGTCCAGTCATCCGCCCGGGCGCGCCGACAGCCACGGCCACGACACGCGCGACGACGACCCCAGCCGCTGGCGCGACATCCTCAGCCCGGCCAGGGCCGTCAGCCACCGCAGCTGCTGCCGGACCGACGCGCGTCTCCCCGCCGGCCAGCGGCGACTGGGGCTACCACATCGAAGGAACCCGCAAGATCGGCGCCGCCGGTAGCACCCAGCCCTACAGCGAAGACCGCACCATCACCGTCAGCCAGGTCGGCGGCACAGCGACCAGCCCCGTCATGCGGCTGGACACCCCGTCGAGCTCCGGCACCGACACCGAGCAGCGCCGCTACGACCAGGCCGCCGTCCGCCTGACCTACCTCAAGCAGCAGCAAGGCGGTATCGCGTTCCAGGGCAACGTCACGCCCGCCGCCGACCTGATCCGCTGGCCGGCCATCACCGGCAGCACCTGGACCCAGGACTTCACCATCGGCAACACCCACGGACACCGCACCAGCAAGATCACCGGCACCCGCACGTTCACCGTCAGCGGCAAGGCCTACCGCTGCACCGTCGTCGAGAGCACCACCGACTTCACCGGCACCGCCCAGGGCCACGAGACCGACACGTCCTGCTGGTCGGCCGAGCTCGGCATGACCCTGTACGACCAGCGCCACCAGACCGGCACCTACAACGCCGTCCCCTTCGACATCACCAGCACTGCCACCCTGCGCAACGGGCCGTCATGACCGGCAGCAGCCCGCATACGCCGTTCCAGTACGACCCCTTCGACCCCGCGATCCAGGCAGACCCGTACCCGACGTACCAGGCCCTGCGCGACGACCACCCGGTCTACTGGTCCCACGCCAGTCGAAGCTGGGTCCTCAGCCGGCACACCGATGTCGGCGCCGCCCTGGACGATCCGGGCACGTTCTCCTCCGCCAGCGGCATCTACCCGACCCCGCGCGGCATCGACATGACCCAACTCTTCCTCCCCATGATGATCATGACCGACCCGCCGCGGCACAGCCAGCTACGGGCCCTGGTCAGCCGCGCCTTCACCCCGCGCCGAATCTCCCGCCTGGAAGCTGGAGTCGACACCCTGGCCAACCAACTGCTCGACGACGCCACCGCAGCTACCGGATGCGACGTCGTCACTGAGGTGGCCGGGCCACTCCCAGCCATGGTCATCGCCGACCTACTCGGCGTGCCCGGCACCGACCGCCACCAGTTCCGCGAGTGGTCGACAGCGCTCGTGCAGGCCCGCCCCGACGAACAACCCGGCGGGCCCGGCATGACCGCAGCGGCCGCCCTCTACAGCTACTTCGAGGCCTTCCTCGAGCAGCGACGCAGGGAGCCGAAAGACGACCTGCTGTCCGACCTGGTCGAAGCCGACGTCGACGGCCAGCGACTCAGCCAGGACGAGCTGCTCGGCTTCTGCCTGCTCCTGCTCGTCGCCGGACACGAAACGACCAGCAACCTCATCAGCAACGGCACCGTCGCCCTCGCCCAACACACAGCAGCACGAGAGCGACTCGTCGCAGACCCGACCCTGATCCCCCAAGCCGGCGAGGAGCTGCTGCGCTTCGACTCACCCGTCCAAGGCCTGTCCCGCACCCTCACCCGCAGCGTGACCATCCACGACACCTCGCTGGAAGCAGGCGACAACGTGCTCCTGCTCTACGGCTCCGCGAACCGCGACGAACGCGCCTTCCCGAACCCGGACACCTTCGACCTCGACCGCACAGTCGACAACCAACTCGCCTTCGGACATGGCATCCACTTCTGCCTCGGCGCCGCACTCGCACGACTCGAAGCCCGCATCGCCTTCACCGGCCTACTACGTCGCATTCCCGCGTGGCACGTCGACCTGACGAACTCCACCCGGTTGACCTCAGGCCCCATCCGCGGGTACGCCAGCCTCCCGATCACCTGGTGAACAGCGAGACTGGAAGTGTTCGTCCTCGGATCCCCTCCGCCCCTTCCCTGCGAGGGCGCGGTGACCTTCCGCCTTTCCGCTCGGGAGCGAAAGTGGACGAGCCACGTGGCCACCTGGACATCAACCGCGGCCCAATAGCAGGCACCGGCGTGCCCCCAACGTGCCCAATCGAACGGTAAACGGGGGTGTTCTCCGGTCCTCCGCGGGCTGGACACCATCTTGACGCGAAGCCCGAGATCCCTTTATTTGCAGGGATTCTCGCGCGTATCATGTGATCGGAACGGCACGAGGAGAGACCGCCAATCTGGATTATGAGTCCCCTGCTCTGACCGGCTGAGCTACCGCCCCGGGGACCATCCTGGCAGGTCCGCCGGCCCGCCTGCTGCACACATCACGGCACACCCGAAGGCGTGCCTGAGCGTGCGGACTCGATGCGACGCCCACTGATGTGTGCGGCCCGGCGGCTGAAGCGGTTGTATCCCCAGTGGGAGCAGCGGGATGCCTGGAGCGCCGACCGAAGCGGTTGGAAAGGCAGAGGCCGGTCAGGGGACGGACACGTTGGCGAGGTCGACCGCGCCACCGAAGCACAGCGCTGCCTTCGCGTCGGAGACCCGCGCCCCGACGAGGGCCGTCGCTACGCCGTAGAAGCGGGGAACGACGACGGCCTCCTCGAGAAGGCGGCGGTCGAGGGCCGCCCAGCGCATCGTCGACCCGTCGACGAGCGCCGCGCGCACCTGCGCGTCGAAGGACGGATCGCAGTGGTTCGACAGGTTGTGGTTGTCGCGGGTCGTGAGCGCGGCGCAGGTGAACAGCTGCGGCAGGTAGGCCGACGGGGTGAGCCAGTCGGGCGACCAGGCGTAGGTCGCGAGGTCGGGGGCCTTCGCGCCGATGGTCGCGTAGTAGCGCGCGGGAACCACGGTCGTCACGTTCACCCTGAACCCCGCGGAGGTCAGGGCGGCGACCAGCGCGTCCGCGGACGGCTTGCTCGTGGTGGGTACGACGGTGCTCACCGTGACGCCGTCGGGGTACCCGGCGTTGGTGAGCATCTGCTTGGCACGCAAGGGATTGCCGGCGAACTTGGCCTTCCGCTGGCCGTAGAAGTCGTCGTCGAGGTGAGCGTCGAGGAACGGCGGCAGGACGTCGGTGGCGTAGTCGCCGACGGCCGGTCCGCCGGCGGCGGCGCGGACGGCGGCGAGGGGGTAGGCGACCTCGAAGGCGGCGCGGACCTTCACGTCGGAGAAGGGTCCGGTCCTCGTGTTCATCGTCGTGAAGAGCACGGAGGCGTCGAGGCCGTGGACGACGTGCTTCTTCGGCTCCGTCGTCGTCGCCTCGAGCTGGTGCTTGTCCGTCACGGCGAACGCATCCGCACCGGCGCTCGCGGCGAGCCGCCGGTCGATGGTGGCGCCGTCGAGACCGAGCTCGCCGTCGATCTCGTCGGGCTGGGCACGCAGCACGTCATCGGAGACGTAGACCGGGTTGCGCACGAGCCGGAACGACACTCCCGGCTTCAGCGCGTCGACCCGGTAGGGGCCGCTGGCCAGGACACCCGAGGCGGGAACGGGAGCGAAGGCCAGCAGGGTCGCGACGGAGTCGGCGTCGACGAAAGGCTGAGGGAACGAGAGCACCACCGAGGCCCCTGCGGCGGTGACCGTCGCCCCACCGGTCGGGGCGTGGAGGGCGAGCGACCGTCGGAACCCACGGACGACATCAGCCGCGACCACGGGGGTGCCGTCCTCGTACACCGCGCCGGCGCGGAGGGCGTAGGTCCACGTGCGTCCGCCCTTGCTCGCGACGCCGGGCGCCGCCGCGAGGTCGGGGACCACGGTGCGGCCGTCCTCCCCGTAGGTCATGAGCGAGCGGTAGAGCAGCCTGCCGACGTTGCGGTCCCGACTAGTGGTGAGCCGCGCCGGGTCGAGCGAGGGATAGCTGCTCTCCGTCAGCAGGTGCAGGACACCCCCCGACTCCACGGGAGACGGCGACACCGAAGGCGAGGGACCGGAGGCGCCATCGGAGGCGAGCGCGGCGAAGGCGCCGCCGCCGGCCACCAGGGACACGCCGAGCAGCAGCCCGGCCCCGCGGATCCCGCTCCTCACCGGGACGACCCTAGCGGCGTAAACCTTCTTGGCGAGGTCGGCGTCTTCCGTGTCACAAGGCAACTGGGAGGGACGCCATGAAGAAGGTCCTCGTCATCACCGCCATCACCGCCACGGCCGCCCTGGTCCCGGCAGTGGTCCCGGCCGCCGCGCACGCCACGACCTGCGCGACGCGCTGGGGCTCCCAGCCGAAGACCGTCAGCGCCGCGCCGCACGCGTCCCTCGCGGGAGTCCGCACCGGTCGGCACGACTGCTACGACCGGCTGGTCGTCGACCTGTCGCGCAGCGACGTCGGCTACTCGGTCCGCTACGTCAACGCCGTCCGCGACCAGGGCCAGGGCGCCGTCGTCCCGCTCCGAGGCGGCGCCTTCCTGCAGATCGACCTGCAGGCGTCGGCTGCCAGGCATCCCGCGATGCCCAGCGTCGCCGGCTACCGCACCTTCCGCCAGGTCGGCTGGGGCGGCAGCTTCGAGGGCTACTCCACCGTGGGCCTCGGCGTGCGGGCGCGGCTGCCGTTCCGGGTCTTCCGCAACGGGTCCGATCTCGTCGTGGACGTCGCGCACGCCTGGTAAATCACAGAAGTGTCATTCGTTCACCCGTTTGGCCCTACGGGACCCTCGACCTCGGGTCGAGACAGGGGACATGACAGCCCTTCCCCCTGGTCTCCGGTTGTCGTGGTGCCTGCTCGAAGAGGGCATCCCGCCGACCCTGCTCATCGACCTGCTCGACCCCGAGGGCATGAAGATCGCCCTCGCCGGCGAGGTCACCGCGGCTGACGTCAGAAGGACGCCAGCTCCCGCTCCTGCGCGGCGCGTCCGGTCGGCGTGAAGGCGGCCTGCGACCGCAGGAACACCACGAACAGCAGCACGAGCATCGCTGCTCGGCCCCACACCCCGAGGACCAGCGCCTCGTAGGGGCGGCCGTAGTCGGGCGCGTCGGTGCCGAGGGCGTAGTACCAGCGGAACAGGCCGACGTACATGAGCAGGTCGATGACCATGTAGGCCGCCCACCAGCCCCACCGCACGCGGATCAGGCAGAAGAACGGCAGCAGCCAGAGCGCGTACTGCGGGCTGTGCGCCTTGTTGGTCACCATGAACAGCACGAGGATCGCGCCGCAGACCTGCACGAACGGGAACACGCCCTCGTGCTTCGCCCGCCACCAGCCGACGCCGCAAGCGATCACCATCCCGACCAGCAGCAGCACCGGGATGACCGCGTTGAGGGTGTCGACCGACGGCGGCTTCTCGAAGCCCCAGTACCAGACCGAGTTCGCCGTGATGTCCGCCGCGCGCTTCTGCTGGAACGCGTAGGGCGCCCACCACCCGTCGGGCGACGCGACGATGAAGTAGCCGTTCACGATGACGCTCGTCCAGACGAACGCGCCGAGCGAGGCCGCCACGTTGGCGCGCCGGTGCCACAGGTCCAGAGCGAGGGGTACGACGAACAGCAGCGGCCAGAACTTCAGCCAGCCACCGATCGCCAGCAGCGACCCGGCGAGGACGAAGCGCTCCCGCCACCAGAAGTAGAACGCGGCCGTCGTCGCGCAGACGACGAGCAGGTCCCAGTTGTGGAACGAGTACCAGATGAGTGGTGGCGCCAGGGCGTAGAGCAGCGCCCGCCACCGCACCATCCTCGCCAGCAGCCAGACCGTGAGGAAGCTGAACGGCGCCAGGAGAAGCGCGGTCAGCGCGAGGTAGCCGCTGTCGCTGTCGACGAACAGCGCCGGGAACCACGCGAACAGCCCCGTGAGGACCGGGTACTCGAGAGTGCCGCCGGTCAGGTCGTACGACCCGTCCTCGTGCGTGACGAGACCGCCATGGATGTAGGGGAACTGGTGCTCCGCCAGGTGCCGGTTCCAGAACAGCACCTGGATGTCGTTGCTGCACAGGTCCTTGTCGCGCTTGGCGTTGTAGTTGTCGACCCCTCCGCACGGCGCTTTCAGCAGGTACCCGCAAAGGGTGAACAGCCCGACTGCGACGAGCAGCACGGCCAGCAGCCTGCGCGCGGCGAGCGGATGGGCACTGTCCACGCGCCAGACGCTAGTGCGTCGTCGTCACCCGGAGGTTGCTTGCGGGCTAGGGCTCGCCGCCCAGACTCGGGTTGCAGGCGCAGCTCTGACCCAGCGACCAGGACAGGAGCGCGTGCGGTCCGATCCCGGCCCGGTCCCGGAGCTCGGCGAGCAGGCCGTCCGGCATCGGCTCACCCGGGCGGGTGGCCTCCCAGATCTGCGCCTCCAGCAGCGGTCCGGCACGGTCGATGTCGCTGACGTCGACCTTCATCGCGGACGCGGTCCCGGGGGTGGCGGCTGGGTTCTTCGTGTTGATGTCGTACGTCGCCGGCTTCGCGTCGTAGGGCCGCAAGTCCGGCGTGGACTGGAACAGGTCATACGGCACCGCGGCGTACTGCGTGTAGGAGCTGATCGGCGGCACGCCGAGGATCAGCTCCATCGTCCGCAGCACCGAGGCCTGCGAGATGTGCACAGAGCTGACCGCTCCTCGCGTCGAGTACGGCGAGGCCGCGAGCAGGATGTTGCGGTGGCCGTCGCGGTGGTCCATCCCGTCCTGGCTGTCGTCCTCGACGACGAAGACCGCCGTCGACGGCCAGATGCTGCTGTGCGAGAGGTAGTCGACCAGCTTGCCGACGCCCTGGTCGTTGGTGGCGACGAAGGCCTGCGGCGTCTTGGAACCGGCGGAGCGGCCGTTGGTGTGGTCGTTGCCCATCACGACGTAGGTAAAGGCGGGCATCTGACCGGCTGCGATGAGCGGGCCGAACTCGCGCTCGAACTCGGCCTCCTTGTCCACGTCGGAGACGCTCGTCAGGGTGGCGTTGGCGCCGAGGCCGTTGGAGAAGCCCGCGACCGACGCGGCGTCGTAGGTGTAGCCGGGCACCGCGCAGGTCGCCCCTGGAGCGGCTTGCGCGGTCGGCGTCTGGTTGGTGCTGATGCCGATGAGCTCACCGAAGTTGCGGGAGGTCTTGCCCGACGCGGCCAGGTGCTGGAACTCGGCCCCGCAGCGCGGGTTGATGACGCCGGCGACGGAGTCGAAGGGGCGGTTGCGGTTGGAGTACGAGTAGAGCCAGGCCTTCTCGTCGAAGTCCGTGCTGACGCCGTCCGCCGTCCAGTAGTGGCCCTGCTGACTGGCCTCGCCGTCGCTGTAGAAGTTCTGCGAGATGCCGAAGCGGGACGCGATCGAGTGCGCGTTCGGCGTGATCTTCTTGCCGAACTCGACGTAGCGCTTGTCGGCGTCGGCGTTCGGCAGGTCACCGAAGACCTGGTCGAAGGTGCGGTTCTCGCGCACGACCATGACGACGTGCTTGATCGGGCTCTGGCCGGCGTGCGCGGCGTCCGGGATCGGGTTGTCCTTCGACCTGCGCGCGTTGGCGGTCGTCGGGAAGAGCAGGTCGCGCCTTGCCTCGGCGGTGAGCGGCGCGAGCTTCGTCGAGACGGGGACCTGGTTCAGCAACCCGACCATGTCGTTCCCGTCGTACTGCTGCTTCGTCGTGACGGGCAGGGAGCCCAGGCCCTTGGCCGCGGCCGTGACGACGTTGCCGTTGACGAGGCCGATCGCGGTCGGGTACCAGCCGGTGGGGATGGCCCCGAGCCTCTTGCCGGTCTTGTCGAGGACGAGGACGACGTTGTCGCCCGCGAGGGTCACGTAGACGTGCTTGGCGTCGGTGGCGATGGCGGTCGGCGTGGAGCCGTTGGCCTCGCCGGTGAGCAGGTGCGTCGAGTACTGCGCGACCTGGCGGACCGGGCTGGCGGCGAGGTCGAGGACGGAGACGCTGTCGTCGTTGGCGTTCGCGACCCACGCGCTCGTCCCGTCGACAGCCACGGCGACGGGGTGGTCACCGACGGGCGCGAGACCGAGCAGCGCGCCCGTCGTGGTGTCGAGAACGGCGACGGCGTTGAGGCCCTCGGCCGGGACCAGCGCCCGGTTGCCGACGACCGTGACCGACTGCGGGTAGGCCCCGCCCGCCGAGACGGCACCCAGCGGCGTCTCCCAGAGCACGTGCCCGTCCGTCGTCGACAGGCCGGCGACGGTCGATCCCTCCTCGTTCGTGACGATGAGGGCGGAGCCCGCCAGCGCGAGGCCACGGCTGTAGCCGTTGACGTCACCGACCGTGTTGGCCGTGCCCGGCACCCCGTTGCCGAACGGGTTGCCCGCCACGGTCGGCGCACCCGCCTTCACGGTCGACTTCCACGTCGCCCGCAGCTTCAGCTTCCCCTTGGTGACGGCGTAGTCGTAGACGGCGTCGTTGCCGCCTCCGGTCGCGAAGAGGTGCTTGCCGTCGGGGCTGAAGGCGAGGCCGGCGTTGAAGAACGTCGGCTTGCCCTTCGCGTGGTCCCGGACCTCCTGCACGAGCTTCCCGCTCACCAGGTCCACGACCTGCAGCGACTCGTCGCCCTGCTGCGCCCCGCCCTCGCCCTGCCCAGAGTTGGCCACGACCGCCAGCTTGTGGTCGGGGCTGAAGGCCATCCCGACCGGGAAGTCGCCCAGCGGCGTGAGCCGGCCGGCCGGGTGAACCAGACGGCCGTTCACCAGGCTCGAGCCCTCGGCGTACCGGCCCGTGGGGCTGGTGATCGTGACGTGTGGCAGCGCCTTCGGAGTGCCGCTCGCCAGGGCGGGGAGCGCGAACAGGCCTGCCGTCGAGGCGACGGCGAGCGAGGTGAGCACGGAACGGCGCACGGGTTCCTCCTGGGTGGTCTCGACGTCTCTGTCGAGGCCCACCCAGCGTCAGCAGGTCCGGTGAACGCGAGGTGACGTGCGGGAGGTGTGTCCGCGAACGAGGCGGGTGATCCCGCTCACCCGGGCCGCTACTCGCGGTTGAAGATGCCGTCCATCTCGACGGCCAGCGCCCGCAGCTGCTCAAGGGAGTACGCCGGTTCACCGCTCGGTGAGGGCACGTCGCCGTCGGATCGCTTCGCGACGTCGTAGCTGTCGAGGACGATCTTGGTGCCGTCCGCGCGGAACAGGACGACGTGGTTCCTGGTGGACCCGCGGTCCTCACCGGACGCGGCGAAGACGGTGGCACCGTCGGAGAGGGTGTCGGGCTTGCAGAGCGTGATGCCCTCGTAGAGGTCGCAGGCGGTCTGACCGTGAGCGGGCAGGCCCCAGGAGACGACGGTGGTGCTGTCGTCGACGAGCAGGTCCATGGTCACCTGCCGCTTCAGCTCCTCTGACGCGCTGCCCGGGTAGAGGGGCCGGGGTGCGAGAGAGATGAGCCTGTGGCCGTTCACGGAAGCGTCGTTGGCGAACAACCGGACCAGTGTCGGGATGTGCGTGTAGACGTTCAAGTCCTCGGGGTCGGGCGTGGGCGTCGGGTCACCGACGCGCACCGTCGTCTCCCTCTCGGCGGGTGACACCAGGGGTACGGCAACGGCGACGCCGCAGGCAGCCAGGCCGACACCCGAGGCGACCGTCATCGCGCGCCGTCGGCGTACCGCCTTCCTCCCCTGCGCCACCAGGGAGTCGGGGCCGAAGGACAGGGGCGGCTCGTCGAGGACGAGGGTGTCGAAGGGGTTCACGGGAGAGTCCTCTCGAGGTGGGTGCGCAGCGCGGCGAGGCCGCGGGAGGCATGGCTCTTCACGGTGCCCTCGGCGATGCGGAGGGCGGCGGCCGTCTCAGGCACGGACAGGTCGTCCCAGTAGCGCAGGACGACGACGGCGCGCTGCATCGCTGGCAGCGTCCGCAGGGCCTCGAGCAGCGTGAGGCGGTCGTCGGCCTGGTCCTGCGGGGCGACGTGCTCGGGGACCAGGTCGGTGCTCTGCTCGCGCCGCCACGGTCGGCGGGACTCGTCGACGAGGCGCCGGAGCAGGGCGGTGCGGACCCACGCGTCGACGGTGTCCCACGACCGCGGGGGCTTGGCGTAGAGCGCGACCAGCACCTGCTGCACTGCGTCCTCGGCGCGATGCCAGTCGCCGCAGATCAGGTACCCGGTCCGGCGGAGGGCAGTGGACCGCGCGACGACGTACTCGCGGTACCGGCTCTCGTCCCTCACGAGGAGAAGACGTAACCCGAGCCCCGTTCCGTTGTCACGGGCAGTGGGCGACGGTCCTGTTGTCCGTGCGCATCACCGTGTGCTCGTCCCACGGCTGGCCGCACCGGTGGCACTGGAGGTCGGCAGCTGTCGGGGTGTAGGTGAGCGGCGCGTTGACGTCACCGACCTGGGCCGGGCCCATCACCGTGAACAGGCCGGCCTCGAACCAGGGCCGGTCACGCTCCGGCTTGTCCTTGCGACGGCGCCACACCTCACCAGTCTCCCCCGGGACCCGCGATCCAACCTGCCAGGATGGACGGGTGGAGCAGCTGGTCGTCCTGCACGGACCCGACGCGGGGACGATGGACAAGATCAGCGCGCACAAGGCGCCTGGGTTCCTGCACGAAGCGTTCTCGGTGCTGCTGCTCGACGGCGACCGGACCCTGCTGCAGCGTCGCGCCGCGACGAAGTACCACTTCCCCGGCCTCTGGACGAACGCCTGCTGCAGCCACCCGCTGACCGACGTCGTCGCCGAGGCGCAGGCCCGGCTGCTGTTCGAGGTCGGGATCGAGGCCGCGCTCGAGGTGGTGGGGTCGTTCACCTACCGGGCCACCGACCCCGTCAGCGGGCTCGTCGAGCACGAGCACGACACCGTCCTCGTGGGGCACACGTCCGCGACGGGCAACCCCAACCCGGACGAGGTGTCCGAGCTGCGCTGGGTCGCGCTCGCCGACCTCCGCGCGGAGATGGCCGCGACGCCCGAGGTGTTCACCCCGTGGTTGGCTGGCGTGCTCGACTGCTACCGCTCCCGCTCGTAACAAGCGGAGAAGGGCCCCCTTCGGCCGCTCAGGTGCGCTCTGACGCACAGTGATGACTGATCACACGACAGACCTGGAAACGGGTCGCCGCACGTCTGGGTGGGACGAGAGCGCGTTCCGGTCTGCCGTCCGATCACGCACGGGCGTGCGGGACGGCGCACCGCAGGCTCGCGTGGGTGGCTCCCCCATCTGGACTTGAACCAGAAACCCTGCGATTAACAGTCGCATGCTCTGCCAATTGAGCTATGGGGGATGGCGCCGAAAACGATAGCGCAGCGCGAGACGGGGTAGCGGCTGGATATGAGCAGCCGATTCGAGGAAGAGGGCATCCCGGACCCGGGCGATCTGACACCGGAGCAGGAAGCCACAGGACAGCTGGACCTGACCACCGAGCCACCCCACGACTTCCCGTTGGGCGTCGAGGGCTGGGGCACGACCGCAGCGGAGCAGCAGCAGGGCGAGCCCCTCGCAGGGCGCCTGGCGCGTGAGGTGCCTGAGGGCGGCCTCTACCCGGAGGAGCCGCGCGCCGTCGGCCGGCTGGTCGAGCCGGACGAGGGGGTGCGCTCGGACACCGAGAGCGACCTGATCGCGAGTGACTCCGGCGACACCGCCGGGCTCAGCGCCGAGGAAGCTGCTCTCCACCTCGAGCCGTAGCCGTTAGCGTGGGCGGGGTGGTCCGCCGTGCGCTCGCAGCAGCCTTCGCCTTGGCGCTGCTCGCCGTCGTGCCCGCGAGCGCTGCGGGCGAGCCGACGCAGCGGACCTGGCACGGCAACCAGATCCACCTCTACGGGGCCCAGGCGGCCGGGCACTCCGGGGCGGGCGTCACGGTCGCGGTGCTCGACGGGTGGGTCGACCGGTCGCACCCGGACTTCGAGGGGCGCGCCCTGGCCGGCGCGGACTGCCGCAGCGGGACGTGCAAGGCGGGGATGACCCGCGAGAACTGCGGCTCCGAGCACGGCACGCACGTGGCCGGGACGATCGGGGCGTCGAACGTCGGGGTCGCGCCGAAGGTCACGATCCTTCCCGTGCAAGTGCTGTCGAGCGACAGCAGGGGCGAGTGCACCGGCACACCCGGGGCGGTCGCGGCCGGCATCAACTACGCCATCGCGCACGGCGCGAAGGTGCTCAACCTCTCGCTCGGACCCGACAACCCGGGCAGCACCAACGCGGTGATCCCCAACGCCGTGCGCGCCGCTGCTGCCGCCGGGGCCGTCGTGGTGTTCTCCGCCGGCAACGCCGGCTCGGACATCGCGCAGGACTACCAGGGCAACGCCCTCATCGTGGCTGCGACCGGCCCGTCGGGCCAGCTGGCCACCTACAGCCAGCGCGGCTCCGACGTCGACCTCGCCGCCCCGGGTGGTCAGCCGGACAGCCACGACAACTGCGAGATCGCGACCTGCGTCCTGTCGCTCTACCCCGGCAACCAGCTGGCGGTCGCGGCGGGCACGTCGATGGCGGCCCCGCACGTCAGCGGGCTCGCGGCGCTGCTGTTCGCCCAGTCGCCCGGCCGGTCGCGGTCGACGGTCATCGCGCGGATCGAGAGCACGGCGAGACCCCTCGCCGACGCGGGCTACGGCCTCATCGACGTGCGCCGGGCCTTGGGAGTGACCACCTCCACGCCGACGCCGACCCACAGGCCCACGAGCCCCCCGACCCGCAAGCCCACGGCGAAGCCGACGGCCACCAGGACGGTCGCTCCGACGCCCGCGAGGACGGTCGCGCCCGCACCGTCGGCCACGGCCTCGCCCACGCCGTCGCCCACCGCCGAGGTCAGCGAGGAGCCGTCCGCGACCCCGACCGCCGAGGCGCAGCCCTCGACGGTCAAGGGCTCCGACGACGTACCGCTCCCCCTCTCGGTGGGCGCCGGGGCCCTGATCCTGATCGCGGGCGCCGCCGTCGGGTCAGCGGCGAGCAGCCGGCGCACCTGAACCTGCGGCAGGCGTCGCGGGTGTAAGAGGTGTGACCGTGGCCGGCAGCGACGTCGAGGACCTGTACGCCGGGTCCTACGCGCGCCTCGTCGGCCTGGTCTCGCTCGTCGCCGGCTCCCGCGAGGAGGCGGAGGAGGTCGTCCAGGAGGCCTTCGTCCGGCTCCTCCCCCGCTGGTCCACGGTGTCGCACTACGACGACCCCGAGGCCTGGGTACGAGGAGTGGCGCTGCGGCTGCTCAGCAACCGCTTCCGCAAGATCCGCAACGGCGTCGTCGCAGCGCGGCGGCACGGCGCGGCTCCTGATGTCGCCCCGCCCTCGGGCGACTGGGTCGACGTGGTGCGCGCGCTCGCGGAGCTCCCGCTCCCCCACCGTCAGGTCGTCGTCCTGCACTACCTGCAGGGGCTCTAGGTGACGGCTGTCGCCGCCGAGCTGCAGGTGCCCGTCGGAACGGTGAAGTCCCGGTTGTCGCGAGCGCGTGAGGTGCTCGCCCCCCTGCTCACCGAGGAGGAGACCCATGCCTGACTTCCGCTCCCAGCTGGCGTCGGCGGCCGCAGTTCCGACCGCACCTCCCCCGTTCGGCTCGCTCAGGCAGCGGGCCGCTCGCCGGGCCGCCCGGCGCCCGGCGGCGGCGGCCGTCGGCGTCGCCTCGGTGCTGGTCGTTGCGCCGGTCGCCGTCGCGTCCGGCGTGGGGCGCGGGACGTCGAAGCCGGCCTCGGTCCCCTGCGTCACGCCCTCCGCCTCGACGGACGTGCTCGCCGTCATCCCCGCGTCGGGTTCGATCACCGTCGACGTGCACGCCGACGACTACCTGACCGTGGGGTGGGAGTCGTGCACCGAGACCGGCACGTTCACGGTGCCGAACACGTCGAAGACCATGCTGTCCGGCCTCTACGGCACCAGTGCGCCGGAGTCTTCTGCTCGCGTCTACGTGTTCGGTCCCGGCACGACGACGATCGAGGGCGACGGGTCCGAGGGCTCGCACGGGACGCTCCTCGTGCGCTCGACGTTCCGCGCCGAGCCCGTCGGCATGAGCTCGCCCTCGCCGTACCCGACGAACGGGCACGAGTACCCCGGACCCGAGCTGTGCAAGGCCGGTGACATCGCCGACGCGGACGGACGGCTGACCAAGACCGTGACCTTCGAGGAGGGCCAGCACCTGCTCGAGCCGCCCGGCGACGTCCGCTCCAAGTACACGAAGGCAGAGGTGCTCGATCACGCCTCTCACGGCGACTTCCGGCTCACCACCGACCACGTCGACGCGGTCTTCGGCCTGCTCACAGCCGAGGCCTACGGCGGCGGTCACCGGCTCCCGCGCTGGATCGTCTACGACTGCCTCATCGACCCCGACACGATGGTCCGGCACGGCGGACCGGGGCTGATCGGGCCGACTCCCGCGCCGGGGACCACGCCGGTGCCGTTCGGTCAGTCGTACGGCGTCACGCTCGAGCCGATCGACGAGAACCTGCACACGGTCTACATGATGAGCTACGGGTACGCGGACGACGCCACGCTCTCGCAGCAGTTCGTCGAGGTGCCGTTCACCCGGACCCACGACGACAGCGCCGACGGTCGCCAGATCGGGATCGCCTACGACACCTACCCGTGCGCCACGTTCAGCCACCTCGACACGGTCGAGGGCAACCCCGACGACGCGGTCTTCGTCCGGGTCTGGCTGCGCGTCACAGGCGAGACGCCCTGCGACCCCTCCGGCACCGCGACCGCCGTCGTCGGTCTCAGTGCGGCGCTCGGTGACAGGGACCTGACCCGCGGGCGAGGCTGAGCCGTGCAACCTTCTGCGGGGGCTGACCGGTTGAAGGAGACGTGGGAGCGAACGCAGCGGACGTCGAGGCCGACTTCTGCGCGTTCGTCGCGGGCCGTCAGGCCGCGCTCCGCAACAGCGCCTGGCTGCTGACCGGCGACGCCGGGCTCGCCGAGGACCTCGTCCAGGTGGCCCTCGTGAAGTCCTGGCCGCACTGGCACAAGCTCCTCGGCTCGAACGGGGCGGAGGCGTACGTCCGTCGGACGATGGTCACCACCTACAGCTCCTGGTGGCGGCGCAAGTGGCGCCGCGAGGTCCCCGGCGACCTGCCGGAGCAGCCCTCGCCAGGCGTGGACGTCGCGGTCACCGAATCCGTGCGCCGGGCGCTGCTTTCACTACCGCCGGGGATGCGCGCCGCGGTCGTGCTGCGCTACTTCGACGACCTCACCGAGGTCCAGACCGCGCAAGCTCTCGGCTGCAGCGTCGGCAACGTGAAGAGCCAGACCGCCCGCGCGCTGGAGAAGCTCCGCGGTCACCCCGGGCTCGCGGACCTGCTGACCGAAGGAGCGACGTCGTGACCGAGCAGAGGCTCCGCTCGCTGCTGCTGTCGGCGCCGCCGGCTCAGGGACCGGCACTGCAGGCGGAGGACCTCCTTCGGCGAGCTCGGCTGCGCGTCGTTCGCCGCCGGCAGGCCGTGCTCGCTGGCGCAGCCACCGCGCTGCTCGTCGCCGGGGTCGCCTTCGCAGCGAGCAACGGGACGCACACCGCGCAGCCCGCTGGGCCGCCGCCGACCCCCTGCGCCAGCCCGTTCGCCAGCGGCGAGCGCGAGCACTCCGTCGCCTTCGTCCGTGACACCACGCTGGAGGTGTCGCTCACGATCGGCGAGCACGTGTCGGTCGGGTGGGCAGGCTGCGACGAGTACGGGACGATCACGTCCTCCGACCCCAACAGCGACACGGCTCCCCTCGCCGGCACCGACAGCTCGGGGCACTCGGTCCCGGTGCCCCACCCGAGCGGCGCCCCGTTCGGCCGGCCCGAGATCGACGGCAGCTATCTGCTCCGGTTCGCGGCCCAGCGGGTCGGCGACGTAACCCTGAAGGGCCACAGCCACGAGGGGTACGACGGGACGATCGTCGTGCACGTCCTCGAGCTGCCGGCGTCCGAGAGCTCGCTGGTCTCGGGCACCGTCGACACCTCGGGGCTGACGTCGCACCCGACCCCCGAGCAGGTCGACATCGAGAGCATGCCCTTCAACGGGTCCGTCGTTGCCGTCGTGCACGACGGCCGCTTCTCGGCCCGCGTGCGTCCGGGCCGCTACCACCTCATCGCGCTCAACGCGGCCTACAACGACGGGCGGGTCCGCTGCACGGAGCAGGACATCGACGTCGGCACCACCGACGTGACCGGGCTCACCCTCACCTGCACCGAGCGCCGGTAGCCTGGGTCCGCGTGAGCACCTACCCGCAGATCACGGACATGAGCGTCGCCGACTCGGCCATCGAGGGCTTGAAGGTCATCACCCTCAAGCAGGTCACCGACGAGCGCGGCACCGTTCGCGAGTACTACCGCCAGTCATCGTGGCTCGCGGCCGGGCTGCCCGACCTGGGGCCGTTCCTGCAGCTGAACCTCACCGAGACCAAGAAGGGCGGCGTGCGCGGCATGCACGCCGAGGACATGGTCAAGGTGGTGACGATCGCGGCCGGCTCGGCCTTCGGCGCGTACGTCGACCTGCGCCCTGACTCCTCCACCGCGGGCAAGGTCGTCACGGTCGACCTGCGTCCGGGCACGCAGGTGCTCGTGCCGCGCGGCGTCGGCAACGGCTTCCAGGCGCTCGAGGAGGGGACGCAGTACCTCTACGGCTTCGAGTCGGAGTGGGTCCCTGGCATGGCGGGCAAGGCCGTCACGCCCCTCGACCCGGCGCTCGGGCTCGACTGGCCGCTGCCGATCGACACCGACGACCGCGCCATGCTCAGCGTGAAGGACCGCGACGCGCCGCTGCTGGCCGACGTCCTGGGCTGACCTCCCTGAAACTGCGTGCGCGAGGGCTGCCTGACGGAGCCTGCGGCACGCTCAGGAGGCGTGCTCCCACGCGTCGAGCTGCGCGCAGCTTCAGGGAAGTGGGGGTCAGCCGATGGACTTGCGGAGGGCCTCGAGGTGGGCGTCGACCTGCGCGCGCAGGAACGGGTCGGTCGGATCGGCGTCGGGCTGCCAGACGGCCTGCCAGGTCAGGACCTCCTGGCCGGGGACGCGCCGGCCGACGAGCCGGACGCTGCCTGACGGCGTGAGCTTGCGCAGGTCGGACCAGGCGACGGAGGCGGTGACCCGCTCGCGGATGGTCGCGGCGAGGTCGTGGTCCTGGGCGAGCTCCCACAGGTGGACGCGACCGGCGCCCTCGACCACGGCGATCTCGGCCACGCGCAGCGTGGGGGTGGCCCAGCCGACGCGCTCGACCTGCCACCACGGGACGGCGACGTCGGTGCCGATGTGGAGGCAGTCGGGCGAGGCCACGAGGGCGACGCCGTCCTCGGTGACGGCCCAGGCGAGCCGTCGGTCCGTGATGGCGAGGACCGCCTCGGGGACCGGGTTGCGTCGCAGCCTCATGGGACGTGCCTACCAGAGCCGGTCGACAGTGCCGGGGAACAGCGCGATGGGACCGGTCCAGTCCGCGGCCCGCGCCCGCTCGCTGACGAGGTCGCCCAGCGTCGTCTTGCCGAGGACGTCGCTCGGGAAGGGGTCGTCGGGGGTCCCGCCGACCAGCCACGAGCCCGGCAGGACCGACCAGCCGGCGCGGACGTAGAAGCCGGCCAGGTCGTGGTCGCACGTGAAGAGGCCGAGGTCGGCCGCGGAGCCGCGCACCACCTCGAGGGCAGCCGTGACCAGCTCACGGGCGTAGCCGTGACCCCGCACGTCCGGGTCGCTGACGACGCCGCTCAGCCCGCGAGCGAGGAAGACCTCGCCTCGGTGCTCGATCTGCTTGCTCAGCAGATGGAGGGCCGCGACGACCTTGCCGTCGTGCAGCCGGACGCCGAGCCGCGGCGACAGCAGCGGGTCGTGACCGGAGGAGCCGGGCCAGACCTTGCGGGCTACCTCGGCCGCCTCCTGCTCCAGGGCGGGAGGCGGGTCCCACACGATCACAGGTCGCTGATCCCGCCTTCGCGGAACGCGCGCGCGGTGGCCTCGAGGCGGATCAGCTCACCGAAGGTGCGGTTGTAGGTCTCCGCCTCCTCGACCGGGTTGACCCGCTGCAGCTTGCCCTTGAGCTCGGTGATCTGCCGGGTCGCGTGGTGCAGCTGGACCTGGCTCATGGTCGCCATGGCATAGCGGTCCAGCTCCCAGTCGGTGAGCGGCGCCTCGACGGCGAGCGCCATGACCAGCGAACGGATGAGGATGTCGGGGGCGGAATCGAGGATCGCGTCGATCCAGACGTCGCCGGCGACGGCGGTGGACACTCCCCCGGCCTTGCGGATCGCCTCGTGGACCATCCGGTGCGACTCGTCGGTGAAGACCTCGACGTCGAGCTCGTCGAAGATCGGGGCCACGCAGACGGGCGCCTGGACCGCGAGCTTGAGGGCCTCCCGCTCGAGGCGCAGGAGCGCTGCATCGGCCTGCGGCGGGGCCTGCCGGCGCTGCACCGGCGCACCACCCGTCAGCTCGCCGACGCGGGCGTTGACGAGCTCGACCTCCATGCCGAGCCAGCCGGCGAGGCGCCGGGCGTACTCGGGACGGAGCGAGCGGTCCTTGATCTTCGCCACCAGGGGCGCGCTGTGGTTGAGCGCCTGGACGCGGCCCTCGGCGGTCTCCAGGTCGTAGGCGGCGAGCCCGGCGCGGATCGCGAACTCGACCAGGGGGACGCGACTGGCCACCAGGTCCCGTACGGCGTTGTCGCCCTTCGCGAGCCGCAGCTCGCACGGGTCCATGCCGCCGGGGCTGACGGCGATGAAGGTCTGCGAGACGAAGCGCTGGTCGTCGCCGAAGGCCTTGAGCGCGGCCTTCTGCCCGGCGGCGTCGCCGTCGAAGGTGAAGATGACCTCGCCGCGGAACTCGTCCTGGTCCATCAGCAGCCGGCGGATGACCGCGATGTGGTCGGCACCAAACGCCGTGCCGCAGGTCGCGACGGCGGTCGGCACGCCGGACAGGTGGGCGGCCATCACGTCGGTGTAGCCCTCGACGACCACCGCCTGGTGCCGGCGCGCGATCTCCTTCTTGGCCATGTCGATGCCGTAGAGGACGGACGACTTCTTGTAGATCGGCGTCTCGGCGGTGTTGAGGTACTTCGGGCCGTTGTCGTCCTCGCGCAGCTTGCGCGCGCCGAACCCGATGACCTCGCCGCCGATGTCGCGGATCGGCCAGAGCAGCCGCCCCCGGAACTTGTCGATGAGCGAGCCCTTGGAGCTCTGGCCCGACAGGCCGCCGGCGAGGAGCTCGGCCTGCGTGAAGCCCTTCTGCATGAGGTGCTTGGTGAGCGAGTCCCACCCGGAGGGCGCGTAGCCGACGCCGTAGGCCTCCGCGTGCGCCTGGTCGAAGCCGCGCTCGGCCAGGAACGTGCGGGCGATGACCGCCTCGCCGGAGCCCAGCTGGCCGGCGTAGTAGTCCTGCGCCGCCTTGTGCGCCTGGATCAGCCGGGTGCGCTGGGAGGTCGTGCTCCTCGCGGCCGAGCCGCCCTCCTCGTACTGGATGTCGATGCTGTAGCGCCGGGCCAGGTGCTCGACCGCCTCGGGGAAGCTCATGTGGTCGTGCTTGGTGACGAAGCTGATGACGTTGCCGGACTCGCCGCAGCCGAAGCACATGTAGTAGCCGTTGGCCGGGTTGACGTTGAAGCTCGGCGTCTTCTCGTCGTGGAAGGGGCACAGGCCCTTCAGCCGACCGCCGCCGGCGGACTTCAGGGCGACGCCGGCCTCGATGATGACCTGGTCGATCGCCGCGCGCTCGCGGACGAGCTGGATGCTCTCGTCCCGGATGCGGCCTGCCACGGGGTGGAGTCTAGGTCGCGGGTGTCACAGTCTCGACAGGGCGAAGACGAGAGTGGGGACGGCGACGACCACCACGGCCAGGAAGGCGAAGCCACCTGCCCAGCTGCGGCGCAGCGACGTGTGCCCGCGACGCTCCAGCGGCCCGTAGGACCACCACGGACGCGGGGTCAGTCGGGGGTCTTCTTTCACCCGTGCATCATGGCCTAGAGTCCCGGTAGAACACGTTCTAGGGAGAGCCTGTGCGCTACGCCGTCGTGCTGTTCACGTCCGACCGCGGGATCACCCCCCGCGACGCCGCCCTGGCGGCCGAGCAGAACGGCTTCGACACGTTCTACGTGCCGGAGCACACGCACATCCCGGTCAAGCGCACCGCTGCCCATCCGGGCACCGGCACCGAGGAGCTCCCGGACGACCGCTACTCCCGCACCCTCGACCCGTGGGTGTCCCTGGCCACCGCCGCCGCCGTGACCTCGACGATCCGGCTGTCCACCGCCGTCGCGCTGCCCGTCGAGTCCGACCCGATCACGCTCGCCAAAGCAATCGCCACCCTCGACCACCTCTCGGGCGGCCGGGTCTCGCTCGGCGTCGGCTTCGGGTGGAACACCGACGAGCTCGAGGACCACCACGTCCCTCCGGGCAAGCGCCGCACCGTGCTGCGGGAGTACCTCGAGGCGATGCGCCAGCTCTGGACCTCGGACGAGGCGGAGTACGACGGCGAGTACGTGAAGTTCGGGAAGTCCTGGGCCTACCCGAAGCCGGTGCAGTCGCACGTCCCCGTGCTGGTCGGTGCCGGTGGCACCGAGAAGACCTTCGACTGGATCGTCGCCAACGCCGACGGGTGGATCAACACCCCGCGCGAGCTCGACGTCACCGACCAGGTCCTGCTGCTCCGCAAGAAGTGGGCCGACGCCGGCCGCCAGGGCGAGCCGCAGATCGTCTTCCTCGGCGGCAAGCCCGATGCCGACAACATCAAGCGGCTCGAGGACATCGGCGTCACGGAGTGCTGCTTCGGCATGCCCGACAAGGAGCCGGCCGAGGTCGTGGCCTACCTCGAGCGGCTGGCCGGCAAGCTCCCGCGCTAGTGCCCCGGCGCCAGCCGCGCGTGCAGCCGTAGCGCGGCCGCGTCGGTGAGGGCCGCGACCTGGTCGACAGCGACCCTCAGCCGCGCCGCGTCGTCGTCGGCCTGGTCCCACAGCTCCAGGTAGAAGGGGTCGAGGGCGACCCGGTCGACGACGAGCGGGACGAGCTCGCGCAGCACCTGGCGCTCGCGGGACTGGATGTCCGCCGCCTCGGGCCGCTGCATCACGTAGAGCCGCGTCATCGCCTTGAGCACCGCCACCTCCGCCCGCTCGAGGAAGGGCACCACAAGGTCGGCGGCGTAGCCGGTGAGGTCGGAGTCGCCGAACTGAGCCCTCGTGGCCTTCTCGGCGGCCGAGCAGAACCGGCCGATCAACGAGCTCGTCATCCGCTTCACGGAGACCTGCGCCGCGGCTGTGCCGTCGTAGGAGCGCGGCCACCACTCCTGCTGGAACAGTCGGTCGGCGATCTCCTCGAGCTCCCAGACGCCCGCATCGGAGTAGTGCTCAGCGGCGATGGCAGCGATCTCCTTGTACCCCGCGGGGCGCAGGGAGGTCAGGTCGATGAGGCCTCCGACGATGCCGTCCTCGACGTCGTGCACCGAGTAGGCGACGTCGTCGGACCAGTCCATGACCTGCGACTCGAGAGGGCGCTGCTCCCCCGGCTTCCCCTCGCGGACCCAGGAGAAGACCTGCGCGTCGTCGTCGTACACGCCGAACTTCTGCCGACCCTCGGACTTGACCCAGGGGTACTTGGTCGCGGCGTCGAGGGTCGCGCGCGTGAGGTTGAGGCCGGCGCCCTCGACCTTGACCTCGAGCCGGGTCAGCAGCCGGAACGACTGGGCGTTGCCCTCGAACCCGCCGCAGGCCTCCGCGGCCTCGTCGAGGGCCAGCTCCCCGTTGTGCCCGAACGGCGGGTGACCCAGGTCGTGGGCCAGGCACGCGGTGTCGACGAGGTCCGGGTCGCAGCCCAGGGACGCACCCAGCTCGCGCCCGACCTGGCTGCACTCCAGGGAGTGCGTCAGCCGGGTACGGGGCACGAGCGCCTGCACCCCGACCGGCTCGACCACCTGCGTCTTGCCGGCCAGCCTGCGAAGAGCGCCCGAGTGCAGCACGCGCGCGCGGTCCCGCTGGAACGCGGTGCGGCCGGTACGGCGGTCGGGCTCGGGCACCCGTCGCTCCCGCGCTGCCTCGTCGTACGCCACGAAGGACATCCAACTACCTCCCCGCTCGAACCCGACGAACCGGCTAGGTTGCCGCGCATGACGCGAATCGGAACGCCTGCTGCGGCGCTGCTGACCCTGGCCCTGCTCACGTCCGGCTGCGCCGGGGGATCGGGAGGCGGCAAGGACGTCGCTCCCACCAAGGCGCAGGCCGATGCTGCGGCCAAGGCGATCAACCTCCTGCAGGCCGACGTCAGTGCCGACTACAAGGGCACCGACCACGACAGCACTGACGACGGCCTCGAGGAGCAGGTCGGGACGGAGCTCGCCACCTGCCTGAAGGCCGACAAGAGCCTGGCCGACAAGGCCACCACCGTGTCCAAGGGCTACTCGCAGGACTTCGAGAAGGGTGCCGCGCCCAGCAGCCTGCAGGTGAGTTCGGAAGTCGAGGTGGTCACGTCCACCGACCTCGGCAAGAAGCAGCTCGCGCTGTACACGAGCGACAAGACGCCCGACTGCCTGTCGGCCGCCTACCAGAAGGCCTTTGCGACCACCTTCAAGGACGAGCCGGGTGTCACCCTCGGCAAGATCACGATCAAGAAGGTCGACGCCGACGCCTCCGGCACCGACGGCGCCTTCGGCTACACCATCACCCTCCCCCTGTCGGGCGGGGGGCAGAGCTTCACGGTGAGCGCGAACTTCTACGGCTTCCTCAAGAAGCACACCAAGGTCACGCTCACGACGAGCGCCTTCGGGAGCGACTTCCCCGACACCCTGAAGGACGACCTCTACGGCAAGCTCGTGGAGCGCGCCAAGAAGTCGGCTGTGTAGGTTGCCCCGCATGAAGCCCCTCGCCCTGCCTGCGGTCCCAGCCGTCGTCCTCGCCCTGCTCGCCACGGGCTGCAGCGGAGGGTCGAGCGGCAGCAGCAAGGACACGGCCCCGACGCGGGCTCAGGCCCAGGCAGCGGCGAAGGCCATCAACCTGACGAGCGCGGACGCCCCGTCCGGGTTCAGCGCGACGCCCGCCGACAACGGCACCGACTCCTCCGACAAGGACATCCCCCGCAGCATCGCCAAGTGCCTCGGGGTCGACGCCACGCTGATCGACGGGACGTCGGACATCGTCGACCAGCAGTCGGACAGCCTCGACAAGGGGCAGCCCCCAGCCGGCATCTCCATCACCTCCGAGACCGAGGTGGTGAAGACCAAGGCGGAGGTGAAGAAGGTCCTGGACCTCTACCGCGGGGACAAGACGCTCGACTGCGTCAAGACAGCAGCCAACGCCTCGCTGACGGCCTCGATCCAGAAGTCGGCGTCGGGGGTCAAGGTCAGCTTCGGGACGATCTCCGTCACCCGGATCAGCCCCAGCGCCGACGGCACCGACGGCACGTTCGGCTTCTCCATCAAGCTGCCGCTGTCCGCCACCGGCATCTCCATCCCGGTCCAGATCGACGTCCTCGCCTTCGCGAAGGACCACACCGAAGTGTCGCTCAACGTCACCTCGTTCGGCTCGCCCCTCAGCGACTCCGACCGCGACGGCCTCTACGCGAAGCTCGTCGCCCGCGCGAAGACCTCCGCCGTCTAGTCCCGACCCGTGCGGGTCCTGCACGTCAACGACCACCCGCCCGGTGACGGGCACGGTGGCGCAGAGGTGTTCCTCGCGCGCCTCGTCGCTGCCCAGCGGGCGCGCGGCGACGAGGTGGACGTGCTGTCCGGGGACGGCTCGCACCACGGACTGCGGACGGTGCTCGACCTCTGGGACCCGGCCACCACGCGACGGCTGCGGCAGCGCGTCTCCGTGTTCCGCCCCGACGTGGTCCACGTGCACAACGTGCTGCGCGAGCTCTCCCCCGCAGCCCTCCGGACGACGGGTGTGCCGACGGTCCTGACCGTCCACGACCTGCGGGCCTGGGGCGGGTCGGAGCACCACCTGCCCGACCCCCGTGCAGCCGCAGCGCTGGTGCTGCACCCCTGGGTACGACGGACGATTGCTCGACTGCCGGCCGTCGTGGGCGTCTCGTCGGCGGTCGCCGACGCCCTCGGGATCCCTGGCGCTGTGGCCATCCCGGTGCCCGTACCGGCGCCCACCGGCCAGCTGCTGCCTGTCGCCGAGTGCACGGACGTGCTGTTCGCCGGGCGGCTCTCGGAGGACAAGGGCATCGGCGTGCTGCTCGCCGCCATGGAGCGGGTGACCGGCGGGCGGCTCGTGGTCGCGGGCGACGGGCCCGTCCCGGTGCCGGGTGCACGGCGGATGACCGCCGCCGAGGTCTCGCAGGCCATGGGACGCGCGCGCGTCGTCGTCGTACCCTCCCTGCCCTCGCTGCGTCGTGAGGGGTCGTCCCTGACCGCCGCCGAGGCAGCGCGCCACGGGCGGCCGCTGGTGACGAGCGACGACCCCGCCGTCGCCGAGATCGCCCGCCGGGTGGGTGGTGACGTGGTGCCGGCCGGGGACGTCGCGGCGCTGGCCGCGCGCATCCAGCACTGGCTCGACTCACCGGCTGAGGCGAGTGGTGCCGGGGCTCGCGCCCTCGCTGCGTCTGGCGTCTTCGACCCTGCCTCGGTGGCCCAGCAGTACGCCGACGTCTACGCGAGGGTCACGGCGTGAAGCGGCCCGCCGTCGTCGGTGCGGTGGTCACGTTCCTCGTGCTGCTGGCGACGTCGGGGCGCTACGGCTACCACCGTGACGAGCTCTACTTCCTCCAGGCGGGGCGGCACCTCGACTGGGGCTATCCGGACCAGCCCCCGCTGACGCCGTTGCTGGCCAGGCTCTTCGACACCGGCTCGGTGACGGTGCTGCGGTTGCCCTCGACCCTCTCGGCCGCTGCCGTCGTCCTGCTGGGCGTGCTCATGGCCGAGCGCCTCGGAGCCCGCCGGTCGGGTCAGTGGTTCGCCGCAGGAGCGGTGGGGCTGTGCGGGCTCGTGCTCGGCACCGGGCACCTGCTGTCGACGGCCACGACGGCCCTGCTCGGCGGCGTGCTCGTCAGCTACCTGGTGCTGCAGGTCCTGCAGGGCGGCTCGCCGCGGCTCTGGCTGCTGGTCGGGCTGGTGGGTGGCATCACGTTCCAGGCCAACGCCCTCGTCGGCTTCCTGCTCCTCGCGCTCGCCCTGTGCCTGCGGCGGGTGGGCGCCTTCGTCGCGGGCGCGATCGCCCTGGCCATCGGGTCGCCGTACCTGGTCTGGCAGGCGCAGCACGACTGGCCGCAGCTGACCGTCGCTCGGGGCATCGCTGAGGGGCACAGCGGCTCGTCGGTCCCCCGCGCGCTGTTCCTCGTCTTCCTGCTGCTGCAGATCGGGCCCTGGCTCGCCCCCGTCTGGCTCACGGGGCTGCGGCGGGTGCTGCGCGACCCGCTGCTGCGGGGGTTCGGCTTCGCCTTCCTGCTGCTGACCTCGACGTTCCTCGTCCTCGGCGGCAAGCCCTACTACCTCGGCGGTCTGATCCCCCTGTTCCTTGCGGCCGGAGCTCAGCCGGTCGTGGACCGGCTTCCCCGCTGGGGCTCTTCGGGGCTTCTTGCGCTGAGCACTCCTGTACTGGTCTTCACGTTGTCGGTGCTGCCCGTGTCCGCC
>CBIHPE010000016.1:0-30394 GCA_966212015.1 uncultured Frankiales bacterium | reverse complement strand
CACGACCGACAGGTAGGGCTCCCCCGCCTTGTGCTTCTTGGCCGCGTCGGCCGCGAGGATCGCCGTCGCGAGCGACGAGGCGACGGCCTTCGCCGTGTTGCCGGCCTTCAGCTCGTAGTCACGGTCGTTGAAGGACGGCGACACGCAGCCGGCAGCGAGCAGCAGGACGGGCCGCAGGACCAGCTGCCGCCTCACCGGGGGCCGTGCCGCAGCACGAGCGCAGCGAGCAGCAGGAGGAGCAGTCCTAGCTGCAGCCACGCCCCGGCGAGCACGAAGCCCTGGTCCATGGTCCGGCCCTCCCCGGGTCGATCATGAGTGAAACGCTCATCCGTGGGGAGGCTCCTCCTGTGCTCGGACTGCCCCCCGGCGTGACCGCCTGCCTCTTCGACCTCGACGGCGTCCTCACCGACACGGCGTCGGTCCACCAAGCGGCCTGGAAGCAGGTGTTCGAGGAGGAGACGGGCAAGCCGTTCACCCCCTCGGACTACGAGCAGTACGTCGACGGCAAGCCGCGCGAGGACGGGGTGCGCGACTACCTCGCCAGCCTCGGACGCACGCCCGACGAGGCGACCGTGACGCGGGTTGCCGACCGCAAGAACGACCTCCTGCAGCAGCGGATCGAGCAGGACGGCGTCACCGTCTTCGAGGGCAGCCGCCGCTACCTGGCCGCCTGCCGCGACGCCGGCCTCCGCCGGGCCGTCGTGTCGAGCAGCGCCAACACCGAGCTGGTCCTCCGGGTCACGGGACTCGCAGCCCTGGTCGAGGAGCGCGTCGACGGCGTCACCGCGAAGGAGCAGCACCTCAAGGGCAAGCCGGCCCCGGACACCTTCCTCGCCGGCGCCGCCGCCCTCGGGCTGGGGGCCGCGGACTGCGCCGTCTTCGAGGACGCGCTGGCCGGGGTCGAGGCCGGTCGTGCGGGCTCGTTCGGGCACGTGGTCGGGGTCGACCGAGTGGGTCACGCGGCGGCGCTGCGCCAGCACGGCGCGGACGTGGTCGTGCAGGACCTGGCCGAGCTGCTGTGACGCCTGCTGTGATGATGATCCGGTGATCGAGAAGGACTGCTTCCCCGTCGAGCCGTGGCAGCTCAGGGAGACGACGCTCGACCTGGCCACGCTCCCGCAGGCCGAGTCGCTGTTCGCCCTGTCCAACGGGCACGTCGGGCTGCGGGGCAACCTCGACGAGGGCGAGCCGCACGGCATCCCGGGGACCTACCTCGCCGGCGTCCACGAGATCCGGCCGCTGCCCTACGCCGAGGCGGGCTACGGCTACCCAGAGTCCGGCGAGAGCGTCATCAACGTGACCAACGGCAAGCTGATCCGGCTGCTGGTCGACGACGAGCCGCTGGACGTCCGCTACGGCGACCTCGCGCGCCACGAGCGGGTCCTCGACTTCCGGGCTGGCACCCTGACGCGCGAGCTCGAGTGGACGTCGCCCGCGGGCAAGCCGATCCAGGTGCGCTCGGTGCGGTTGGTGTCCTTCACCCACCGGGCCGTGGCGGCGGTGTCGTACGAGGTGACGGCCGTGCACGACGCGACGCGCGTCGTCATCCAGTCGGAGCTCGTGGCGAACGAGGAGCAGCCCGCGCCGTCGAAGGACCCGCGCGTGGCGTCGGCGCTGGCCAACCCCCTCGTGGCGGTCAGCTCCGACCGGGACGAGGCAGGGGCCATCCTGCTGCACCGCACCCGCGAGTCGGGGTTGCTCGTCGGCGCGGGGATGGACCACGTGTGCGACCTCCCCGAGGGCGCGGTGATCGAGCAGGACGTCCGTGACGACTGGGCGCGCACGACCGTGGCGGTGACGCTCAACGCCGGCGAGTCGGTCCGGGTCGTGAAGCTGCTGGCCTACGGGTGGTCGGCAGCGCGCACCGAGCCGGCCGTGCGGGACCAGGTCGCGGCCGCGCTGACGAGTGCTCGCGCCACCGGGTGGGAGGGGCTGCTGAAGCAGCAGCGCGACGCGCTCGACGTGTTCTGGGCCGGCGCCGACGTCGAGGTCGAGGGCGATCCGGTGCTGCAGCAGGCCGTCCGGTTCGGCCTCTTCCACGTGCTCCAGTCCGCCGCCCGCACCGAGCGGCGGGCGATCGCCGCCAAGGGCCTCACCGGCCCCGGGTACGACGGCCACGCGTTCTGGGACAGCGAGGGCTTCGTGCTGCCCGTCCTCGCCATGACGGTGCCGCACGCCGCCCGCGACGCGCTGCTCTGGCGGCACTCCACGCTCCCCCTGGCCCGCGACCGTGCCAGGCAGCTCGGCCTCAAGGGCGCCGCCTTCCCGTGGCGCACCATCGCCGGCGACGAGTGCTCCGCCTACTGGCCGGCGGGCACTGCCGCCTTCCACGTCAACGCCGACATCGCCTATGCCGTCGAGCGGTACCGCGCCGCCACCGGTGACGAGGTCTTCGACGAGCAGGTGGGCATCGAGCTGCTCGTCGAGACGGCACGGCTCTGGATGTCGCTCGGCCATCACGACCGGCAGGGCACCTGGCACCTCGACGGGGTCACGGGCCCGGACGAGTACAGCGCCGTGGCCGACGACAACCTCTTCACGAACCTGATGGCCGCGCGCAACCTGCGGGCCGCCACCGGGTCGTGCGAGCGGCACCCGCAGCGGGCCCGCGACCTCGGCGTCGACACGGCGGAGATGGAGGCCTGGCGCGACGCCGCGAGCTCAGTGGCGATCCCCTACGACAGCGAGCTCCAGGTCCACGAGCAGTCGCGGGGCTTCACGCGCTACCGCGAGTTCGACACCAGCACTGCGTCGTACCCGCTGTTCCTCAACGTCCCCTACGCGGTGCTGTACTCCTCGCAGGTGTGCAAGCAGGCCGACCTGCTGCTCGCCCTGCACTGGTGCGGCGAGGCGTTCACCGCCGAGGACAAGGCCCGCGACGTCGACTACTACGAGCGCCGGACGGTCCGGGACTCCTCGTTGTCCGCCGGCACCCAGGCGGTGATGTGCGCCGAGGTGGGCCACCTCGAGCTCGCCCACGCCTACGCGACGGAGACCGCGCTCGTCGACCTGCGGGACCTGCAGGACAACGCGGGCAGCGGCCTGCACATGGCGTCGCTGGCCGGTTCCTGGACCGCCCTGGTCGAGGGCTTCGGCGGGATGCGCGAGAACGCGTCGCGGCTGTGCTTCGACCCCGCCCTGCCGCAGGCCCTCACTCGGCTCAGGTTCCACCTGCGCTGGCGCGGATCGCTGCTGCACGTGGACATCACGCACCAGCGCGCGGAGTTCACGGCAGAGGACGGCGACGTCACGCTCTTCCTCGACGGCGAGGAGGTGCTCGTCCCGGCGGGCAGCACCCACGCGCTCAGCCTGCGTCCCCGCGTGGCCCTGCTGCCTCCGCCGCCGCAGCCACCGGGCCGGGCCCCCCGGGTCCCCGAGCGCTAGGACGGCGGGTAGGGGTCCTTGGCGAGCAGCTCGGCCAGGTGCAGCGTGTTGGTGACGAGCGTCTTCGTCGTGCCGGCGGTCTTCTCCGGCACGTCGTCGAGGTCCTTGTAGTCGGTCGACCCCATCGCCTCGCCGTGCCAGTAGGTCACCGCGGCCGCGGGCTGCGTGAAGCCGACGTCGTTGAGGGCCTGGAACACCTCGGCGGTCACCTGGTGCGCCCCGTCCTCGTTGCCGACGACCGCGAGGGCGGCGACCTTGCCGTAGGTCAGGAGCCGCCCCTCGTCGTCCTTCTCCGACAGCTCGGCGTCGAGCCGCTCGAGGACGCGCTTGCAGACGCTCGACATCTGGCCCATCCAGATCGGGGTCGCGATGAGCAGGATCTCCGACGCGAGCACCTTTGCCCTGATCGCGGGCCACTCGTCGCCGTCGCCCATGTCCTTCTGCACGCCGGGCTTGACGTCGTGGTCCACGACGCGGAACAGGGACGTGTCGCAGCCTTGCTCGGCGAAGCCGGCGAGCACCTGCTCGGCGAGCAGCTGGCTGCTGGAGTCGGCTGGGGACGGGGTCAGGGTGCACACCAGTGCTGTTACGGAAGTCATGTCACGGCCTTGCCCAGGTTCAGCGGTGTCACGCGCGGGGAAGTGACCGGCCATGCCACGCCTGCGCCGGGTGAACCCCAACGGTCCCGGGCTGCACCGCGTCCGGCGCGGCAAGGGCTTCCGCTACGTCGACAGCGCCGGCAACCCGGTGACGGACGAGGCCCACCTCGCCCGGATCGAGGCGCTCGTCCTGCCACCCGCGTGGGAGGACGTCTGGATCTGCCGGACGGCCAACGGGCACATCCAGGCGACCGGCGTCGACGCCGCAGGCCGGCGCCAGTACCGCTACCACGACCACTGGCGCGTGACCCGCGACCTGGCGAAGCACGAGCGGATCCTCGACTTCGGGGCGCTGCTGCCCTCGCTGCGCGACCGCCTCTGCGCCGACCTCAGCGCCGACGGGATCGGCCGCGACAAGGTGCTGTCGTGCGCCGTCCGGCTGCTCGACCTCGGCTTCTTCCGGGTCGGGTCGGAGCAGTACCGCGACAGCTTCGGCCTGGCGACGCTCCTCAAGCAGCACGTGACCGTCTCGCGGGACGGCGTCGTGACCTTCGACTACATCGCCAAGAGCGGCAAGCACCGCGTGCAGTCCGTCGCGGAGCCGGAGGTCTGCGCGATCGTCTCGACCCTGAAGCGCCGGCGCTCTGGTGGGGAGGAGCTGCTCGCCTACCAGGACGGCTCGCGCTGGGTCGACGTGCGCAGTGGCGACATCAACCGGCACCTGCGCGACCTCACCGGAGGCGACTACACGGCCAAGGACTTCCGCACCTGGAACGGCACGGTCCTCGCCGCCGTCGGGCTGTCGGTGCAGCAGGACACGGCGACCGTGACGGCCCGCAAGCGCGCCGTGGCCCGGGTCGTGCAGGAGGTGGCGCACTACCTCGGGAACACTCCGGCCGTCTGCCGCGCCTCCTACATCGACCCGCGCGTCATCGACCTCTTCGAGGCGGGTACGACGATCCGGCCGGACCTGCAGCGGCTGGGCGAGGACGCGACGCCCGGTGCTCCGGCGTACCAGGGGCGGGTCGAGGCCGCGGTGCTGCGGCTGCTCCGGTCGGACCGGGCCGCCGCAGCGGTCGCGAGCTAGGGCCGGATCTCGACCACCAGGTTGAAGGGGGTCTGGGCGGCGAGCCGGACGCGGGTGAAGCCGGCGTCGTGCGCGACCTTCGTCAGCCGGGCGAGCCCAGCCTGCGCGCCGAGGCACTCGTCGTCGCCCTGAGCCACGCCGTGCGAGGTGCACACCGCGGTCGAGACGCCGTAGAAGAGCCGGCCGACGGGGTTGAGGTTGTCCTGCAGCGTGTCACCGGCGAAAGGCTCCACCAGCAGCCAGGTGCCGTCCTCGCTGATGACCTGCCGGATGCGACGGGCCGCCCCCACCGGGTCGCCCATGTCGTGCAGGCAGTCGAAGGTCGCCACGAGGTCGTACTCCCCCGGCGTCGCGCTCGCCGCTGACACCTCGAACGAGACGTTGTCGGTGGTGGCGGCAGCCCGCGCCGCGTCGATCGACGCCGCGTGGTCGTCGTACCCGACGAAGGTCGAGGCCGGGAACTGCTCAGCCATGATCACCGTGGACGCGCCGTGACCGCAGCCGATGTCGGCCACCCGGATGCCGGCCTGCAGCTTCTCGACGACGCCGTCGAGGGCGGGCAGCCACGAGGAGACGAGGTTGGCGGCGTAGCCGGGGCGGAAGAACCGCTCCGTCCCGTGGAAGAGCTTCGGGTCGTGGTCGCCCCACAGCAGCCCCTTGCCGCTGCGGAAGCCGTCGATCACCGCGTCGACGTCCTGGAACACCGACGTCACGACCTCCGCCAGACCGCCCAGGTAGACCGGGCTGCTCGGGTCCGACAGGGCGAACGCCGACGCGGGCGTGAGCGCGAAGCCCTCGCCGTCGACCACGACGTACCCGGCTGCGGCCTGGTTGTGCAGCCACTCCCGCACCAGTCGCGGGTGGGTCTTGGTGGCGGCTGCGAGCGACTCGGGTGTGTGGCTGCCCTCGGCGAGCGCCGCGTAGAGCCCGAGCGAGTCGCCGACGAGGACCATCGCGACGGTCGCGGCGGCGCCGAAGTCGGTGACGGCCTGTCCGAGGAACGCGTCGAGCTCGTCCTGCGTAGGTGCTGTGGTCATGTCCCCTCCTGAGGGTGGTGAGTGAGGGCCGCAGCCCACCCCGGCCGCCTTGCAGGGCCTTTGCAGGGCCGGTTGCAAAGCCCCTGCAAGGCCGGTCCGGCACGGTCCTGCCATGACCACGAACCCCGTAGACCGCCTCCTCGACGCCGTGACCGCAGGCACCGGCGTCCCCTCCGACCTCTACGCGCCGGACGCGCTGCTCGACGCGACTGTCCCGTCCTGGCGCCTCGAGGCGCACGGACCAGCTGCCATCGCCGCCCAGCTGTCGGGCTGGTTCGCCGACCCGGCGACGCTGTCCGAGCTGCAGCGCACCGAGGTGCCGGGCGGGGAGGTCGTCCGGTTCTCCCTCGCCTGGACCGAGCAGGGACGACCGATGGCCGCCCACCAGGTGCACGTGCTGGTGCTGTCCGAGGGACGCATCACCCGGCAGGATGTCTGGTGCGGGGGGCGCTGGGACGCGGCTCTGCAGGCGGAGATCGAGGCTGGTCTTCAGGTCGCAAGGGGGCAGGCGTGACGACGACCGACGCGATCACCACGACGCTCGACCTGTCGCGGGCGACGTCACGCGAGCCGATGGGGCCGACGGCTGAGGGGCTGTCGAGCGCGACGTTCGAGCGGCTGGTCCTGGACGGCGAGCGGTACGTCGTGAAGAACCTCAGCCGGGAGACGGACTGGGTCATGCGTGCCGCCGCCGACGTCGACGTCCCCTTCGTCGCCAAGCTGCTCCGCGGTGGCGTCTTCGACCGGCTCGCCCCGGTCGTCGACACCGCGCTCGTCGACGTCGCCTACGACCCCGCGACCGGGGCCACGCAGCTGCTGATGCGTGACGTCTCCGAGCTCTTCCTGCGTGACAGCGACCCGATCACCGACGAGCAGCAGGCCCAGGTCCTGCACGCGATGGCAGCGATGCACGCGGCGACCTGGGGCCTCACCGACCAGTGGGGCCTGCAGGCGCCGGGCCAGCGCTACCAGATGCTCTCCCCCGCGTTCGCGCGGGCGGAGGCGCTCCGCGGACCGCTGACCGGGGTGCCCTCCTACCTGCAGCCCATGTGGGACGAGCTCGCCGCCGTCGCCCCCGAGGAGCACGCGCTGCTCCTGTCGTTGACGGAGGACCCCGCGCCCCTGGTGCGGGCGCTCGCCCAGACGCCGCGCTCGCTCGTGCACGGCGACTGGAAGGGCGGCAACCTCGGGCTGCACGACGACGGCCGGGTCGTCCTCGTCGACTGGGCGTTCCCGGGCGTCGACGCGCCGCTGGGAGACCTCGCCTGGTACCTCTCCGTCAACTGCGACCGGCTGCCCGACTCCAAGGAGGGCACCATCGCGCACTACCGCAGTGCCCTCGAGGGCCACGGCATCGAGACAGCCGGCTGGTGGGACCGCCAGCTGCCGCTCGCCCTCCTCGGCGGTGCCGTGCAGATGTGCTGGAACAAGAGCGGTCAGCCGGAGGAGCTCGCGTGGTGGCTCGAGCACGTGCGCCAGGCCCAGCGGGTGGTGTGATCCCGCCCGCGGTCTACGACGCGGGGGTCGGCGCGTGGCTCGACGGGCCGGAGCAGGTCTTCGACCTGCTCGCCGGTCTGCTCGTCGACGCCCATCCCTGGCGGGGGCTGGTGCTCGACGTCGGTTGTGGCACCGGCACCGCTGGCCGCCGGCTGCCCGCGCGGGTGCTGTCGGTGGACTCCTCGCTGCAGATGCTCGGGCTCGCACGACGGCACTCGGCCGCCGTCGGCGGTGACGCGCTGTCCCTGCCGCTGCTCGACGCCGTCGCGGACGGGGCCGTGCTGGGCTTCGTGCTCAACCACCTCACCGACCCTGTCGCGGGCCTGCGCGAGGTGGCCCGGGTGCTGCGACCGGACGCACCGGTGGCGGCGACCACCTGGTCCGCCGACGACCCACGCCACGTGCAGCAGGCCGTCGAGGCCGTGCTCCGTCGCCACGGCTGGACGCCGCCCGCTTGGTACAGCGACTTCAAGGCCTCGGCCGCCTCTCGCAGCGACACGCCTTCGCAGCTGGCAGCCGCAGCCGCCACGGCAGGGCTCCGCGAGGTGGGGGTGGCCGCTGTCGACGTACCGCTCGTCCTGCCGCCCGAAGCGCTCGTCGCCTGGCGGCTGGGACTCCCCCACACCGCGCCCTGGTTGGCCACCGTCGACCGCGCAGCCGTCGAGCAGGAAGCCCTCGCGTCCGTCACTGCGCTCGAGGCTCCAGCCACCCGCGTCCTGCTGCTGTCAGCCCGTCGCTGAGGTGCAGCAGTCCCTGCACGGCACAGTCCTGCGGGGTCAGCCGGCTGAGGTGAGCCGGCGGGCGACGGCGTCGCGGAGCTCCGGCGGTGCCTGCCGCACCAGGTCCTGTCCCGTCCGCCGGGCGGCCGAGTCCAGCGCGGCACGCACGTCGCCGGACGCGTCCCGCGCGACGGCTGACAGGAACCAGGGCAGCTCCGAGCCGGCCAGGGTGCTCATCCGGCGAGTGACGTCCAGGACCTCCTCCGGCGTCACCGTCGAGCCCTGGCGGAGCCGGACGTCGAGCAGCAGCAGGTCGGCGAAGGCGGCGTACCGGGCGAGGCTCTGGTCCGTGGCCTCGGCCAGCACCGACGTCGCGAGCTCACCCGCGCCGTCGAGGTCACCGGCGGCGAGGAGGAGCCGGCCGCGGAGCCAGCGGGCCCGCACCCGGTGCCGCCACTGGTAGCCGTGCGGCCGGTCCGGCTGGGCCAGCACGGAGGCCTCGTCGAGCAGCGCGGCAGCACCCGCGAGGTCGTCGCGGCGGAGCCGGCCCTCGGCCAGGTCCAGCAGCCCGTGGGCGAGCTGCTCGTCCATGCCGATGCTCCGGCCGGCCTCGATGGCCAGGCTGTTCTGCTCGTCCGCGGCCGTGTGCTCGCCGAGGTTGCGGAGCACGTAGCCGCGGCAGTTGTTCGCACGGCCGCGGAACCGGACCAGCCCCATCCGGTCCACGATCGCCTCGGTGCGGTCGAAGCAGTCGAGCGCCTCGGCAGTGCGGCCGAGAGCAGCGAGCGCAAGGCCGCGGCTCATGGTCACCAGGGGTGCGGACACGGCTTCCAGTCCGGTGGACACCGGCCCGGGTGCGGTGAGGCGCAGGGTCTCCTCGGTGCGTCCCTGGTGGTGCCGGAGGATGGCCAGCCAGCCTGAGGGTGCGCGGGCCAGGCCCTCGGCCTCCCGCCACCGCTGATCGGACCCCTCGAGGTCACCCATGGCGTGCAGCGCGTGACCGGCGATGGCCAGTGACGTGGCCCGGTCCACGCCGGCCTGGGACCCCGCAGCGCGGTCAGCGAGGTCAGCGGCCCGCGGCCAGTCGCGCCGGTAGTGCGCGGCCAGGGCCGCGATCTGCCACGCGTCCGGCCCCTCCAGCAGCGAGGTCTGCTCGTCGACCTCGGCGTAGCGGGCGAGGACGAGCAGCGCCCGCGCCCGCAGGAGCAGCGCTCCGCGGGCGAGCGGGTCGAGGGCCAGGGCCCTGTCCGCCAGGTCGAGGGCGTCCGCGACGGCGTGCCGGTCCTCCGCGATGGTGCCGGCCCGCACGAGGGCCTCGACCGCCTCTGCGTGCAGGCCGCCGGCGAGGGCGTGATGGGCGAGCACCAGCGGGTCGACGCCCGGCCGCTCCTGCAGGGCGCGGGCGGTCTCCCGGTGGAGGAGGGCGAGCCGTGTCGGACCCACACCGGCAGCGAGCGCCTCCCGGACCAGGCCGTGCCGGAAGGCGAAGCCGCTCGCGCTCTCGACGAGCAGTCGGCGGCGGACCCCCTCCTCCAGGTCGTCGAGGAGCTCGACGGCGGGTCGTCGGAGCACCTGGGCGAGGACGTCGAGGTCGAGGTCGGGACCGAGGACGCTGGCCGCCCGCAGCGTCGCGCCCACCGGCCCGGCCGAGTCCGCGGCGGCGGCGAAGGTGGCGGTCAGCGCCGGGAGCGCATCTTCCCCGTGCTCGGCGAGCTCCGTCAGCAGCAGCGGATGCCCGCCGCTGCGTGCGTGCAAGGCTGCGGCACGGTCTGCCCCCACGATCTCGGTCACGGCAGCCAGGTCCAGGGGCCCGAGCTCGACGGCAGCGGGCCAGTCCGGCCCTGCCCCGCTCCTCGCGGCCACGACGGTGACGACCCGCGAGGCCCGTTGCGGCAGAGCGGTCAGGAGCGCCGCTGTCGCCTCGTCGGCCAGGTGCCCGTCGTCGACCAGGAGCACCAGGACGCCATCGCCCGCGAGTCGCTCGAGCAGGCGGCTGAGGGCCAGGTGCAGCAGCAGCTGGCCCGTGCCGTCGTCCGGCACCGCACCGCGCTCGACCGGGCCGCCGAGGAGTGCGGCCAGCTGGGCGGCGTCGTCGCCCAGCAGCGCGTCGACCTCCGAGGGCAGCCGTCCCCGCAGCGCCGAGGTGACGGCGTCCAGGACCGGCTGGAGCGGCAGGACCCGTCCCAGGGCGTCGCAACGTGCGCGGAGCACCGGGCCGGGCACGACGGCGGCCACGGCGTCCAGCAGCCGGGACTTCCCGATGCCCGGCTCCCCCCTGACGGCCAGCAGGCCGGATCCCTTGTCCACCAGGGCAAGGACCGCGTCGAGCTCCGCTCGCCTACCGGGCAGCCCGACGGCCGGCGCAACGGTCCGCGTCACCGGCGCGTCGGTCGCCGCGAGCAGCCGCTGGTGCACCTCACGGGTCTCCGCCGAGGGGTCGATGCCCAGCTCCTCGGCCAGCCGCTCCCGCACCACCTCGAAGGTCGCGAGCCCGAGGGCCGGGCTGCGGGCGACCAGGCAGGCCTCCATGTGCAGGCGCAGGGCGACCTCGTCGTACGGTGCCGCGGCCAGCGCTTCCGTGGCGAGGTCAGCCGCGCGGCGGGGGTCACCAACCCGCAGCTCCGCCTCCGCCAGCATCCTGCGGACCTCGGCCGCGGCCCGCTCGAGCTCGGCGGCCGCGGTGACCACCCAGTCGCACTCCGCCAGCTCGGGCAGCAGCGGACCGCGCAGCAGGGCGAGCGCGGCCCGAGCGGACTCGGCGGTCGCTGCCCACCCCTCCCGGCGCAACGACTCGGCGTGCAGCGCGTGGAACGCCGCGACGTCGCACCACCCGAGCTCCAGGACGTACCCGGCGTCGGTGCGGCGCACCTCGAAGCTGCTGCGCAGCCGGCTCACCAGGACGGCCAGCTGGTCCCGGGGCCTGGCGGGAGGGTCGTCGCCCCAGAGGTCGTCGGCGAGCGCGTCGAAGCTCGCCCCGGCGGGCCCCTCGAGCGCCAACCGCGCCAGCAGCCGGCGCTGCTTGCGCGAGCCGAGACTGCCCGCGTCGACCCCCTCGACGGCGAGCCCGCCCAGCAGGCGCACGCGCAGCACGCAGACAGTGTGACGCCGTGGTGACAGTCACGGAGTGGCACCCCACGAAGACGCGCCGTGTCCGTTAGGTTCCGAGGTGCGACAAGGAGACTTCCCCATGGCCGTCCGACGCAGAACCCAGCCGGTCCTGGCTGCGGCTGCCGCTCTTGCCCTGCTGGGCCCGTGCCTGCCTGCGCTCGCCGACCCGGGCAACCCCACGCCGAGCGAGATCGCCAAGGCGCACCAGGCGGTCGCGGACGCCAAGGCCTCGGTGCAGAGCCTGCAGGTCCGCGCGGAGCGGGCGGCCGAGGCCTACAACGGCGCCCTCACGCGCGCCCACGCGGCGCAGCGGGTGAGCAGCCAGGCCGCGGCCAAGGCCGTGGTCGCCGACCAGGCCGAGGCAGCCGCGCAGGGCGTCGCGACCGGCGCGCAGGCCGCGGCCGACGCGGCAGCCGCCCAGGCCGCGGAGAAGCAGGCTGAGCAGGCCGCTGCCGACGCCCTCGTGACGAAGCGCCAGCGGGAGCTCGACCAGATCGCCGCTGGCGCCTACATGGGCTCGGGCAAGCTCGGGATGGTCAGCTCGCTGCTGTCGACGAGCGACCCGTCGGCGCTCGCCCGGGGCCAGGCCTACATGAACCGGGTCGGCGCCTACCAGCAGGGCGTCATCGCCGACATGACGCGTGCGCGCGACAAGGCCACGACGGCGGCGCAGCTCGCGGCCGCCGCCCAGGCCGAGGCCAAGGTCGCGAGCGATGCGGCGCAGGCCGCTCTCGCCAAGGCTGCGCACGCAGCCGACGTGGCAGGCGCGGCGCGGTCCGCCGCCGCCGCTGCGGCGCGCGACGCCGGCCACATGCTCTTCCTGGCCTCCAAGGCGCGCGGGCACGCGCTCTACCTGGTGGCCCGCGCCGAGGCCTCCCTGGGCAACGCGCAGCAGCGAGCCCGGCACCTCGAGCAGGCGGCAGCAGCCGCTCGCGCCGCCGCCCGGCACGTCACGTCCGGCAAGGCCCCGTCCGATGCGGCCGCGACCGCGATCCACTGGGCCTTCCAGGAGATCGGCGTGCCCTACTCGTGGGGCGGCGGCGACGAGAACGGCCCGACCTACGGCTTCGCGCAGGGCGCGGGCACCAAGGGCTTCGACTGCAGCGGCCTCACGCTGTTCGCCTACGCCCAGGCCGGCATCCACCTCGACCACTACACGGGGTCGCAGTGGGACCAGGGCAAGCGGGTCTCGAGCCGCAGCGACCTCGAGCCCGGCGACCTGATGTTCTTCGCCTACGACACGTCCGACCCGTCGACGATCCACCACGTGTCGATGTACATCGGCAACGGCAAGATGATCGAGGCGCCCTACACCGGCGAGGTCGTCCGCGTGACGTCCTACGACCGCAGCGACTTCATCGGCGGCACCCGCCCCTGGGCGTAGAGGCCTGCGAGCGACGATGCGGGTTCAGCGGCACTGGAACGCACCCGAACCCCCACTGTCCCCGCAGCGGCTCGGCACGCGTGCGGCGCCTGCGAGCGACGATGCGGGTTCGGTGGCACTGGAACGCACCCGAACCGCCACTGTCCCCACGGTCAGGGCTGGTAGACCCTCACGCGGCCTTCGGTGGTGACGGTCAGGCGGCCCTGGGCGACGAGCAGGTCGAGGTGCGCGGCCGTCTCGAAGGTGGCCAGCATCCCGTTGAAGGGGTCGAGGTCCTCGACCCGGTGCTCGCGGCGGGTCCAGCGGAGCTGACCGGCCACCTCGTACGCCGTCCGCGCGCCGCCTACGACGGCCGCGAGGGTCTGGTCGAGCCGGTTGTCGTGGTGCGCCAGCAGCTCGTCGACGCGGCCGTGCGCCGAGTCGGTGACGGGACCGTGGGCGGGCAGCAGCCGGGCGTCCGGGCGCTCCCGCACCACCCGGAGCGACTCCAGGAAGGCACCGAGCGGGTTGTCCATCAGCACCGGCTCGAAGCCGATCGACGGCGTGATCGTCGGCAGCACGTGGTCGCCGGCGAACAGCAGCGAGGCGGCGGTGTCGTAGAAGACCAGGTGGCCGCGGGTGTGGCCGGGCGTCTCGACGGCGTCGAGGGTCCGCGGGCCGAGGTCGATCGGACCCGGCGAGAGCCAGGTGTCCGGTGACTCCCACTGCTTGTTGTCGGGCTTCGCGTCGCCGATCCACGCGCGGATCTGGCGGGCCATCTCGTCGGCGCCGCAGGCCTCCAGGCCGTCGATCTGCGCGGTGAAGCCGTGCCGGGTGCCCTCCTGCAGCAGGTCCATCGTCGGCTTCTCGCCGAGCCCGAGCGCGACGTGGGAGCCGACCTCGCGACGGATGGCGACGGCCTGCGTGTAGTGGTCCCGGTGGACGTGGGTCACCAGGAACCGCTGCACGTCCGCCACGTCGTAGCCGATGGTCGACAGCGCCTTGCCGAACAGCTCGCGGCTCTCGGGGATGGCCCAGCCGCCGTCGACGCACACCAGGCCGGCGGGCGTGACGACGACGTAGACGTTGACCGCGCGGAGCCCGTCGTTCGGCAGCGGCAGCGGGACCCGCCAGACGTCGTCGGCGACCTCGAAGGCGCCGGGCTCGACCCAGGGCAGCTCGCTCGTCGAGGTCAACGCTTGCTCTTCTGCGCGGCCCCGAGCTGCTCGGCGATGTTGCCGGCGAGACCCATCCGCTGCAGCCGGCCGGCCAGGTTGGGAGCTATCCCGCCGATCTTCGACACCAGCCGGTCCGAGTAGGGCGCGACGAGCACCTCCGCCTTGTTGTGCGCGAGGGCGTCGAGGACCGCGTCAGCGACCTGCTGCGGGGTGCGCGTGCCGAAGCCGGGCGGGGGCTTGAGGCCGGTGTCGGCGAACATGCCGGCGTCGCTGATGAAGCCGGGCAGCACGACGCTGATGGCGACGCCGGTGCCGTACAGCTCGTCGTGGAGGGCGATCCCGAAGCCCCGGAGCCCGAACTTGGTGGCGTTGTAGAGGCTGCTGCCGGCGGTCGCGGCGATGCCGGACAGCGAGGACACGAAGACGATGCCGCCACTCCCCTGCGCGACCAGCTTCGGGGCCAGCGCGTGCGCCATGAAGATCGGTGCGCGGAAGTTGACCTCGAGCGCCCGGTCGAGCTGCTCGGGGCTGTACTCCGACAGCAGGCCGGAGGCCGGCAGGGCGGCGTTGGCGACGAGCACGTCGACGTCACCGGCCTCCTGCAGCAGCCGCTCGACGTCGGCGCGGACCGACAGGTCGGCGACGACGACGCGACCGCTCACCCGCTCCGCGAGGGCCTCGAGCTCAGCAGCGCGCCGGCCGGACAGGACGAGCTTGGCGCCCTCCTTGGCGAACGCCTCCGCGATGGCCTGCCCGATGCCTCCGCTGGCCCCGGTGACGAGGACGGTCTTGCCTGCGAGATCCATGCGGTCAGTGTGGCGCAGGCAGCAACCTGGCCGGCAGGCCACCCTCCGGGCGGAGGGTGACGGCGGCGTGCAGCTTGGGGTCGCGCAGCGACTGCGGTGCCCAGTGCCGCGCCAGCCGGGCCAGGACCAGCACGGCCTCGGCCCACGCGAAGGACTCCCCGATGCACTGCCGGGTGCCGGCACCGAACGGGAACCAGGCACCGCGCGGCTGCCCCGGGGCCTCCTCGTCGAAGCGGCCGTCGGCGTCGAGCCAGCGGGTCGGGTCGAACGTCGACGCGTCGCGCCACCACCGGGGGTCGCGGTGCAGCGCGTACTGGCTCGCGACGACGATCGAGCCGCGCGGGATGACGTACCCGTCGAGGACGATCTCCTCGGTGACCTCGCGCTCGAGGATCCACGCCGGCGGGTAGAGCCTCATCCCCTCGGCGATGCAGGCGGTGGTGAACGGCAGGTCGCGCAGGCCGGCGTACTGCGGGTCGGTGCCGACGAGCTCCTGCCGCAGCCGGGCTGCGACCTTCGGGTTGCGGCTGAGCAGGTGCCAGGTCCAGGTGAGCGAGTTCGCCGTCGTCTCGTGCCCGGCCAGCAGCAGCGTCATCGCCTCGGCCCGGACCTCGTCCTCGGTCAGGCTCTCGAGCAGTCCGCTGACCACGTCGTCGCCGCGGGTCTCGTGCGCCCGGTGCACCAGCCGCTCGACGATCCCGTCCAGCGACTGCTTGGCGCCCCACATCCGCCGGAACACCGGCAGCGGCACCTGCAGCAGCTTCTCGCCGCCGGGCACCAGCGTCTTCTCCCAGCCGCTCATGGCCAGCTCGAGCGACCGGTAGACGTCCTGCGACTCGGTGCCGAGGTCGGCGCCGAAGAGCGCCTGCCCCACGATCTGGAGGGTCAGCGCAGACATCTCCTGCGCCAGGTCGATCTCGCTGCCCGGTCGCATCGCCGCCCACCGGCGGTCGAGCTCGTCGGTCGCCGACACCATCACCTCGGCGTACCCGGCGATCCGGCTGTGGTGGAAGCTCGGGTTGACCAGCCGGCGGCGCGGCTTGTGGGGGGCGTTGCGCAGCGTCAGCAGGCCCTCGCCCATGAGGACGCCCGCGCTCAGCAGCGCCGGCCCCTTCTCGACGGACCTGGCCTGCACCACGAGCAGCTCACGGACGAGGTCCGGGTGGCTGACGAGGTAGGCGTGCTGCTTCGCGGTGCCGATGCTCGCGATCCGCGGGTAGTCGCGGCCGAGCTCCTGCATCCGCCCGGGAGGGAGGTCGCGCCGGATGAGCGTGCTGAGCAGCCGGACGACGCCGACCGGCCCCATCGGCGGCCCGGGGGGCCGGGTGCGCGTGGGTGCGGTCATGCCGCCGTTCTACACCGTCAGGCTGCGGCGGCCAGCAGGTCGGTCGCAGACACCCGCTGCACGGGCAGCGTCACGACGCGGACGGAGGCGGGGCGAAGGGCGGGTACGGCAGCAGCAGGAGCCTCGGGTCGGCTGACGAGCTCGAGGGCGGCCTGCCCGAAGACGTCTGCGGCGACGAACGCCTCGACCATCACCGGCTCGACGACCTGCTCCACCCAGTCCGGCCAGCGCAGCAGCCCGGCGTCGTAGCCGGCGTCCTCGGCGTCGGTGGCCGGCACGTGCTCGACCCGGCCGCAGACCTGGCAGGAGTAGGAGAGGGTGCGGTCCTCCGGGCCGGCACCCGCCAGCCAGGCGCGCAGCCCGTGCGGGCCGTGCGCGACGAGCAGGAGCGGCTGCTCGACGGGGCAGGAGGCGCAGAAGCCGGTCCAGCGGGCGATGACGCGGTACGAGGTCATACGCAGAGCATGCAGGCGGTCACGCTCCGTCACCATGGCTGAATCGGGTCATTCAGGGACTAGTCCTGACCACTCGGCCGGCTGATCACTGCAGGGCAGCCCGTGCGGCGGCTACCACTTTCGTGTTGTCCTCCGGCAGCCCGACCGTGACCCGGCACCCCTCGCCCGAGAAGCAGCGGACCAGCACGCCGTGCTGCTCGAACACCTCCGACAGCCGGTCGGCGTCGGGGGTGGGGAACCAGACGAAGTTGCCCTGGGTGGGCGGGATCTGCCAGCCGAGGTCGAGCAGCTCCTTGCGCAGCGGCTCGCGCAGCTCGACGACCGTGGCCACCTGGGCGAGCAGCTGGTCCTCGACGTCGAGCGAGGCGAGCGCGGCGGCCTGGGCGGCGATGGTCACCGAGAACGGCAGGTGCACCTGGCGCAGCGCCCCCGCGATCGCGGGCGTGGACACGGCGTAGCCGACCCGGAGCCCCGCCAGCCCGTAGGCCTTGGAGAAGGTCCGCACGACCACGAGGTTGGGGTGCTCGTCGAGCAGGGTGAACGTGTTGACGACGGCGGGGTCGTCGACGAACTCGAAGTAGGCCTCGTCGACGACGACCAGCACGTCCTGGGGCACCTGGGCCAGGAACGCGACGACCTCCGCCTGCGTCAGCGCCGTCCCCGTCGGGTTGTTCGGGCTGCAGAGCAGGACGAGCCGGGTGCGCTCGGTGATCGCCGCGGCCATGGCCGGTAGGTCGAGGGCCTGGTCCTTGAGCGGCACCTTGACGGCCGTCGCGCCGGCGATCGCGGTGAAGCCCGGGTAGGCCTCGAACGACCGCCAGCCGAAGACGACCTCCTCGCCGGCGTCGCAGCTGATCTCGACGAGCTCCTGCACGATCTGGTTCGAGCCGCAGCCGACCGCCACCCGGGAGGGGTCGACCCCGTGCTTCGCCGCGAGCCGCTCGGTCAGCACCGTGACGGACGGGTCCGGGTAGCGGTTGCTGTCGGTCACGGCCTGCGTGATCGCAGCAGTCACCGACGGCAGCAGCGGGTAGGGCATCTCGTTGCTGGCCAGCCGGCTCATGACCTGCCCTGCGGCGGGTCGGCGTCCCGGCTTGTAGACGGGGACAGACGACAGGACCGGGCGCAGGCGGGGCGTGCTCACCCCTTCAGGCTACGGGCAGCTCAGGGACGCAGCTGGTGCAGGCGCGCGTGGTCCTGGGCCGTCGCGCTGGCACCCGCGGTGCAGAGCTTGCGGACGGCCTCGGCGAACGGGTCGGTGTCGAGGCGGGCCAGCCAGCTGGCGTCGAGCTGCTTGGTCGTCGGGACCTTGGCGGGGTCCTCGTCGAACTGCAGGATGTCGACGCCCGAGTGGTAGTCGACGGTCCAGACGGTGTTGGTCCCGGCGATCCAGTACGCCGCCGAGGTGGCGCCGCGGTTCGGCTGGAAGAAGCCGACCTGCTTGATCTTGCCCGTCCTCGGGTTGACCTTGAGGAAGCGCGTGCCGTGCTCGTACCAGCCGGCAGCGACCAGGATCGAGCCGTCCTTGGCGTCGCGCTGCGTGAACCAGTGACCCGAGCAGCCCATGACGTTGAACGCCGGGTCCTGCCCACCGAGGCCGTTCGACAGCGGACGGAGCACGTCGAGCTGCTTCATCGGTGCGCCGCGGTCGAAGTTGGCCATGCTCCACGTGGAGAACGCGCCGTTGCTGCCGTTGCACTGGTACTCGAAGTTGGTCTCTCCCTCGCCCAGCAGCAGCTCGCCGGGACGCAGCGGACCGGTGCCCTTGTCGCCGGCAGGGCGCGGGTCCCACTGGTTGGCGCGGGGCCGGATGTTGTTGTGCTGGTACTGGGTGCTCTTGGTGATCGTGCCGGTCGTCAGCAGCTTGAGGTGCAGCGGGTCCGGGTGCAGCGTGAAGACAGTCAGCGGCGAGGTGTCGGCGATCCAGACGCCGTCGGAGTCGCGGTGCAGGTTGTGGCCGGCGCGGACCTTGAGCTGGTTGCCCCACTCGAACGCGGAGTCGACCTCCTTCGGGTGCGCGTGGTCGCGCACGTCGTAGGTCTGGCCCTCGGAGCCGAACAGGTAGTCGCACCTCGTGTCGGCGCACTCCACGGTGTGGGCGCCACCGGGGATGAGGCTGCCGACGATGCGCGGCAGCGCCGGGTCGCTCACGTCGACGACGTGCAGGTAGAGGAAGCCCTCGAACTCCGTCAGGAAGGCGGTCTTGCCGTCGGGCGAGACAGCGATCGCCTCGTTCTCCCAGTTGTAGAAGGGAAGGTGGCCGAGCAGGCGCGGGTGGGTCGGGTCGGTGGCGTCGTAGATCGACAGCCCCGCTGCGCCGGAGACGAAGGCCCGGCGCTGGCCGTCGACGTCGACGAGCCTCATGGAGACGCCGACGCCGTCGATCGGGATGGTCCCGATGTGCCTCACGTTCGCCGACATCTGCGCCGTGCCCGGCACGGCCGGGACGACGGGGCTGACGGCGCTCGACGCGTGCCCGAGGGTCACGAGGAGCAGGGCAGAGGCCAGCAGAGCGAGGGGGCGTCGCATGGGGGCGTGGTTCTAGCCCCCATGCCGGGTTCCTGCTTACCGCTTCCGGACGGGCCGGGGACCGTAGAGCTCGACGGACCTGTCGGTCTCGGTCAGCCCGCCCCACACGCCGTAGGGCTCCCGCATCATCAGAGCGTGCGCGGCGCACTCGCGACGCACCGGGCAGCGCAGGCACATCGCCCGCGCCGCAGCGTCGCGCTCGGACCGGGAGGGCTCGCGCTCCCCGGGCGGGTGGAAGAACAGCTCGTCGTGGCCGCGGCACGGCGCGGACTCCTGCCACTCCCACCGCCAGGCCTGGGCGCCGGGCGGAAGAGCGGTACCGAGGACATCGGGCACGGTCCCCTCCTTCTACGGGCTGTAGAAGTTCTACCACTCGTAGTAGGTTCGTGTCATGGCGAGGCTGGGTGACCTGGAACGCACCGTGATGCAGGTGCTGTGGGACGCCGGCTCGCCCTTGACCGGACGCGAGGTCGCCTCCGCCCTGTCGCGGCCGGACCTGGCCTACACGACGGTGCTGACGGTGCTGACCCGGCTGGAGAACAAGGGCCTCGTACGCCGGGACAGCTCCTCGAGGGCGCACAGCTACTCCCCCGTGGCCAGCCGCGAGCACCACGTTTCGGAGCTGCTCTCGCAGGCGCTGGGCCAGGCCGACGACCGGCTGGCCGCGCTCCAGCACTTCGCTCGGACCATCACGCCCGAGGAGGCCGCCGCCCTGCGGCAGGCGCTCGACGGCCAATAGTCGTGCTCGCCGCCGCGTCCGTGCTGGCCGGCTGCCTGCTGCTGGTCGCGACCGCGCTCCCCGCGTGGCTCGCGCGCGTGGACTGGCCGCAGCGGTCCCCCGCGCTCGCCCTGGTCCTGTGGCAGGCGCTGGGGCTGGCGGCCGGCCTGCTGACCCTGACGCTGCTGGTCACCGTGGCCCTCGCGCCGCTCGGCGCGGACCACGTCACCGCGTTGCGCCACCTGCGCGACGCCGGGTGGCAGACCTGGGTCGCGGGTCTGCTCGCCCTCGCCGTCCTGCTGCGGCTGCTCACGGTGCTCCTGGCGTCCACCGCGCGGACGCTGCGCGCCCGGCACGCCAACCGGGTTCTCGTCGACCTGGTCGCCTCCAAGAACCTGCTGCTGCACGGCGCGTCCGTCGTCGAGCACGACGTCCCCCTCGCCTACTGCCTGCCCGGGCTGCTGCGCCCGCGGCTGGTGCTGTCGCGCGGCACCCTGGAGCTGCTCACCCACGACGAGCTGCAGGCGGTCGTCGCTCATGAGCAAGCGCACCTCGCCCAGCGGCACGACCTGGTGGTGCTGCCGTTCGTCGCGCTCGCCCGCACCTTCCCGGCGGTCCCCGCCGTCGCCACCGCCCAGGCAGAGGTCGCGCTCCTCGTCGAGCTGATGGCCGACGACCGGGCCGCCCGCAAGCACGACCGGGCCCAGCTCGCGCGGGCGCTGTGGAAGATCGGAGCCGGAGGCACCCCGGCCGGCGCCCTCGGACTCGCCGGCGACGACGTGCTCCTCCGCGCCCACCGGCTGCTGGAGCCGCCCCTCCCCCTGGGCAACGTGGCCCGGCTCGCCGTCGGCCTGCTCGCTCTCGTCGTCGCGGCCAGCCCGCTCGCAGGTGTGGCCGTTCCCCTGGTGTAGCGCGGAGGTAAGGCGGGGACACCGCTCGCATGACGAGTGCTTCCGACCTGCAGGCCCTCCTCGACGGCCCCCACGCCGCGCTCCGCGAGGACACCCGCCGCCGGCTCACCAAGCTCGGTCTCGAGCGGGCCGAGGGACTCTCCCGCGACGACTACCGCGACCTGGTCCTCGAGTGGGTCCGCGAGGTCGGCGCGTCAGGTGACGGTGCCCGGTCCTTCCCCGTCGCGGCCGGCGGCCAGGACGACCCGGGCGGCCGGATCGCGACCTTCCAGACCACGGGGCACAGCGACCTGTCCCTGCTCGTGAAGATGGGCGTGCAGTTCGGCCTGTTCGGCGGCGCCGTCCACCGCCTCGGCACGGAGAAGCACCTGCCGCTGCTCGAGCAGATCGGGACCGTCGAGCTGCCCGGCTGCTTCGCGATGAGCGAGTCCGGGCACGGCAGCGACGTGCGCTCGCTGCGCACCCAGGCCCGCTACGACGTCGAGGCCGGCGAGTTCGTCATCCACACACCGGACGAGACGGCCCGCAAGGACTGGATCGGCAACGCCGCGCGGCACGCCCGGGTCGCGGCGGTCTTCGCGCAGCTCGACGTCGCCGGTGAGGCGCAGGGCGTGCACTGCTTCCTCGTCCCGATCCGCAACGAGGACGGCTCGGTCTGCGAGGGCGTCGAGATCGAGGACTGCGGCGACAAGATGGGGCTGCAGGGCGTCGACAACGGCCGGCTCCGCTTCCACGCCGTCCGCATCCCGCGCGACAACCTGCTCGACCGCTTCGGCTCCGTGTCGCCCGAGGGCGTCTACTCCTCGCCGATCGCCACTCCGGGCGCGCGGTTCTTCACGATGATCGGTGCCCTCGTCGAAGGACGCATCTGCATCGCCGGTGCAGGCCTCGCGGTCGCCCGCAACGCCCTGACCATCGCGGTGCGCTGGGGCGAGCGGCGCCGGCAGTTCGGCACCGGGCTCGACATGGACACGCCCCTCATGGACTTCCTGACCCACCAGCGCCGGCTGCTCCCGGCGGTGTGCGAGTCCTACGTCCTGCAGGCCGCGCACGACCACCTCGTGTCGTCGTACGTGGCGGTGCTGGACGGCGCGGGCGACCAGCGCGAGGTCGAGGCACTCGCCGCCGGCCTGAAGGCGGTCGCCACCTGGCACATGGTCGACGCGGTGCAGCAGTCCCGCGAGTGCTGCGGCGGGAAGGGCTACCTCGCGGAGAACCGGTTCGCCTCGCTGCGCGCCGACTCCGACGTCTTCGTGACCTTCGAGGGCGACAACACCGTCCTCCTGCAGCTCGTCGCCAAGACGCTGCTGTCCGACTACGCCGCGCAGTTCGAGGACCTCGACGCGGTGGGCCTGGTGAAGCACCTCTCGACCCGCACCGCGACCCGCGCTCTCACCGACCTGGCGCACCGCTTCGGCAAGGCCGACCTGCTCGACCCGTCCTGGCAGCTCGACGCCCTGCGGTTCCGGGAAGAGCGGTTGGTCGACTCCCTCGCCCGCCGCCTCCGTACCCTCACCACGCGCGAGCACATGGACCCGCTCCGGGCCCTGTCCCGGTGCCAGGACCACGCCCTCGCCGCGGCCCGTGCCCACGTCGAGCGGCAGGCCCACGAGCTGTTCCAGGCCAACGTCGTGCCCGGGCTGCTCGAGCAGGTGCGCGACCTCGCCGCCCTGTCGACGATCGAGCGCGACCGGGCCTGGTGGCTGGAGCACGGCTTCCTGTCGGCCGACGCCTCGAAGGACCTGCAGCGCCAGGTCAACACGCTGTGCCGCGAGCTGCGCCCGTCGGCCCCGACGCTGGTGGCCGGCTTCGGCATCCCCGACGAGCTGCTCCGGGCCCCGATCGCCCTCCCCGAGGTCGACCAGGTCGGCGCCGGCACCACCTGACCCCGGCGGCTTCCTCATGGTTGCCGTTTCCGACCAGCGCGCGAACCATGAGGTTGCGCCCATCGCCCTCTGGTGCATGAGCCTTCTGCGGGTGCAGCCCTCAGTCGAGCGGGGCGAGCGGCAGCGAGCGGGGCGGCGGGATGGTGGCCAGCGGTTCGAGGTCGGCCAGCCGGGTGCTGATCAGGTCCGCCATCGCGAGCAGGTGCTGGCGCAGCGCCGGTGACATCTCCACGGCTCCGGTCCAGCTGACGCCCAGGGCGCCGCGCCCGCCGAGGGGCACGCTGGCCAGCGCCATGATGCCGCCGGCCGCATCCTTCAGCTCCGGGTGCGCGCGGATCGCGTGATCCTGCAGGAAGACCGCCCGGTGGTCCCGCAGCGACGCGATGAGCGGCAGCTCGCCGACGAGCTCGATGACCTGGTAGGCCTCGAGCACCCGCCGGCTGTAGCCCTCGCCGTGCACGAGGCGGCCCCGACCGTCAGGGTGCAGCACCGCGAACACGCCGCCGTCGCCGCCGAGGGCCCGGCGAGCCGCCTGGACCGAGGCCGCCGCGATCTGGTCGACGGAGGTGGACACACCGAGGACGGTCTGCAAGCGGCGCAGCTCGCCCGGCAGGTCGTCAACGAGGGCCGGCGGCCGGATGGAGAGGCTGACGACCTCGCCCAACGTGGGCATGGGCCGGCCCCAGAGGTAGCCCTGGGCGAGGGCCACGCCCATCTGACGCAGAGCCGAGGCCTGCTCGACGGTCTCGACGCCCTCAGCCACGACGAGCAGGCCGAGGGCCTCGGCGAGCCCGACGACGGCCATGACGATGCCGCGGCTGACGGGGTCGTGCACGACCTGCTGCACGAACACCATGTCGATCTTGACGATGTCGGCAGGGAGCCGCTGCAGGTAGGTGAGGCCGGCGTAGCCCGTGCCGAAGTCGTCCAGCGCCACCCGCACGCCGAGGTCACGCAGCCGCAGGACGTCGGCGATGTCCTGGTGCTCGTCGAGCGGCCGGTCCTCCGTGACCTCGATCCAGAGCCGGCCAGGGGCGAGCCCCGTCCGAGCCAGCACGTCCGAGACCCGGCGCGCGAGCTCCGGCCGGGCCAGTTGCCGGGGGCTGACGTTGACGGAGACGAACAGCTCGGGCGGCCACTCCGTCGCGTCGGAGCAGGCCCGCTCCAGGACCCACTCGGCAACCGGGCTGTCGGCGTCGCTGTCCTCGAGGACGTCGAGGAACGCGCCGGGGGCGAGTAGGCCGCGCGTCGGGTGCTGCCAGCGCAGCAGCGCCTCGAAGCCCATCGGGCGGCCGCTGTCGAGGTCGACGATCGGCTGGTAGTGCAGGCGGAACTCCTCACGCCCGACCGCCCCGGCCAGCTCGCTGCGCAGCGCCAGCTGGTCGAGGGCCTCCTGCCGCATGGCTGCGTCGAACACCTCCCAGCGGCCCCGCCCGGCAGCCTTGGCCCGGTAGAGCGCCGTGTCGGCCTCGGTCAGCAGGTCCTGCGCCGTCGACGACGGCCCGGCGAGCGAGATCCCGATCGAGATCGAGGCCCGGACGCTCTCCCCGCCGACCAGCAGCGGCTCCCGGACGGCCGCGAGCAGCCGCTCGGCGACCGCGATCGCCTCCGCCGGGCCCGAGAGCTCCTCGAGGACGAGGACGAACTCGTCGCCACCGAGCCGCCCTGCCGTGTCCATCTCCCGCAGGTGGTGCACGAGCAGGGCTGCGAGGCCGACGAGGAGCTCGTCGCCGACGGCGTGCCCGAGGCTGTCGTTGACGAGCTTGAAGTGGTCGAGGTCGAGGAACAGCACCGCGACCGCGCGACCGTCGCGCCGGCTGCGGGCCAGGGCCTGGTCGAGCCGGTCGAGGACCAGCTCGCGGTTGGCGAGCGCCGTCAGCGGGTCGTGCAGGGCACGGTGGCGCAGCTCGTCCTGCACCCGCCGCTGCTCGTCGAGCGCGCGGTGCAGGTCCTGGAACAGCCGCGCGTGGTCGATGGCCAGCGCGGCCTGGATCGCGAAGACCTCGAGCAGCTCGCAGTCCGCCGCGTCCGGTCGCATGCCGTCGTGCGGGACGTCGACGGAGGGCACGCCGATCAGCGAGCCGTTGCTGCCGTGCAGCGGCGCGAACAGGGCGTCCATCGGGTGCCAGCTGTCGGGGTCCTCCTGCACCGGGAGGTCCGGCGTGTAGAAGTGCAGGTGGCTCGGCTCCGACTCCTCCACCCGGCCGTCCAGGAACCGGAGGCGACCACGGCTCTCGGAGGCGGCGAGCGCGTCGCCCCAGTCCTGCGACGACTGCCGCCGGCCGAGCAGCTCCCGCCGGACCTCGTCGGGCCCCGCCACCGCCACCACCTCGATGTCGCCACCGTCGACGACGAGGTTGAGGACGGCGATGCCGAAGCCGATCCGCTCGACGACCGCCTGGGCGATCTCCTCGAGCGTGTGGGTCAGGTCGAGGGACGCGCCGAGGCGCTGCGCCACATCGGCCAGGACCTCTGCGGTGTCGACCTGAGGACGCGCTCCCACGTCGTCGAGGCTAGCCCTCCTAGGCTGGCGCGGTGACCGAACGCGACGACCCGCTCACCCGTGTCGAGGAGCGCGTGCTGTGGCTCGCGACGAGCATCGTGCACGCCGCCAACACCCGCCCGAACACGACCGGGGTGAAGGTCGGCGGGCACCAGGCCTCGAGCGCGTCGATGGTCTCGATCATGACCGCGCTCTGGTTCGAGCACCTCACCTCGGCCGACCGGGTCAGCGTGAAGCCGCACGCCTCACCGGTGCTGCACGCCATCAACTACCTGCTGGGCAACCTCGACGCGTCCTACCTCCCGCGGCTGCGCGAGCTCGGTGGTCTGCAGCCCTACCCCTCCCGCACGAAGGACCCGGACGTCCCCGACTACTCGACCGGGTCGGTCGGCATCGGCGCGACGGCACCGGTCTGGGGCGCGATCGCCCAGCGCTACGTCACCGCCCACTTCGGCGCGCCGCCCGGCGGCCGGCAGATCTCCCTCGTGGGGGACGCGGAGCTCGACGAGGGCGCGATCTGGGAGTGCGTCGCCGACCCCATGGTGCAGCGGCTCGGCGAGGTGCTCTGGGTCGTCGACCTCAACCGCCAGTCGCTCGACCGCATCGTCCCGGACATCGCGATCAGCCGCTGGCAGGGGATGTTCGCCGCCGCCGGCTGGCAGGTCCTCGAGGTGAAGTACGGCCGCCTGCTGCAGTCGCTGTTCGCCCGACCCGGCGGAGAGGCGCTCCGCGAGCGGATCGACGGCATGGGCAACGAGGAGTACCAGTTCCTGCTCCGCTCCCCGGTCGCCTCGCTGCGAGACCGGCTCTGCGGCGACTCGCTCCCGATCGCCTCCGTCCTCGAGGACCTCAGCGACGAGCAGGTGCGCGAGGCGCTGCGCGACCTCGGCGGCCACGACCTCGCCGAGCTGCGCGCGACGTTCCGCGCCGTCGACAACACCCGGCCCACGGTCGTCTTCGCCTACACGCTGAAGGGCCGCGGTCTGCCGATCGAGGGGTCGCCCGCCAACCACAGCGCGCTGCTGTCGCAGGAGCAGTACGACGCGCTCGGCGCCTCCCTCGGACTGGACGCCTCCGACCCCTGGCAGGGCTTCGACCCCGGCAGCGCCGAAGGCGAGCTGTGCCGAGCGGCCGCTGAGCGGCTGAGGCGGGCTCCGGTCGACCAGCCCGAGCTTCCCGCCGTACCGACTGCCCTGGGTCGCGCCTACCGCGGGGAGCACTCGACGCAGGCAACGCTCGGTCGCGTCCTCACCGACCTCGCCCGCGACGCGCCGGCGGTCGCCGCCCGGATGGTCACCGTGTCGCCGGACGTGGCCTCGTCCACCAACCAGGGCGGGTGGATCAACAAGGTCGGCATCTGGTCGCCGCAGGACCGCCACGACTGGTTCGCCAGCGACCCGACCACCAACAGCGACCGCCTCGTGCAGTGGCGCGAGACCTCCACCGGTCAGCACATCGAGCTCGGCATCGCCGAGATCAACCTGGTGTCGCTGCTCGGCGAGCTGGGAGCCACCTGGTCCAAGGTCGGCCAGCCGCTGCTGCCCGTCGGCACGGTCTACGACCCGTTCGTGGGGCGGGCGCTGGAGCCGTGGTCGTTCGGGGTGTACGGCGGTGGGCAGTCGATCCTCGTCGGCACGCCGTCCGGCGTGACCCTCGCGGCCGAGGGCGGAGCGCACCAGAGCATCACGACGCCCTCCATCGGTCTCGAGCAGCCCGGCGTCACCTCGTGGGAGCCCGCCTTCGCGCTCGAGACGGAGTGGTGCTTCCTCGACGCCCTGTCGCGGCTGGGCCGGCCGGACGGCGAGTCGGCGTACCTGAGGCTCTCGACCCGGCCGCTCGACCAGTCGCTGGCCGCCGTGCCCGAGGACCTTGACGCGCGGCGGCGCGACGTGCTCGCCGGGGCCTACCTCCTGCGCTCCACCGGGTCCCCCGACGTGACGCTCGTCGGCGTCGGCGCGCTCGTCCCGAACGTGCTGGAGGCAGCGGACCTGCTGAAGGCGGAGGGCGTCCAGGCCGATGTCGTGGTCGTGACGTCCTACGACCGGGTGTGGCGCGCCGTGCAGTCGCGGCGCGGCCTGCTGCGCGGACCCGCGGTCGACGAGGGCGTCCTCGACCGCGCCTTCAGCGGACGCGCTCCGATGGTCACCGTCCTCGACGGGCACCCGCACACCCTGGCGTTCCTCGGCACGATCGCCGGCAACCCGGTGACCTGTCTCGGGGTCAGTGTCTTCGGCCAGGGCGGCGGCGTAGACGAGGTGCACGCCTACCACGGGCTCGACGCCCGCTCGATCGTCGGTGCGGCCCTAGACCTGGTGGACTAGGAGCCGGTGTCGGCGAGGGTCACGCAACCGGTGAACCCGTACTTGCGCATGAAGTCGAGGTTGGCCACGGTCTTGGTCGGGGCGTTGCCGAGCAGCTTGGTGAGCGCGACGTCGTCGTGGGCCTTCACGGCCTTGCTGACGTCTGCGTCGAAGGTGCGGGCCTTCACGAGCTGCGTGCTGAGCGGCGTGAGGATCTGGGCCTCGAGCTGCTTCTTGTCAGCAGGAGGCGGCGTCAGTGCCAGCAGCGCCGTCGTCGTCTCGTCGGCGATCGTGACGATCGAGTGGACGTAGGTGCCGAACTCCGCGCTCGACATCGGCTTCTTCAGCGCGTCCTTCTCCTTGTTCGCCTTGGCGCAGATGACCTCCGCCTTGGCGATGTAGTCGGTCTTCGCCGTGCTCGGTGCGGCCGAGCTGCCGCTGCTGCAGGCGGCGAGGGCCAGGACTGGGGCGAGGACGAGCGCGTGTTTCACGTCTCTCATCTTGCACCGGCGCGCCGGCCCACGACCCAGCAACCCACCGCAGCCGCGGCGGCGATGTTGAGGGAGTCGACACCGCGCTGCATGGGCAGGCCGACGCGGAGGTCGCTCGCCGCCATCGCCTCCTCGGTGAGGCCGGGTCCCTCGGCGCCGAGGAGCAGGGCGGTGCGACCGCTGATCTCGACGTCGGCGAGGTCCTGCCCTGCCGGCGTCATCGCCAGCACCCGGAAGCCGGCGTCGCGGACCTGCTGCACGCCTCCCGGGAACGGGTCGAGATAGGCGTAGGGCAGGGCGAAGACCTCGCCCATCGAGACGCGGACTGCCCTGCGGTACAAGGGATCGCAGCACGTCGGGTCGAGGAGGACGGCGTCCATGCCGAGGCCGGCGGCGCTGCGGAAGACGGCGCCGAGGTTGGTGTGGTTGGTGATGGCCTCCAGCACGAGGACGCGCTCCGCCTGGGCGAGCACCTCGTTCGCGTCGCGCAGCGGGAGCCGCCCGAACGACGCGAGCACGCCGCGGTGCACGTGGAAGCCCGTCACGGCCTGCAGCACCTCGTACGACGCGCGCAGCACCGGCCCCTCCGGCATGCCCTCCGGGAGGGCGCGGTCCTCGGCGAGGAGGAGCGAGCGCATCGGGTAACCCGCGGCGCCGGCGCGCTGCACCACCTGCGCGCTCTCAGCGATGAAGAAGCCCTTCTCGGGCTCGTGCTTCATCCGCCGGGCGACGTCCGTCAGTCCGACGTAGTCGGCGAGCCGCGGGTCGTCCGGCGTCACAGCTTCGCGCGGTCGTACTGCCGCGGCCAGATGATGTCGACCCCGAGCTGCCGTGCGGCGCGCAGCGGCCAGTGCGGGTCGCGGAGCAGCTCGCGGGCGAGCAGCACCACGTCGGCGTCGCCGTCGCGGATGATCGCGTCGGCCTGCTCCGGCTCGGTGATGAGCCCGACGGCACCTGTGGTCGCCCCCACCTGCTTGAGCGCCGTCGAGAAGGGCACCTGGTAGCCCGGGCCCACGGTGATCTGCTGCTCGTGGTGGAGGCCGCCGCTCGACACGTCGATGAGGTCGACGCCCAGGCCGTGCAGCAGCGGCGCCAGCTGCTGCGACTCCTCGACGGTCCAGCCCCCGGGGGTCCAGTCGTCGGCGCTGATCCGGACGAAGAGCAGCCCGTCGAAGGCTGCCCGCACGTCGGCGGTCACCTCGAGCAGGAGGCGGGTACGTCCCTCGAAACCGCCGCCGTAGGAGTCGGTGCGCTCGTTGGCGAGCGGGCTGAGGAACTCGTGCAGCAGGTAGCCGTGGGCGCCGTGGAGCTCGACGACGTCGAAGCCCGCCGCCTGCGCCCGTCGCGCTGCGGCGACGAAGTCGGCGCGGACCTTCGCGATGCCGTCGTCGTCGAGGGCGGCCGGCACGGCGTACCGGCCGAAGGCGACCGCGCTGGGACCGACGGCGACCCAGCCCCCGTCCTCCAGCGGCACCGATCCCCGCCGGTCGTGCCCCGGTCGGTAGGTGCTGGCCTTGCGGCCCGCGTGAGCGAGCTGGACGCCGGCGAGCGCGTCGTGCTCGTGGAGGAACCTGACGACGCGCGCCCAGCGGTCGGCCTGCTCGTCGGTCCAGATGCCCGCGTCGTCCGGGCTGATCCGCCCCTCGGGGCTCACAGCGGACGCCTCGGTCATCACGAGGGCCGCGCCGCCGAGGGCGAACTGGCCGAGGTGCACGAGGTGCCAGTCGGTCGGAAGGCCGTCGGTGCAGGAGTACTGGCACATCGGGCTGACGACGACCCTGTTCTTGAGAGTCGTGTCACGGAGGGTCAGGGGGTCGAACAGCGAGGTCACCCCGCTAGTGTTGTCCACGTTCGCTTCGCGCTCCCCTGGAGGCAGTCCCATGGCCGGCGGCCACAACGTCCGACCCACCTCGTGGGTCACTGTCGTGCTCATCGTCGTGGCGAGCGTCCTGTTCGGGTTCGCCCTGCCGCAGCACTCGTGGCCGCTCGCGATCGCCGGCGGCATCGTGCTCCTGGCCGGCATCGTCATGGGTGCCGTCTACCGCATCATGGACGACGCCTACTAGGCCCACCCGCCACTGATGATGTGAGCTCGGCGGTGCTCCAGCGCCGTCGAACCCGCACCGTCCCCTGGAGGGGTGGAGGTCAGCGGCGCTCGCGGGCCCAGCGGCGCATGGTCTCGATCCGCTCCTGCAGCTCGTCAGCCGACGCCTGAGGGGTCGGCGGGCCGCCGCAGGCGGTGCGCAGCTGGGCGTGGATCGCGCCGTGCGGCTGGTTGGTGCGGTGGTGCCAGGCACCGACGAGCCCGTTGAGCTCCTTGCGCAGGCCGGACAGCACCTCGAACGCCGACCGCTCCCGCTCGGGGGCCGGGACGGCGGGGACCTTCTTGAGCTGCTTGGCCTGGTGCTGCGCCAGCAGCGTCTTCACCTGGTGCGGCTCGAGCAGCCCGGGCAGCCCGAGGAAGTCCTGCTCGTCCTC
>CBIHPE010000015.1:0-31825 GCA_966212015.1 uncultured Frankiales bacterium | reverse complement strand
CGCGCGGGCTGCTCGACGCCGGCGCCTCCGTCGTCATCAGCTCGCGCAGTGAGGAGGCCTGCGAGAAGGCCGTCGCCGACCTGTCGGCCCACGGCACCGTGTCGGCCGTGCCTGCCGACCTGCAGACCGAGGAGGAGGCGGAGCGGCTCGCGGCGTCGGTCGACGAGCTCGACATCCTCGTCAACAACGCCGGTGCGACCTGGGGCGCTCCGCTCGAGGAGTTCCCCGCCAGCGCATGGGACAAGGTCCTGAACCTCAACGTCAAGGCACCGTTCTTCCTCACCAAGGCACTGGTCGGCAAGCTCGAGGCTCGCGGCACGCACGACGACCCGGCGCGCATCATCAACATCGGCAGCATCGACGGCCTGCACGTCAGCTCTCTGCCGACCTACTCCTACGCGGTGAGCAAGTCCGGCATCCACCACCTGACCCGGATGCTCGCGCGCGACCTCGGCCCCCGCCACATCACCGTCAACGCTGTGGCCCCCGGCCCCTTCGAGTCGAAGATGATGGCGGCGACGCTCGACACCTTCGGCGACGCGATCGCGGCGGGTGCCCCGCTCCGGCGCATCGGCCGGCCGGACGACATGGCGGGCGTCGCCGTGTTCCTCGCGAGCCGCGCCGGCTCCTACGTGACGGGTGCGGTCATCCCAGTGGACGGCGGCATCGCCACGACGGCCTAGAGACGGCCTAGAGACGGCCTAGAGACGGCCTAGGTCAACCGTGCTTCTTCGCGAAGCAGCCGCGGCAGAGCAGGACCGCCGTGCCGATCAGCCGGTAGAGCTGCTCGGTGCGACCGCAGTGGTCGCAGGTCGACTCGAAGGTCGGCTTCGGGCCGGTGAGGTCGATGGTCATGCTCAGTTCATCGGGCGGTGACCCGGGGTGCCGCGCACCCGGGGGAACCCACTTCTGCTAGTCCGAGCGGACCAACGGCCGCGCAGCGTCCAGCAGGCGCGACCGGAGGGCCCTGGCCTGGTCTGCGAAGGCCCGCTGAGCGGCGGTGTACGCCGAACGGCCGTCCGCGGTCTCGATGGGCACCGCCACGTAGCCGAGCGAGGACAGGTCGTACGGCGACGCGCGCATGTCGAGCTCGCGGATCCTGCGCGCCAGGTCGAAGCAGTCGGCGACGAGCTCGGCGGGCACCCAGGGGCTCAGCTTGTAGGCCCACTTGTAGAGGTCCATGTTGGCGTGCAGGCAACCGGGCTGCTCGAGGGCGAGCTGGTCCTCACGGGTCGGTTGCAACCGGTTCAGCGGCCGGGCTGCCGGCGTGAAGAAGCGGAAGGCGTCGTGGTGCGTGCAGCTCAGCGGCTGAGCCTCGACCACCGCCGCCGTCCCTTCCTCGCCGAGGCGGAGCGGCACCTCGTGCCGGGTGCCGGCGCGGTAGACCATCGCCCACTCGTGCAGCCCGAAGCAGCCGAAGACCGGGGAGCGCTCGGAGGTCCGCTGGAGCAGCTCCACGACCCAGGCCACCCGGTCCGGCACCGGGTCGTTCCACGGCTGCGCGCCCTCCCAGTCCTCGAGGACGACCCCGGCTCCCGGGGACCAGCGCCGCAGCTTCGACGGCCGGTGCGAGTAGTAGGTGAAGAGGAAGTCCTCGACGGGGTGCTTCTCACCCCGGGACGCGCGGTCGAGGTGCCCTGCCGTCAGCGCGTCGACCCGTGCCTCGTGCGCCTGCTTCAGCGGCCGCCACTCATCAGAGCGCACCGGCCAGCTCCTTCGCGCGGTTCCAGCTGCCGAAGCGCTTGATGACCGCCGGTCCCGACGGACGCGCCTTCCGCAGCTTCGCCCAGGCGCTGTAGGCCTGGAAGGACAGCTCCTTGCGGCGCGGACTGCCGAAGAACTCGGCGATCACCGCGAGCATCTCCTCGTCGGTCCACCGCTGCGGCCGGCCGACGTTCGGCAGCTCTCTCACCGGGATCCCTGCCGCGGCGCACGCCTTCGACCACGTCCCGAAGCGGCGGATCACCGTCTCCGCGGCCGGGTGGTTCTTCTTGTCGCGGTGCAGGTCGTACCACCGCGACGAGAGCGGCACCGGCCCGGCGGCCCCGGTCTTGCGGCCGCGCTCGACCGACTTCACGCGCAGCCCGATGATGATGTGGGCATCATCGATCTCACGGTGGCGGGACACGCGTCCATTCTGCCCGTCGTGTCACCCGATCGGGGGGCCACCAGGCACCCCGTGGATGACGACATCTTGATCATGACGGCGCACACGGTTCACCTGCCGGCTCCTGCCGCGCACCGGTCGTTCCGGCTGACGCCGCCGCGGGAGGTCCGCACCGAGCAGCAGCCCGACGTGGTCCTCGGGTCGCACGAGGCCCGCGCGCTGCTGCTGGCCGCGCGCGACCTCGACGTCTCCAAGGGCGGCTGCTACTCCCCCGGCCCGGCCGGCGTCCAGGTCTGGGACGGCCCGTGGAACGGCATCGGCGGCCGGGTGGGCACGGCGTCCCACCTGGGTTCGGTCGACTGGTCGTGGGACCAGCCCGCCGAGGGCTTCGTGACGATCTACCGGGTGCTGCTCACGGCCGCGGGCTCCAAGGCCGGGCTCACGACGCAGGCCCTGCTCGACCTGGTCCTGCAGCTCACCGGGCTGCGGCCGCTCACGGCCGTACTGCCCCTCCCCCGCCGCTCCCTCGAAGCGCTGGACCACAGCCACGCCTGACCCGCCTTCGGCGGCTTCCTCATGGATGGGAAGCCCGCGTGCTCAGGATCCATGAGGTTTCCCGCAGATCCCCCGCGATCCATGAGGTTCCTCGGGCGGGCGGCTACCGGATGGTGCCCTTGCCCGCGATGAGCGGCAGGTCGAGCGGGGTGACCCAGCCCGGGGGCAGCTCGTTCACGGCGGGTACGGCGTTGAGCGCGCGCAGCCCGGTAGCCAGGCAGCCTGCGGTGGCGGCGTCACGACCCGAGCCGTCGGTGAAGCGGAAGGCGGTCTCCTGCTTGATCGACGGGGTCCCGATGATCTCCACCTGGTAGACGTCGTCCTCGCTGCCCCGCGGCCAGTCCGGCGCGGCGTCGGGACCGATGCGGTTGACGTGCTCGAGCTGGATGCGGGTCTCGCCCTTGTAGACGCCGTTGATCGTGAAGTTGATGGCCGCGACCTGACCCGGCTCGATGGTGCCCTTGATGCACGGGATCGGCTTGTCGGTCACCCACTTGTCCCAGGTCGTCGTGATCTCGTCGAGCTCGATGCCGACGGCGGCTGCCATCATCGGAACCGTGGCGCCCCAGGCCATCACCAGCAGGTCGGTGTGCTCGAGCAGCGGCACGAAGTCAGGCGAGCGGCCGATGCCCATCTCGTTCTCGTAGTCGCCCTCGTAGTTCTGGTAGTCGACGAGCTCGAGCGCCCGCACGAGCTTCACCTCGGAGCACAGGCCCATGAGCGTCATCGGGAACAGGTCGTTCGCGAACCCCGGGTCGATGCCCGTGGTGAAGCACGAGGACCCTCCGGCCGCGCAGGCCTCCTCGACCGGCGTCAGCCAGAACGGCGGGTTCTGCTTCATCGCCGGCCACACCCACGGCGTCATGGCGGTCGAGCAGACGTCGATGCCCGCGCGCAGGAAGGCGGTGATGACGCGGATGTTCTCGTCGGCGTAGGCGGCGGTCGGGCCGTAGTGCACGAGGGCGTCCGGGTTGAGGGCGATCAGGTCGTCGATGCTGTCGGTCGCGAGCACGCCGATCGGGTCGAGGCCGGCGATGACGCCCGCGTCCTTGCCGACCTTGTCGGGGTTGCTGACGCCGACGCCGACGAGCTCGAACTCGGGGTGCTTCACCACCTCGGCGATGACCAGCTTGCCGACGAACCCCGTGCCCCAGATGACGATCCGCTTGGGTGATGCTGCAGCCATAGAACACGTTCTACCAGAGAGCTCAGCGCTTGCCGACGGCGTCGACTCCCGAGTACTCCTGCTCGGACAGCACGCAGATGCGGGCCATCAGCTCGTCGGTCCACTCACGCAGCTGCTCGGCCGTCGGGTCCTTCGCGATGGGCGGCATCGGCGAGCCGAACCGCACCCCGATCTTCTTCGGGTGCGGGATGCGGGTGCCGGGCGGCGCGATGTCGAACGTCCCGACGGTGGCGCACGGGATGACGGTCACGCCGGTCTCGGCAGCCATCCGCGCGACCCCCGTGCGGCCGCGGTTGAGGCGCCCGTCGCGGGTGCGGGTCCCCTCGGGGAAGACGCCGATGAGCCGGCCCTCGCGCAGCAGCCGCGTGGCGGTCAGCAGCGCACCCGCCGACGCGTGGGCGCCAGCCCGGTCGATGGGCACCTGGCCGGTCGCCGAGAAGAAGTACGCCTGGGCGCGGCCGCGGATCCCCTTGCGGGTGAAGTACTCCATCTTCGCCAGGAAGGAGATCCGGCGGGTGCGCACGACGAGGGGCAGGAACAGCCAGTCCATGTACGACGTGTGGTTGCACGCCAGCAGGGCCGGCCCGCGCTTCGGGACGTTGTGCAGACCCTCGATCTTCGGGCGGAACGCCACCGTGAGGAGCGGGGTCAGCACCACCTTCATCACCCAGTAGAAGTAGCCGGAGCGCACGATCGGCGCCTCCTCCACCGGAGGGGAGCTGGTCATCGAGGCATCAGTGCGGGGCTCAGTCATGTTGCCTGTGAGTCTGCCTTGCTACTGGCGGGTACGAGGAAGTGGCGCGTTGATGAGGATCCCGTAGCCGTAGGCGCCGCTGCCGGGGGCCAGCGCGGTGAGGTTCTGCCGGGCCGACAGCGCGTGTGACGGGTCGAGGGCGTCCGGTGTGACGAAGCCCGTGGTGTCGAACTCGGTCGGTCCCGGGAAGGCGCCGGACTCCTGCGTGATCTGGCTCGGGTCGCAGTCCTCCTCCAGGCCGACGACGCAGACCGTGAAGACCCCTTGGATCGTCCCGGTGTACTGAACGTCGACGCCGGACATGCCCCAGACCCGGTTCAGCCGCGATCGGCTGACCCGCTCCCGCCCGCTGACCGCCCCGTTGGCCCCGACGACCGGAAGCGTGTCCAGCCGGGCGGAACCGCCCTGGACGGTGGAGGGAAGGCCGCGCAGCCGGACGGTGACGTCCCGGAGGAGACCGAGCGCCCTGATGCGGACGACGGCGCGCCCGCCGCCCGAGCTGGTCGCTGACAGCAGGTACCGCCCCGCCTCGTGCGGCTTGCGGACCGGGTTGCCGGCCCGGAACGTGGATGCCGGCGCCCCGACGACCCGGCCGTCCGCCAGCCGCACCCGCACGCCCGCGACCCAGTTCTGGGGACCCGACCTCGGGTCCTCGCCCTCGCGCTCGAAGACGTACCCGACCTCGCCCCGCGCGGGGTCGGTCATCGCCGCGTCGCCGTCCTGGAACTGGAACGCGGGCAGGTCGACCTCGGCCTGGCCCGAGCGGTCGAGCACGAGGGTCAGTGTGTGGGCTCGTGGGGCGGCATGCGCCGCCGGCGCGAGCAGAAGGGCAGCCGTCGCCGCGGCCGCGAGCTGGGTCCTCACGCCCCCAGGGTTCGTGGTCGCACGCGGAACTCCTGCAGGGGCTAGGGTCCGCGCCACGCCGCTTCCCAGAAGGAGACCCCTCGCATGCGCCGTGCTCTGCTCGCTGTTGCCGCCCTCACCCTGTTCGCAGCGCCTGCCGCGCACGCGGGCACCATCGACCCGAAGAACCCCGTGCCCGGCGTTGTGGCCGTCGTGAAGTGCGCCGGTGAGGCGCTCGACGGACACGCCTGCGGCTGAGGCGACGACCTCGTCGCAGAGCTGCTAGTCCTTCGGCAGGACCACCTGGGTGCCGCGCGCCTGGGCGTAGAGGATCGCGTTGAGCAGCCGCTCGTCGACGCGGTCGTACGTCGAGAAGTCGAGCGTCCCGGACAGCGCTGCGCCAGGTGACGAGGCGGTGTTGAGGCTGAACGGCACCGCGCCCTTCACCGCCGTGTAGGGCGCGAGGTTGGGCTTGGACGACAGGGTCGGCAGGAAGGCCTCGTGCATCGGGGTGGCGAGCCGGTCGAACAGGCTGATCGGCTTCACGCCGAAGACCTGCTCGATGGTGCGGAGCGCGGCCGGCATGGAGCCGTACTGGTGGTTCGGGCCGGGCTGCGCCCACGGGGACGCGACGGTCAGGTAGTCGCGCAGGGCGGACACGTGATCGCCGGCGACCTGGGTGTCGTCCTCGGTCTGCAGGACGGCGGTCGACTTCCAGAACGGGCTCTTCGAGAGCGACTCGACCAGCAGGCCGAGGGCGTAGTCGTTGTCAGCCACCATCGACTGCGGCGTGGGGTTGCCGACGGTCGTGGCGAGCGTGTGGTTCTGCGGCAGGGACATGTAGATGAAGCTCGGCATGATGTCCTTGCCGGTCCGCTTGTAGACGTCGATCCAGTGCTTCAGCGTGAACGGCGTCGCGAGCTTCCGCCCGTCGCAGTCGTCGGTCGCGATGCCGGCAGGCGCGGAGCCGACGCCGAAGGCGGGTGACGGCCCGTCGGGAGCCACACCGTCGCGCAGGGTCAGGACGCGGCACGTGTCGGAGTACGAGATGTCCCCGTCCTTCCAGCCCGGCGCCTTGTAGGCGTCCATGCCCTGGCTGGTGCGAGCGGTCGACTCGCCGTAGATCGCCATCGAGAGCTTGCCCGGGTGGTCGCTCGGCGGCGTGGCACCGGCGCGCTTGAAGGCCTCGAACAGGTAGCCGCCCTCGGGATCGTTGAGCTCGTCCTCGGCCGCTTGGATCGCCTTGCCGGGACCGCCGCCGACGGAGCCCTTCAGCGGGTCGCCGTTGCCGTGCGAGCCGCGGATGCCCTCGTCGTAGTCGGCCTGCCAGGTCTTCTCGTTGTGGTCGGTCGCGACCGCACCCGACGTCCACGAGTGGCCCGTGACCGAGACCTCGGCGTCGGAGAAGAAGTTGTCGCCCAGGGAGTAGGGGGTCGCCAGCTTGTGGTGGTTCGGCGTGACCGCCTGGCCGTAGATGGTGTAGCTCGGGTCGCCGTTGTAGCCGTCGTCACCGGTCGGCAGGTCGCCGAAGTACTGGTCGAACGTCTTGTTCTCCGTGACGACGAAGACCACGTGCTTCAGCGGCGAGCTCTTGCCCTTCGGCGGGCAGAGCACCTGCGAGACGCGGACGCCACGGCCCTGCGCGCACGGGTTCACGTTGGCGTCGTCGATGCTGTCGTTGCTGCGGACCGCTGCGGTCCACGCGTTGGCGGTGCGAGCCGGCACCGGCAGGTCGACGACGTTGACAGTGCCCTGGGTCTGCGAGCCGTTGAAGAAGACGCTGCCGTTGTAGCCCATCGACGGGCCCGTGCCCTTGGCGTTCGTGATCCAGAGGCGGTACTTCTTCGCTGTACCCGTGACCGCGAGAGCCGACGGGTACCAGCCGGTCGGGATGTACATCGGGTGGCCTGCGACGCGCGACCCGGTGCGGCCGTCGAGGATCTCGACGGCGTTGGCACCGGCCAGCGCCACGAAGAGCGTCTTGCCGTCGGGCGACAGGGCGAGAGCGTCCGGGTGCGCACCTGCGGGCGCGCCCTGCACCGGCTTCACCGACTGGGTGGCGACGACCTTGGCGCCCTTCGAGACGTCGAGGACGGAGACGGTGTCGTCGTTGGTGTTGGCGACGAACAGCCGCTTCCGGTCCTTCGACAGCTGCACGGCGACCGGGTGGTGGCCGACCTTGGCGTACGAGATCTCGCGCGGCTTCAGGACGTTGCGCAGGTCGACGACGGAGACGGTCCCGACGCCGTTGCCGCGACCGGCCTCGTCGGCCCAGTTGGCGACGTAGGCGAGCTTGCGGACCGGGTCGACCGCGATGCCGAACGGGTCCTGGCCGACCCCCGCGCGACCGACGACGGTGTCGGTCGTGGTGTCGATGACGGAGACGCGGCCGCAGACCGGGCGCTGGGTCGGGCACTCGCCGTTGCTCGGCTCGGACAGCGTGCCCGCGGCGAGGACGTACTTCCCGAAGGGCTGGAGCGCTCCGGGGTAGGACGTGACGCGGATGCCGTCGACCGCCGGGAGCGACGTCGTGATGCCGGCGCGGGAGGTGAGTCCGTTGACGGCTCCCCCGACGGGCACCGTCGCGGCCTCCGTCGCGTCCTGCGTCTGCGCGGTGTTGCCGACGACGCGGTAGCGGAAGACCCGGTCGGCGTTGCCGCCCGAGGCGTAGATGCGGTGGTCAGGGGTCTCGGCGAGACCGACGAACACGTTGCCGGCGGTCGTCTGGTTCGTGGCGAGGGTGGCCTGGTCGACGACGGTCAGGCCCTGCACGCCGCCGTTGTCGGACGTCACGACGACCTTGCCGCCGGACGTCGGGAGCAGGCCGAGCGGGAACCTCAGGACGTCGACCGCGCGTCCCGCGGGGCTCAGGCACCACCCGTTCGGCAGGCTCGCGATGACGCCTGCTCGGCGGTGGCACGCGTCGTAGGCACGCATGGGCTGCGCTGCGCCGCTGGCCGTCTCCTGGGCCTCCGCCTGCTGCTCCGTCGCCGGGTCGCCGCCGGTGAGCGTGAGGAAGCGGGGCGTCGGTGCGGCGCTGGGCGCCTTGGTCGGAGCGCTGCTGGGCTCGTGGTGGGCGGCGAGGGACACCCCGCCGACGAGCAGGCCGAAGGCAGCGCAGACAGCGACGAGCGAGCGGGACACGCAACCTCCAACGAGCCGGTTGCGTGAACGTTTCGCTAATCCCCCGCGAACTCCTGCCTGTGGGCCTCCGCGAGGCCCACGTAGTGCGTCGCGTTGTAGCGGACCATCACGAGCTCGTCGTCGCTCAGCTCGCGCCGGACCTTGGCCGGTGCGCCCACGACGAGCGAGCGGGGAGGGACCTGCGTCCCCTCGGTCACGAGAGCCCCGGCGGCGACCAGGGAGCCGGTGCCGATGCGCGCCCCGTTCATGACGATCGATCCCATCCCGATCAGGCAGTCGTCCTCGATGACGCAGCCGTGCAGGACCGCCCGGTGCCCGACGCTGACGCCGGCACCGACGTCGAGGACCAGGCCCGGGTCGGTGTGCAGGACGCAGCCGTCCTGGATGTTGGAGCGCGCCCCGATGCGGATCTGGTCGCCGTCGCCACGGGCCACCGTCGTGTACCAGACCGACGCCTCCGGCCCGACGGTCACGTCGCCGACCAGCCGGGCGTCGGGCGCGACCCACGCGGTGGGGTCGACCTGAGGCGCCTTGTCACCGAGGGGCGTCATCACCCGCGGAACGATAACCGGCCCCCACCGCCGCCAGGGGGCATGGGCGGCAGGGGCCGATGAGAAGGAAGGTAAGGCTCGGCTGTCGGCAACGCGTCACTCGTCCGGGTGACGCCTGAGGGCCTACCTTCCGCAGATGCCCTGGCTCCACGACAAGCTCGTCCACGCCCCTCGCGCCCCCCGCGTCGACCTGACCGGCAAGACGGTGCTCGTCACCGGCACCACCGCAGGCTCCCTCGGTGACGCGACCGCCCGCACGCTCGCGGACTGGGGCGCTGACGTCGTGACCACGACCCGGTCCGGAGGCAGCCACCCGCTCGACCTCACGTCCGGTGACTCCGTGCGCGCGTTCGTGACGTGGTTCCAGCGGGAGCACGACCGGCTCGACGTCCTCGTCAACAACGCAGGTGTGCACCTCGACCTGGCCGGGTCGTGGAAGGAGCCGCACCTCACGTCCGATGGGCACGAGATCCACTGGCGGACCAACTACCTCGGCACCATGCAGCTCACGCACCTGCTGCTCCCCACGCTGCTGAGGACGGCCGAGGTGACGGGCGAGGCGCGCATCGTCAACGTCGTCTCGAAGCTCCACCTCCGCGGCCGCAACGAGCACATGTTCAGCCCCGCCCCGACCTACTCCTCGTGGAACGCCTACGGGCAGTCCAAGCTGGCCATGGTCCACGCCACCCACGAGCTGCAGGACCACTACCGCGCCGCCGGCGTCCGGTCGTACGCCCTCCACCCCGGCTCCGTCTACACCGGCATCGCGACCAAGGGGCTCGAGGAGAAGAGGCTCCTCAGTGCAGTACGGCGTGCGCTCGCGCCGATCGAGAGGCTGTTCCTCCTCACCGCCGACGAGGGCGCGCAGACGACGCTCCTGTGCGCCACCGAGCCGGGCCTCGAGGGTGGCCGCTACTTCGTCGCCTGCAAGGCCAAGCCCGCCTCGAACGAGGCCGAGGACCGCGACACCGCCGGCCGGCTCTGGAAGGAGACCCTGGAGCTCGTACCCCACCTCTAGGCTGGCCTGATGTCCGAGCCGAGCCGACGTGAGCGCGCGATCGCCGTCGCGCAGGAGCTCGCCGAGGAGGGCGGCTGGGACGCGATCGCGATGCGCGCCGTGTCGGAGCAGTCCGGGTCAGCGCTCGCGACGCTCTACCGGGAGTTCCCCTCCAAGACGCACCTGGTGCTCGGCATGGCCGGCGCGAACCTCGCAGAGGTGCGCCCGCCCCGGCCCGTCGACGTCCGCAAGGGCACGCCGGCCGAGCTCGCGGGGCGGCTGCTCGTCGCCCTGACCCGAGCGGCCCTGACGCGCCCCCTCTACACGGCCGCCGTGCTGCAGGGCGTGCTGACTGCGGGTCCGGACGCGGTGCAGGAGGTCGAGGCGCTCCGGGGCCGGCTCGGCGACATGCTGCTCGGCTGCTTCGAGAGCCCGACGCCGACCGACCACGCGCGCATCGGGCTGCTCATCGACGTCTGGTTCGCCGAGATGCTGTCGACGGTCCACGAGCGCCAGTCGCCGGAGACCTGCATCGAGCTGCTGCGGTCAGCAGCAGCCCTCGTCCTCCGCTGACCGGAAGTCCCTGGGACGTTCGGGTCCGACACACCGGCGCGTCCCGCCGAGAAGTCCCAGGGACCGCGAGGGTCAGGCCTGCGGGGCTGGGGGGCGCCAGAAGACGACGAGCAGGCCGAGGGCGCCGCCGATGCCGAGGGCAGCGCAGCCTCCGGCGGTCCACCAGGAGAAGTCGTCGATGCCGAGCGCCCGGTCGAGCGAGATCCGGCCCGCGCCCGTGCCGCAGAAGAGCAGGCCCGCGGCGGTGAGGGTCATGACGTACTCGTAGCCCTCGCCGGGGCGGAAGATGAAGAAGCCGTTCTTGCGGTGGTTGGTGATCCAGGCGACCAGCATGACGCCGATGACCATGCCCCCGGCCAGCGGCGTGAACAGGCCGAGGACCAGCAGGGCACCGGCGAGCAGCTCGGTCAGCGACGCGGTCCAGGCGTGCAACCAGCCCGGCTTCATGCCGAGGGAGGCGAACCAGCGACCGGTGCCGGCGATCTTGCCGCCGCCCCAGATGTGGTTGTAGCCGTGGGCGAGGAACACGACACCCACGGCGGCGCGGAAGACGAGCAGCGAGACGTCCGCAGGAACCGTCATGAGAACGCCGACCCCCCGCCGTGGACCTCGATGCGCTGACCGTTGAGGTAGGACGCCTGGTCGCTCACCAGGTAGGCGACGACGTCGGCGACCTCCGACGGGCGGCAGACGTGGCCGTAGGGCGCACGGGCGTCGAGGTCGGCGCTCTCGGAGACGCCGGCGACCGCCGCGGCGAGCCGGTCGCCCATGTCGGTGGCGACCAGACCCGGCGCCACGATGTTGGTGTGGATGCCGTGCGGCAGTTCCTCGAGGGCGAGGGTGCGACCGAGAGCCTCGAGGGCGACCTTGGCCATCGTGTACGGCGCGCCGCCGGGCATCGGTGACGTCGCCGCGACGCTGCTGATCAGGACGATGTCGCCGCGCGGGGCGGTGCGCATGCCCGGCAGCAGCAGCTGCGCGAGGTGGAACGCGCCGGTGACGTGCGTCGACAAGACCCGGTCGAGCTCGGCCAGGTCGGTGTCGGCCACCAGCCGGCCGCGCGAGGCGATGCCGGCGTTGCTGATGAACGTGTCGACGACGCCGTAGTCGGCCAGCACCTCTGCGGCGAGGCGCGCGCAGTCGTCACGGTCCGAGACAGAGGCCTGGTACGCCGAAGCCGTACCGCCCTTGTCCTGGATCTCCCTCACGACGGCGGCCGCCGCGTCGGCGTCCTTGCGGTAGTTCACGGCGACGGCGAACCCGTCGGCGGCGAGCCGCAGCGAGACGGCCCGGCCGATCCCCCGGCTGCCGCCGGTGACGAGCGCGACCCGGGTCACTTGCCCTTCCAGACCGGCGGCCGCTTCTCGGCGAACGCGGTCGCGCCCTCCATGGCGTCCTCCGACACGAAGACCGGAGCCATCAGCTCGCCCTGCTGCTTCCAGCCCTCCTCGAGGGTCCAGTCGAACGTGCTGCGCGCGATCTGCTTGGTGACGGCGACGGCGAACGGCCCGTTGGCCGCGATGACCTCGCCCATCGCGACCGCGGCGTCGAGGGCGCCGCCCTCGGGCGTGAGCTTGTTGACCAGCCCGATCTCGGCGGCGCGCGCCGCGGAGATCGGCTCGCCGGTGAGCAGCAGCTCGAGCGCGATGTTCTGCGGGACGCGACGGGTCAGCAGGAACGCGGCGCCACCGCCGGCGACGAGAGCCCGCTTCACCTCGGGGACGCCGAAGCGCGCGGTCTCGGCGGCGACGATCATGTCGCAGGCCAGCAGCAGCTCGAAGCCGCCGGCGAGGGCCCAGCCCTCGACCGCGCCGATGAGCGGCTTGCGCGGCGGGGTGACGGTGATGCCGCACAGGCCGCGCTCGCCCACGACGGGCGTCTCGCCGCGCATGAACGCCTTGAGGTCCATGCCTGCGCTGAACGTGCCACCGGCACCGGTGAGCACCCCGACGCGCAGGTCAGGATCGCTCTCGAGCTCGTCGACGGCAGCGGCCACCTGGGCGGCCGTCGCGCCGTCGAGTGCGTTCTTCGCCTCCGGCCGGTTGAGGGTGATGACCTGCACGCCGCCGCGGCGCTCGACGAGGACCTCGCTCAAGACCTGCTCCACATCTGAGGGGGTAGTGACGCAGGTCATTCCACCGCACGCCCGCGGCGGCGGGAGATCCGGGTTGCACGAAGCGCGCGTTCATCCACGGCGGGGCGGAACGCGTGGCCGTACCGTGCGGGCGTGACCTCCGAACCCGGCCGCCGGCTCGCCCCGGACGCGCGCCGCGAGGAGATCCTCGCCGGAGCCCACCGGCTGTTCGCGGCGCGTCCGTACGCGCAGGTCTCGACCACGGACATCGCCGCGGAAGCGGGCGTCGCGCGCGGCTTGCTCAACCACTACTTCGGGACCAAGCGCGACCTCTACGTCGAGGTCGTACGACGACTGGCGGCCGTGCCCGAGGTCGAGCCGCAGCTCGTGACCGGCTCGCTGAAGGCGCGCGTCGACCTCGGCGTCAGCTGGTACCTCGACGTCGCCGAGGCGCAGGGCGAGACCTTCCTCGCGCTTGCCGGGGCCGAGGGTCCCGCCGCCGACCCGGAGGTCGAGGCGATCCTCGAGGCCGCCGACGACCTCGCCGCCCGGCGCGTGCTGCAGGTGCTCGGCCTCGACGAGGACGACCCGGCGCTGCGGGGCGCGATCCGCGCCTACAGCGGGCTCGCGAAGGCAGCGGTCAAGGAGTGGCTCCGCACCGGCGCCCTGTCCCGCGACGACGTGCACCTGCTGCTCACGACCGCCCTGCGGGCGATCGCCAGGGACGTCCTCCCGTCTGTTGGCAGACTGCCAACAAGGGCGTAGCCTGGAGCCATGGCCTTCGACATCCGTGACCACATCTCCGGTGTCGGGGCGCAGGCGGCCGGCGTCTCCAACGTCGTCATGCAGCTCGCCTGGCCCGGGGTCGGGTACGGGGTCAAGGACAGCAAGGTCCACTCCGGCAGCGCCATGAAGCACCCCGTGAAGCGCGCGCGCACCACGTTCACGTTCCTGGCCGTCTCCATGCTGGGCACCGAGCGCGACCGCCAGGTCTTCCGCAAGGCCGTCAACGGCCAGCACGCGCAGGTCCGCTCCGAGCCCGGCGACAAGGTGCAGTACTCCGCGATGGACCCACGGCTGCAGCTGTGGGTCGCGGCCTGCCTCTACTACGGCACCGTCGACATCAACGAGCGGCTCCACGGGCCGATGGACGACGAGACGGCCGACGCCCTCTACGAGCACTGCACCCGCTTCGGCACCTCGCTGCAGGTGCGCCAGGAGATGTGGCCTCCCGACCGCGCCGCCTTCGCCGACTACTGGGAAGAGTCGCTGAAGGAGGTGCACATCGACGACGCGGTGCGCGACTACCTGCTCGCCCTGATCCGCTACGAGAACGCGCCGAAGTGGGTCGGCCGGCTGCTCGCCGAGCACAACGAGTTCCGCACCGCCGGCTTCCTGCCCCCGATGTTCCGCGAGCAGCTCGGCCTGGAGTGGGACGACGCCAAGCAGGCGAAGTTCGAGAAGCACTGCCGTCGCCTCGCACGGATCGAGCGCAGCCTCCCCGAGCCGCTCCGGCTGTTCCCCTTCAACTGGCTGCTGTGGGACATGCGCCGCCGACACCGCAAGGGCATCCCCCTCGTCTAGCGTCCTGACCCCGCAAGCCTGGCGATGTCCAGGTGAGCGGAAGCGAGGCTTCTAGTACGAGCGGGGCAGTCCCAGCTGGGCCGTGCCGATGTGAGCCAGCACGAGCTGCTCGGCGACCGGGATGTTCTTGCCGATGCGGGCGTCGCGGAACAGCCGTTCGACGGGGAGCTCCTTGGAGTAGGCGTTGCCGCCGAACACCTGGAACGCCTGGTCGCTCGCCTCCCACGCGGCCTGCGAGGCGGTGAGCTTGGCGATGTTGGTCTCGTTGCCGCAGGGCAGTCCCTGGTCGAACAGCCAGGCCGCCTTGTAGGTCATCAGCCGGGCGAGCTCGGTCTTCGCCTTGATCTGCGCGAGCGGGAACTGGATCGCCTGGTTGGCACCGATCGGCTTGCCGAAGACCTCGCGGGTGCGGGCGTAGTCGCAGGCCACCTGCAGGGCCGCCTCGGCATGCCCCACACCCCCGGCGGCGGCCAGGATCCGCTCGGGGTTGAGCACGTCCCACAGGACCCGGAAGCCCTCGTCGACCTCGCCGAGGACCTGGTGCGCCGGCACGCGCACGTCGTCGAAGAACACCGAGCTGGCCGTGACGACGTTGCCACCGAGCTTCGAGATGGGCTGGTAGGAAAGGGTTCCGGCCGCGACGGCCGCCTTCACGTCGACGAGGAGCAGCGTGAAGCCGTGCGTCCGCGGCGTCGCCTCCGCTGCGGGGATCGACCGGGTGACAGCGATCATCCAGTCGGCCTCGTCGACGCTGCTGATCCACGTCTTCTGGCCGCTGATCAGGAAGTCGTCGCCGTCGCGACGCGAGGAGGTCGTGATCTCGATGGCGTTGGAACCGGCGTCCGGCTCCGTCATCGCGAGGCAGAACTTCGTCGTGCCGGCAGCAATGCCCGGCAGGATTGCGCGCTTCTGCTCGTCCGTGCCGTGCCGCGCCAGCGTCATCGCCCCGAAGCCCGGCGTCAGGATGTAGAGGAAGGTGCCGGCGGTGCCGCCGGACTGGCTGAGGGTCTCGCAGGCCACGGCCAGCTCGAGCATCCCCTGCCCACCGCCGCCGTGCTCGGTGGGGACCGACAGGCCGATCCAGCCGCCCGCCGCGAGGTCGTCCCACACCTCCTGCGGGAAGCGCTTCTCCTCGTCGCAGCGCGACCAGTAGGCGTGGTCGTACTTCGACGCCACCTTGCTCACGCCCTCGCGCACGGCCTGCGCGCTCTCGGGAAGGGTGAAGTCCATCAGCTCTGCTCTCCGGTGATGAGGGAACGCGGTGGGACGAGGGGTCGTGACGGGAAGACCGCGCGGCCGACGAGCAGCAGGCTCAGGAAGGCCAGCAGCAGCTGACCGGGCCAGGCCGAGCGCTGGCTCGTCGTGGCGGCCAAGGCGGTCGGCCGGTCGCCGGGCAGGACGGGTGCCGGCGTGAGGGCGGGTACGACGGGAGCGACTGCCACGGTCGACGGCGCAGCAACGGGCGGGAGCTGCGCGACCGGGACAGCGGGCGGCAGCGCCACGGCGGTCGGGACCTGGGGCGCGCTCGGCACGCCGTCCGTCGGCTCCGGCAGGACCGTCGGCTCCGGGCCAGCCGCGACCGAGAAGGAGTCGACGGTCGGAGCGCCGAAGGAGATCGCGAACCCGCTGGTGTCGGTCGGTGCCGGGACCAGCAGCACGTCGACCGGCGACCCGAGCCGGCTGGTGGGCCAGGTCATGCGATCCCCCGTCGCCTTCCCCACGACGTGCCTGGTGCAGTCGACGGGCGGCCGGGCGGACCACGGCTGCCGGTCCCCCGTCGTCCACGTCGTCGCGGCGCACGCCCACACCTCAGGGGTGCTGACGGGGCCACTGGCGTCGACCCGGGCGAGCGTCAGGTCGGCGACGCGCGACCACCGGACAGCCGAGAACGCGACGGCACCGGTGGGTCCGTTCTCGACCGGGAGAGCGGGACCGTCCGAGGACTGCAGGTCCGGCAGCACGGCGACCGGCCGCAGCTGGGTCCACGACCCCGTGACGGGGACCTCATCGGCAAGAGCCGGCGAGGCGGACGCCACCACCAGGACGCAGGTGATCAGGAGGGCCCTCATGCCGTCGCCAGAGCTCCGCGTGACCGCGCGATGGTCGCCGAGTCGGTGCCGAGGTACGACGCGACGACCGCGTCCTCACGGAGGACAGCCTCGGGGGTCCCATGTGCGATGACGCGCCCGAGGTGCAGGCACACGAGCGAGTCGGAGATGCCTGACAGCAAGGGGATGTCGTGCTCGATCACCGCGAGCGACGCGCCGGTCTCGTCCCGCACCTGGAGGAGCACCTGCTGCAGTGCCTCCACCTCCCGCTGCGCGATGCCCGCGGCCGGCTCGTCGAGCAGCAGCACGGTCGGCGCGTGCGCGATGGCGCAGCCGAGCTCGACGATGCGGCGGGTGCCGGTCGACAGGTCGGAGACGAACGCGTCCTGGTAGCGGCCGAGCCCCATCAGCTCGATCGTCTCGTCGACGGTGAGCGCGACGTCCGCCTCGCTGCGCACCGCAGCACCGAGCCGGAACGCGTAGGCGAACGGCTCGCGCACCTCGAGGTGCCGGTCCAGGGCGGTGGCGAGGGTCTCGCGCACCGTCATCGACGGGAACAGCCGGGCGTCCTGGAAGGTCCTCCCCAGCCCGGCCGTCGCGCGCTGCGCCGGCGACTGGCGCGTGATGTCCTCACTGCGGAACAGCACCTGCCCCTGGTCGGGGTTCAGGAAGCCGCTGATCACGTCGAGGGCACAGGTCTTGCCCGCGCCGTTGCTGCCGATGATGCCGACGATCGCGCCCTCGGTGACCGAGAGGCTGACAGCGTCGAGGGCCTTCACCCCACCGAACGACTTCGCGAGACCACGCGCCTCGAGGAGCACCGGCGCGTCAACCACCGCCGGACGGCTGCGCTCGCGGACCTCTCCGGTGAGGAAGACGGCCCGCACGATGTCGTCGCGCTCGACCAGCTCAGCAGCAGGCCCGCTGAAGCGGGTCTGACCCTTCTCGAGGAACGCGGCGTCCTCCGCGATGCTCGTCGCCAGGTCGATCGACTGCTCGACGAGCACCACTGTCGTCCCCTGCGCGTTGATCTCGCGGACGACCCCGAGGATCTCGGCGACGACGGTCGGGGCAAGCCCGAGGGAGAGCTCGTCGATCAGCAGCAGCCGCGGCTCGCAGAGCAGCGCCTGGCCGAGCACGAGCATCTGCTGCTGCCCGCCGGACAGCTCGCCGGCTGCCACGTCGAGCCGTTCGGCGAGCACCGGGAACAGCGACAGCACCCGCTCGGTCCCTGCCCGCACGGCGTCCCTGTCCCGCCGGCGGAGCCACGCTGCGAGCCGCAGGTTGTCCCGCACCGACAGCGTCCCGAAGACCCCGCGACCCCCGGGCACGAGCACGATGCCCGCCCGCAACCGGTCGACCGGGTCGAGCCCCGTGATGTCCAGGCCGTCGAAGACGATCCGGCCCGACCGGACGGGCAGCAGCCCGCAGACCGCCTTGAGCACCGAGCTCTTGCCGGCGCCGTTGGTGCCGAGAAGCGCGAGGATGCCGCCGTCCCGGACAGCGAAGCCGGTGCCGAACAGCACCGGGCTGCGCCCGTAGGCGGCATGCAGGCCGTCGACCACGAGCAGCCCCTCGCCCGGGGTCGTCACCGAGCCCTCGGCAAGGTCGGGGTCCTCCACCAGCGAGGGCACGGAGAGGCCGTGCCGACGGGCGGCCCAGCGCAGCCACGCGTCCCGGCCGGCGAAGGCGAGGCTGCCGAGACCGCCCGGGAAGAACAGGATCAGCACGAGCAGACCCGACCCGGTGGCGAGCAGCTGCCACGCACCCGTCAGGGCGTACTGCACCCCCTCGACGTAGACCGCTCCGAGCACGGCACCCGGCAGGGACGCAGCGCCGCCGATGACGACCATGGTGAACACGACCAGGCTCTGCACCGGGTCGAACCCGGAGAACGGGATGCCCCGCAGAGCCACCACGAACAGGCCGCCTGCGACTCCTGCGAGCGCACCGCTGAAGGCGAAGGCGGTGAGCTTCGCGCGGACCGGCGCGATGCCGAAGGCCGACGCCGCCCGCTCGTTGTCACGGACAGCCACGACCGTGCGTCCCGCCCGGCCGGCCCGGAAGTTGCGGGCCAGCACGATCGACGCGATCGCGACAAGCACGCACAAGTAGTCGAAGGTCAGCGGGTCGTCGAGGGTGAAGCGGCCGAGCAGCACCGGACGGGTCAGCGTCGACGGGGTCAGCCAGGGGACGTGCGCCGAGTTGAGCAGGAACGTCGACACCGGCGCACCGAAGGCGAGGGTCGTGACAGCGAGGAACAGCCCGCGGATGCGCAGCGCCGGGATGCCGACGACGACCGCGCTGGAGGCGCCGACGACCGCCGAGGCGAGCAGCGCGACCAGCAGATCGGCGTGGGCGTGCACCAGCAGACCGGCGGTGGTGCCCGCACCGAGCCCCACGAACGCGAACTGGCCGAGGCTGATCTGCCCCGACCACCCCGTGATGACGACGAGCGAGACCGCGATGACGCAGTAGATCGCGGTGTAGGCGAACAGCCCCTGGTGCGGCACCGACAGCAGGAGCGGCAGGCCGAGGACCGCGGCGGTGAGCGCGGCGATCGTGCCGCGCGACGCCCAGCGCACCGAAGCCAGCTGGGCGAGGGCCTGCGGCACGGGCCGGACCTCGCGGAGCGCCACGTGCTCTCCGAGCGACCCCTCGTCCTGACGCGTGATCCGTCGGCGCTGCAGGAGCAGAGCCCCGAGCACGACGAAGAGCAGCACGACGTCGACGGTCGAGCTCTGCGGGTAGTTCCAGAACACGCCCTGCTGCACGACTCCGATGCCGAGACCGGCGGCGAACGCGACCGGCAGGCTGTCCATGCGCGCGACAACCGCGGCGACGAGGGGTGGCAGCAGGAGCAAGGGGCCGCCCGGGATGCCGAGCTGGGGACCGAGCACCGGGGCAGCCAGCAGCGACCCGACGCCGGACAGCCCGGCGGCCAGCACCCAGGCCAGGAGCGACAGCCGCTTCACGGGGATCCCCAGCAGCAGCGCCCTTTCCGGTGCTTCTGCACTCGCCCTGATGGCGACGCCGGTCTCGCTCCGCGTGAGGAACAGAGCAAGAGCGGCGAGCACGACAGGTACGACGACGAGGACCGCGATGTGGTCGCTCGTGAAGACGATGGGACCGACCTTGGCGTGGATCGGCAGGTCGAGGTGGAACGTCGTCGCCGGCCGCAGCTGCGAGTACACCGTGGGCAGGAAGATCTCGCCGGCAGCGATGACCTGCGCGACGCCGATCGTCGCGACCGTGAGGATGAGCCGCGGCGCGGTGAAGAGCCGCCGCACGACCAGCTCGTGCGTCAGCGCACCGGTGACGAGAGCGGCCAGCAGCCCCAGCGCCATGCCGGCCCAGAGCGGCAGTCCCGATCCCGTGGTGAGCACGACGGCGCAGGTCGTCGCCAGGCCGCCGAGCTCGGCCTGACCGAAGTTCACGACGCGGCTGGCGCGGTAGACGAGCACCAGGCCCATGGCCGTCATCGCCGTCAGCGAGCCGAGGGTGAGCCCGAGCAGGACGACGCCGAGGGGCAGGCCCTGCGGCAGCACGGCGCGCGCCGCGAGCCACGCGATCACGCAGCCGGGCAACCAGGCCACCTGTCGGGAACGGGTCACGGGCGGGTCACTGCCCGAAGCAGTGCAGCTGGACCCGCGGACCGCCCCAGGTGCTCGGATCGGTGTGGCTGTAGATGCGGCCCTTGTCGCAGTCGCGGTAGCCGCCCTTCTGGCCGTCGAAGGGGCTCGTGTAGGTGGGGTCGAACCAGCCGACCGGCGCGGCCGAGACCGGCGTGTACGCGTGGCCGTTCGCGAACTTGAAGGTGCCGAGGAAGCCGGTCACGTCGGGCAGCGCCATCGACGCGCGGGCCATGCTGCTAGCGGTCAGCTGCGGGCCGGCGACCTGCAGCCCGAGGAAGACCTGGAGCAGCGTCCCGTAGGCGGAGGCGTAGTAGATCTCCGCCGGCTCCTTGCCTCCGCTCGCCAGCTTGAAGACCCGGTAGGCCTCGTTGTGCTGGTCGTCCGGCCACGCGCCGGCCGCGGTCATCAGCCCGCGCCAGTTCCCGCCGTACGGCTGCTGGGCCTGCCCGTCGCCCCAGAAGGGCTGGACCCACTCCGGGTAGTAGTTCTGCGACTGGGCGCTGTTGCCGAGGAAGATCGGCACGACCGGGTCGCAGTAGCAGAGCATCGTCGTGACGCCGGCGGCCTGCATCTGGGCGATGATGCTCTGGCTCTGGGTCTGGAACTGCGCGACGTTGATCGAGTAGGTCACCTCGCGCGTGACCTTCGCGCCGCACCTCGACAGCACGCCCTTGATGACGTTGGCGACGTTGACGTACTCCGGGTTGTCGGGGTGCACCAGGCCGAAGACGCGGTTCTTCGCAGCGAGCGTCTTGTCGGGGGCGAAGATCGCCTTCATGCCGTCGAGCCGCTGGCAGGTGAGGTTGCCCATCCAGCTGCCGAGGCCGGTGCCCGACGGCGTGACCGACCACCAGTAGGGCGCGTTCTTGCGGTAGTAGCTGTCGGGGAAGCCGAGCGGCCCCCAGGCGACGACCCGCTGCTGCGCGAGCGAGCTCCAGTAGGGGTTGGACCCGCGCAGCTGGAAGGTCACGTCACCGAACGCCTTGAGCGACTTGGCCGTCGCCGCGTCGGCCTGCGCCTTGTCGGCGCCCTGGCCCTGGTCCTCCTGGATGTAGTCGCCCTTGCCCTGGAAGCTCTTCACGACGACCTTGCGGCCGTAGAGCTCGAACTGCTTGTTGAAGTAGGCCAGGTAGGTGTTGAGGTCCTGGAGGTACGCGCTGTCCGCGGGCGGCGCGGCCGCACCCGTCGCGGCCGCGATGGCCGCGTCGCTCGCGGAGTTGCCGAGCCGGTAGGACAGCGTGATGGTCGAGCCGGTCACGCCGTACGACGACGCGCCTCCGTTGGACCCGTGGTAGGCCGCGACGCAGGGCGGGGCGTAGACCGTCCACGGAACCTGCTTCGCGCCGGGCTTGCAGGCGACGCCGGCGCGCGAGACGCCGCTGTTGGTGACGGGCTGCGTCACCACACCTGTCGTCGCCGCCGGCGCCGTCGCGCCCGTGCTCGTCCCGGGACCGCCGACCCCCGTCGTCCCCGTCGTCGCGCCCGAGGTCCCCGGAGTCGCACCACCGCCGGTGGTCCCCGGTCCGCTGCCTGTCGTGCTGCCTGTGGAGCCGTCGAGCGGCGCGCCCGTCGTACCGCTGCCGCCGTCGAGACCGAGGTCGCTCGTCGACGTGGTCGGCGAGGTGCTCGGGGTGAAGGTCACCACCAGGACGAGCGCCACGACGGCGGCGGCGACCGGGACGTAGCGGCCCGCCAGCCGCCCGAGGTAGCGGCGCACGGCGGCGTCGATCTCGGCCTGCGGCACAGCCTGCTGCGCGCCTGGTTCCGTCATGTGCCCTCCGTCACTCTGCCCTGCTTCACCCGAGTAAAATATATTTTGTGCGATCTGCCAAGGCCTCGTACGCTGTGGGCATGCCTGAGGCCTTTGCCCTGCCTCCCGGGCCGCGCCTGCCGCTCTCGGAGGAGGTCGCCGCGCGGCTTCGCGAGGAGGTCATGGCCGGGGTGCTGAGGCCCGGGCAGTTCATCCGGCTGGAGGCGGTCGCCCAGCGGCTCGGGGTGAGCGTGACGCCGGTGCGCGAGGCCCTGCTGCAGCTGCGCGGGGAGGACGTCGTCCGGCTGCTCCCCCGCCGCGGCTTCGTCGTCTCGCCGCTCACCAGGGTCGACGTGCAGGACCTGTTCGAGCTGCAGTCGCGCCTGGGCGGTGAGCTCGCCGCCCGCGCTGCCACGCGCATCGGTGCCGAAGGGCTGACGGCGCTGACCGAGATCAACGGCCTGCTCCACCAGGCGGTCGAGGCGCAGGCGTCGGACCAGATCGAGGTCCTCGAGTACCACTTCCACCGCACCATCAACGTGGCCGCGGAGTCCCGCAAGCTCGCCTACGTGCTGCGGAGCGCGACCCAGTACCTCCCGCGCCGGTTCTTCACCGCCGACGCCCACTGGCGACGGGCGGTCGACCGCGACCACAAGCGGATCCTGACGGCACTGCGGGACGGCGACGCCGAGGCGGCCCGCGTCGCGGTCGAGGCGCACATCCTCGACGGTCACCACCGCCTGGTCCGGCACCTGGACGAGATCGGCTTCTGGTCCGACCTGCCAGGTGTCACGGAGCTCACCTCCTAGAGCCCTGTGTTTCGCCGTGGTTGCCGTCACTCCTGCCCAGCGCGGTCGTTGGGAGGAGAGACCGGAACGGCGTCGAAACACGTCCGTGTCCCCTCCTCCGAAGGACCCCACGTGATCCTCAGCCCCCGTCGCTCCGTCGCGCTCGGCGTCGCCACCGTGCTCGCCGGTGTCGGCATCGCCGCCGCGTCCGGCTCCCCCTCCGTCAGCGCCCAGGCGCTCACCGGCTGGCTCTCGACGCACGCGCACAGCGGCGCGAAGGCGGCCACGACCACACCGAAGGTGGCCGCGGCGACGCCTCGGGCGACGTGCGGCAAGGGCTCGCGCCCGGAGGGCAAGGTCCAGGGCCGCGTCCCCCTGGCCGACTACACGAGCGGTCGCGCGGTCAAGGGCTACACCTGCAACGCTGGGGCGGTCAGCCACATCGGGTCCACCGGCGGCTTCAAGACGTTCCGCTACACCGACCGCACGGGTCGCGTCTGCGCGTTCTACGACGGCACGCTGCTGTTCCCGACGTCGGTGTTCCACGACAACGAGGCGCCCGGCGTCCACGTCCTGGACATGAGCGACCCGGCGCGCCCCGTCGAGACGGCGCGGCTCCTGACGCCGGCCATGGACAGCCCTCACGAGTCCCTCGCGCTCAACCCGCTGCGCGGCCTGCTTGCCGCCGGCATGGGCACGCCCGCGACCGCACCTGGCGTCGTCGACATCTACGACGTCTCGCAGGACTGCCGGCACCCCGTGCTGCAGTCGACCACGCCCCTCGGCATCCTCGGCCACGAGAGCGGCTTCTCCCCCGACGGCCGCACCCTCTGGATCTCGACGACGGCCGGCCCGGGCGTCACGGCCATCGACGTGAGCAACCCGGTGCTCCCGTCGATCGTGTGGCACAGCTTCAACTACACGTTCCACGGCATGAGCCTCAGCGCGGACGGCACCCGCCTCTACGGCGCCGACCTCGGCAGCAGCCCGGGCCTGACGATCCTCGACGTCAGCCAGGTCCAGAAGCGCGCGAAGGCGCCCGTCGTCACGCAGGTCAGCCACCTCACGTGGCCCGAGGTGTCGATCCCGCAGAACACCATCCCGGTGACCATCAAGGGCCACAAGTACCTCGTCGAGTTCGACGAGTACTCCAAGGGCACGAGCACGGCACCCACCTCCGCCGTCGGCGCCGCCCGGGTGATCAGCATCGACGACGAGAAGAAGCCGTTCGTCACCGGCAACATGCGCCTGCAGGTCAACCAGCCGGCCGCTCGCGCCACCGACCAGGGCAACGACCCCGGCGCCGCCTACCCGGTCCAGGGCTACGCAGCCCACTACTGCGGCGTCCCGCGCACCGTCGACCCGACGATCGTCGCCTGCTCGTTCATCGTGAGCGGCCTGCGCGTGTTCAACATCGCGGACCCCTACCACCCCCGCGAGGTCGCCTACTTCAACATGCCGGCGCCCAACACCCTGCCGCTGAAGAGCGGGGCCTACGCCATGTCGGCGCCGAGCTTCGACGTCAAGAACCACAGCGTCTGGTACGCCGACGGCGACTCGGGCTTCTGGAACGTGCACCTCACGAACGGGGCCTGGCCGGCCGGCCTGTAACACGCGCTGCTCCGAATGGAGCAGCAAGAAGGTCCGGCTAGGCCATGCAGTCGAAGCCTCGTCGCGTCGAGACACCCTGGACGACGAGCGAAGAGGCCTTGACCATGTCCGCACCACGCACGGAGCGCGCGGTCACCGCGGGTGCGGTGCTCGCCCTGCTCGCGTTCGTCGTCTCGACGATCCCAGGGGTGCGCCCCCAGTCGGGCTACGACCTGCTGCTCGACGGCGTGCTCAACAACGTGGTGTACGCCTTCGCCCCTGTTGTCTGCTTCGTGCGCGCGCGGAGGTCGCCCTCCTACCGCAGCAGCTGGTACGTCCTGTCAGCGGGCCTGGCCCTGTACGGCGCCGGCAACGTCTACTGGACGATCGCGATCCGCCCCCTGGATCCCGAGCCGTTCCCCTCGCTCGCGGACGGGCTCTGGCTCTCGTTCTACCCGGCGGCCTTCGCGGCGATCGTCCTGCTGCTCCGCCAGCACGTCCGGCGGTTCACGGTGAGCCTCTGGCTGGACGGTCTGGTCGGCGGCTTGGCGGTGACGGGCGTCGCGGCGGCGGCCCTGCTCGGTCCGGTGCTCACGACGACGGGCAGCGCAGCGGCCATCGTCACGACCACGGCGTACCCGCTGCTCGACCTCGTGCTGCTGCTCCTCGTCGTCGGCACCCTGTCGCTGTACCACTGGCGACCTCCGGTCGGCATCTGGACGATGCTCGTCGGGCTGCTGCTGTTCGTCCTCGCCGACGGGATCTACCTGGTGGCGACGGCGAAGGGCACCTACCAGCCCGGGGGGCTCAACGACGCCCTGTGGGTCGGCGCCGTCATGGCGATCGGGTTCGCTCCCGGCTGGGCCGACCGTCTCACCGGGCTCAGGCTGTCCGGCTGGGCGCTGCTGGCCGTCCCTGTCGTGTCGACGCTCGCTGCGCTGGGACTGCTGGTGCACGGCGCGCACCCGGTCGCGGTCGCCCTGGCCGCGGGGACCGTCGTCGCGTCGCTGCTCCGCCTCGTCGTCACGTTCCGCGAGGCGATGGTCCTCGCCGACAGCCACGAGCTGGCGCTCACCGACGACCTCACGTCGCTCGGGAACCGGCGGGCCCTCTACGACCGCGCGCAGCTCGTCCTCCAGGGCGAGAGCCCTCCGCCGGCCGCGCTGCTGCTGCTCGACCTCGACCGCTTCAAGGACGTCAACGACAGCCTCGGGCACCACGCGGGCGACGAGCTCCTCCGCGCGGTGGCGGACCGGTTGGTGAAGGCCGCGCCCAACCGCGAGACGCTGCTCGTGCGGCTCGGCGGTGACGAGTTCGCGCTCTTCCTCCTCGGCGTGGAGCAGACCGTCGCCGAGCGCGTCGCCATGGACGTCCGCCAGTCGCTCGAGGCCCCGTACGTCATCGAGGGCGTGACGCTCCAGCTCGGCGCGAGCATCGGCGTGGCCATCGCCCCGGAGCACGGCCGGGACGTCCCGACGCTGCTGCGCAACGCCGACATCGCCATGTACCGCGCGAAGGCCCAGCGGACCGGGCACAACGTCTTCTCCCGCGGGGAGGACGACCTCGACGGCCGTGACCGGCTCCGCCTCATCGAAGAGATCCGCCAGGCCATCCGGAACCGGCAGCTCACGCTCCACTACCAGCCCAAGGTGACGTCCGTGACCGGTGACATCGCCGGGCTGGAGGCCCTCGTGCGGTGGCAGCACCCGGAGCGCGGACTGCTCATGCCGGGGTCGTTCCTCCCCCTCGTCGAGGACGCCGGCCTCATGCACGACCTCACCATCGCGGTGCTCGAGCAGGCCCTCGACCAGCTCGTCAGCTGGCGGGAGAGCGGCGAGCGGATGCTGCCCGTCGCGGTCAACCTGTCGCCGTCGTCGCTGGTCGACCTCGAGCTCCCCATGCGGATCGCCGCGATGCTGCACCAGCGCGACCTGGCACCGCAGCTGCTCGTCATCGAGATCACCGAGGACGTCCTCATGGGTGACCCGACGCACGCCCGGAACGTGCTGCAGAGCCTGCGGGCCAGCGGCATCCAGGTGGCCGTGGACGACTTCGGCACCGGCTACTCCTCGCTGGCCTACCTGCGCGACCTGCCCATCGACGAGCTCAAGCTGGACCGCACGTTCGTGAGCCGGATGGTCGCCGACGACCGCTCGCTCGCCATCGTCCGCTCTGCCATCCACCTCGCCCACTCGCTGGGGATGAGGATGGTCGCCGAGGGCGTCGAGGACGAGCGCACGGCGTTCGAGCTCGCTGCCGTCGGGTGCGACGAGGCCCAGGGCTTCTACTACTCGAAGGCCCTCCCGCCCGAGGAGCTCCTCCCATGGCTGCGGGGGGCTCAGGTCACATGACCTCCGTGCGCGTCGTCGGCGCCGACCTGGACATCGCGGTCCTCGTCGGCGTCCCTGACGTGATGGGGGTGCTCCCCAGGGTGGGCGAGCTCGCGCTCGCCGCGCAGGCCCCGGTGACCGCCCGGCTTCCGTGGCTGGCCGAGTGCCTGGTCGAGGGCGTCTGGGCTCTCACCGTCACGCGCGGTTCCGAGCTGGTGGCCGCGGCCGTGCTCAACGACGACCTGGTCAACGGCACCGTCGTGACCACGCTCGCCGGGACGGCCGAGGGGCACCGGGGTGCCCTGCTCCACACGGACGTCGCCAGCGGAAGGGCCCTCGGGTCCGCGGTGGCCCACGCCCTCCTCGCCGAGCGACGCCGCTTCGTCCTGGGGCCGCTGGGTCCGTCCGACGCGCTCGGGTCGCTGCTCCAGTACCTCCGCGCCGAGGTGACGCTGCAGCCGGTGCAGATCCCGTTGCTGCGGCCGGTCGGGGAGCCGGAGTCGGAGCTGTCACCGACCATGCGCCGCAACCTGCGCAAGGCGCGCAACCGCATCGCGACCGACGGCGTGGACCTGCGCTTCGAGGTCGTCGAGGACGGGCGGTCGATCGCCCGGATGCTGCCTCTGATCCTCACGATCGCCCGCGACCGCGACCGCGCCTGCCAGCGCATCAGCCCGCTGGACAGCGGCAAGGCCCGGCGGCGCTGGCGGGCCCGCCTCCTCGGGCTCGCCGAGGCCGGCGTGCTGCGCCTGGGGACGCTGCTGCTCGACGACGAGGTGGCCGCGTACGTGCTGGTGGTCGTCGACGCGGACGTGGTGCGCGTCCTGGACGGTCGCTACGTCGACCGCTTCGCCCGCTACGCCCCTGGCCGTCTCCTCGAGGCGGCGCTGCTCGAGCACGTCCGCGAGACGGAGTCGCTGGCCGTCGTCGACTGGATGACGACGATCGGCCCGGAGAGCCTGCTCGGCACCAACGAGCACGAGGAGCTGACCGTCGTGCGGGGCCGCAGCAGCTGACGTTCCTCTACCTTCCTCCCATGACCACGGGGCGGATGGAAGCGTTCAGCGACGGCGTCATCGCCATCCTCATCACGGTGATGCTCCTGGAGCTGCACATCCCCGAGGGCACCACGTGGGATGCGCTCGGCGACAAGCTGCCGGTGCTGCTCAGCTACGTCTTGTCCTTCGTCTACCTCGGCATCTACTGGAACAACCACCACCACATGCTGCAGGCCACGCACCACGTGACCGGCGGCGTCCTGTGGGCCAACCTGCACCTGCTGTTCTGGCTGTCCCTCGTCCCCTTCACGACCGGCTGGATGGGCGAGAACCACTTCGCCACCACGCCGGTGGCGGCCTACGGCGTCACCCTGCTGATGGCGGGCGTCGCCTACTACGTGCTGCAGACGATGATCGTCCGCAGCCACGGTCAGGACTCGGCCTTCCGGCGCGCCCTCGGGCGCGACTGGAAGGGCAACGCGTCACCGGTGCTCTACCTGCTCGGCATCGGCTCGACGTTCGTGAACCGTTGGCTCGGAGTGGCCTTCTACATCGCCGTGGCCCTCATGTGGCTCGTGCCGGACAGGCGCATGGAGCAGGTCGTGAAGGAGAGCCAGGCCCTCAGCCGCTGAGCTGCTCGCAGAGGTCCCACAACCGCTGCCGCGCCTCCGTCGACTCGCGGTTCAGGCCGAGCAGGTGCGTCGGCCGGGCGCGGCGGTCGTGCCAGAACAAGCCGGTGGTGCGCCCCGGTTCCTCGGCGCCGGCCAGCCACACGATGGTGTCGGCGCCCTGGTCGGGCGTGCGGAGCGCCGGTCCCATGACGCGGCGGAACGTCGGCAGCGACGACTCGACGCCCGGCGTCAGCGCCCAGCCCGGGTGCATCGCGTGCACCACGGTGTCCTGCCCATCGAGCCGCTCAGCCCACATCTCCGTGAGCACCACCTCGGCGCGCTTCGTCCGGGCGTAGGCCTTCACCGGCTCGTAGTCCTCGTTCAGCAGGTCCTCGTCCAGCCGCTGGCCGTACATGCCCCCGGAGCTGACGTTGACGACGCGGCCACCCGCGAGAGCAGGCGCGAGCTCGCGGGTGAGCAGCCAGGGGCCGAGCACGTTCGTGGCGAAGGTCAGCTCGACGCCGTCCACAGACAGCTGCCGGGTCGGCGGCATGACGCCGGCGTTGTGCACGAGCACGTCGAGCGGCCCCGACCACCGCGCGGCGAGGGAGCGCACCGAGGTCAGGCTCGAGACGTCGCAGACCTCACCCCTGCCGCCGAGGCGGTCAGCGGTCCCGGCGACCTTCTCGGGCGACCGCCCGACGACTACTACCTCCGCCCCCTCCCGCGCCAGCTGCTCCGCGGCGGCCGCGCCGATGCCGCCCGTCGCCCCGGTGACGAGCACGACCTTGCCCGCGAGGTCGAGCGGCCCGTCCGGCCACCCGGGCAGCAGCCGCCGGACCGCGATCCCGGGCCGGCTGTAGCCGAGGAGCAGGGTGCGGTCGAGAGCGGTGTCGAGGAGGGATCCGATCACCGCTCCAGTCTCAGCTGCACTGAGCCGCCGTGCCACTCGGAACGGCCAGCGCGAGGGTGAGCTGCAGCACGAAGTCGGGGTCGGCCAGCCGGTCGCCGTACAGCTCCCGGAGCTGCGTCATCCGGTAGCGGACCGTCTGCGCGTGCACGTGCAGGTCGGCAGCGACGTCGTCACGCCGACCCTGGTGCAGCAGCCATGACCGCAGCGTCTCCGCCAGCCGGTCGGCCGTGCCGGGCCGCAGCTCCCGCAGGGGCGCGAGCACCTGGGCGCGCAGGTCCTCCAGCGCCTCGACGTCAGCGGTCAGGACCAGCGTCGCGAGGTGCGCCTCGGTGTCGAGCAGGTCAGGACCCGACTGCAGGTCGAGGCCGCGGAGGGCACGGCGGTACGACGACGCGGCTGCACCCCAGTCACGGGTCGGCCCGACGACGGCCGCCCTGCCCTTCAACGACCTGAGCAGCGCGCGGCGGGCACCCGGGGCGAGGAGGACGTCCGTCTGGTCGAGACCGACGAGATCGCCGGGCACGACGAGCGTGCGGGTGTCGAGCACGGCCATCGTGTCGCGCGTGCGGCCCGACGGGACGAGCACGACGGTGAGGTGCTTGGGCGGCTCCCAGTCGGCCCGCTGCGCCCCTTCGGCCAGGGCGTCCGAGGGTGCGCCGTTGAGAAGCGTGAGCCCCAGCCGCTCGCGGTAGCGCTGCCGCACCCGGCCCGACGTCGCGAGCTCGTCGTTGTGCCCCGCGACGCTGGCCGCGGACAGGTCGTCGATGTAGGCGAAGACCAGCTCCGCGAACTGGGCGACGGCCGCGCCCGGCACCCCCGACTCGACGGCGGTGGTCGACATCTCGCGCCAGGCGCACCGCGCGCCCACCCGGTACGCCGAGAGCAGCGCGTCGACCGTCCGGCCGCTGCGCGCCTCGCCGCGGCCCAGGTCGTACGCCCCCTGCCTTGCCGCACCGAGCGGGCTCAGGCCGTCCGAGCGAGAGGCGAGCCGGAGGAATCCGGCCAGCGCGAACTGCACCGCGCCCTGGATCGTGGCGCCCATCTCGCCGCTGAAGGCGTCGGCGTACTCAGGCACCTCGCTCGTGACCGCGGCGACCGTCCGCTCGGCGACGCCGGGCAGCTGCTCGTGCAGCGCCTCCAGCACGCCCCGTTCGAGCGCAAGCTCCGTCATCTTGTTCCCACCGAACAAAGAACGGCGGAAACCTCACCTCTCATGCGCAGGACTCTACCGCTCCGCACAGGAACACTGGAGGCATGACCACAGCCGCCCCCACGCGCCGCACGGCCTCTGCAGCACTGCGCGACCGCGTCGCACGCGTCGCTGGTTCCGTCACGCAGCTGGTCGCGACCCCGCTGGTCCCCTCCGACTACGTCGACCTGTTCGCGCCGCTGCACAGCGCCGACCTGCGCGCCCGCATCGTCCGCATCACCCCCGAGACCGCCGACGCGGCGACCATCGAGCTGCTCCCCGGTCGAGGCTGGACCGGCCACACCCCGGGCCAGTACGTCCGCATCGGCGTCGACGTCGACGGCGTGCGCCAGTGGCGCGCCTACTCGATCACGTCCTCCACGTCGCGGACCTTCACGATCACCGTGAAGGCGATCCCCGACGGTGTCGTCAGCAACCACCTGGTCCGCAGGGCGACGGCCGGTACGGTCGTCCAGCTCGACCAGGCCACCGGCGACTTCGTCCTCCCCGCGACCAAGCCCGCGAAGGCGCTGTTCGTCACCGCCGGCAGCGGCATCACGCCGGTCATGGGGATGCTGCGCAGCACCGACCTCGAGGACGCGGTCCTCGTGCACTCGGCGCCGACCTCCGACGACGTCATCTTCGCGAGCGAGCTGCGTGAGCTCGCTGCGGAGGGCCGCATCCGTCTCGTCGAGCTGCACACCGACACCGCCGGGATGCTCACCACCGACCAGCTGCTCGAGCTCGTCCCCGACCTCGCCGAGCGCGAGGCCTGGGCCTGCGGCCCGAGCGGCATGCTCGACCTGCTCACCGACTGGTGGCCGAACGAGTCGCTCCACGTGGAGCGGTTCCGCCCGTCGGTCCTCGTCACCGGCGAGGGCGGCACCGTCTCCTTCAGCCGCACCGGCACCACGATCGACGCCGCCGGCGACGTCCCCCTCCTCGTCGAGGGCGAGAGCGCCGGCGTGCTCATGCCGTCCGGGTGCCGCATGGGCATCTGCTTCGGCTGCGTCCTGCCGCTGCGCGAGGGCGCTGTGCGCGACCTGCGCACCGGTGCCATCACCACCGCCGCCGTCGGTGACGGCGTTCTCATCCAGACCTGCGTCTCGGCTGCCGCCGGCGCCTGCGACCTCGACGTCTAAGGAGATCCCCTCATGACTGCGATCCAGAAGAAGCCCGACAACGCCATCGCCCACCTCACCCCTGAGGACATCGTGGCGATCGGCAAGGAGCTCGACGCCATCCGCCAGTCCGTCCTCGACACCCGAGGCGAGGACGACGCGGCCTACATCCGCAAGGTCATCGACGTGCAGCGCAAGCTGGAGCTCGGCAGCCGCGCGGTCCTGCTCTTCTCGCTGTTCCCGCCGGCGTGGCTCGTCGGCACCGCCGGCCTGTCGATCGCGAAGATCCTCGAGAACATGGAGATCGGCCACAACGTCCTGCACGGTCAGTGGGACTGGATGCGCGACCCGAAGATCCACTCCACCACCTGGGAGTGGGACAACGCGACGCCGGCCGACATGTGGAAGCACTCGCACAACGAGCTGCACCACACCTACACGAACGTCCTCGGCAAGGACAACGACCTCGGCTACGGCATCATGC